>CAMAWV010000005.1 GCA_945862075.1 Rickettsia typhi | reverse complement strand
AACACCACCACCGATAATTCAATTAATGAAAAGGCAGTTTTTTTGAAATCACTTTTAAACATAACAAAATAATTTTTAATTAATCATTATTGATAAGCATTGATTAATATCTAAAAATAACAATCAAAAATAATACAAGAATGATTATTTTGAGTTATTTTGAGAAAAATAACACCATAATAAAATTGCTTTTTGTATATGTAGCCTGTTTTCAGCTTCGTCAAAAACAATGGAAGATTTACTATCTACAACATCAGAAGTTGCTTCAAAACCACGATATACTGGCAAACAATGACTAAATAAAGCATTTTTTTTAGCTAATTTCATTATTTTTGCATTAACCTGAAAAGGCTCTAGTAAATTAATTTTTCGCTGCCTTACCGCATCGTTATATTCAGCATCTTCACCCATCGAAACCCAAGTATCGGTAATAATCACATCAGCATCTTTTACTGCGGTTTTAATATTATGATAAAGATGAATATCAGCTCCTTGTTTATGAGCTTTAGATATTTCTTTTTTACAAAAATCTAGCTCTTCTGGCGAGGCAATATAAAGTTGAAATTCGAGCAATTTACAAGCATGGATATAGGAGTTTAAAACATTGTTTTGATCGCCACACCAAGCTATTTTTTTACCTTTAATATCACCAAATTTTTCTTGGATAGTTAAGATAGATGCTAAAATTTGACAAGGATGAGAAAAATCAGACAAACCGTTAATAACCGGAATTGAAGCATTTTCAGCCATTTCGGTAATAGACAAGTGAGAATTAGAACGAATCATGATAAAATCAACATATCGAGATAAAACTTTAGCAGTATCAGCAATGGTTTCGCCTTTGCCTAACTGTAAATCATTTTTATTAGTGATAATTGCCAAACCACCAAGCTGATTCATAGCCACTTCAAACGAAACTCTAGTTCTGGTAGATGGTTTTTCAAAAATCATCATCAGGTTTTTATTTTGTAATGCTTGCAAATATTTTTGCTTGTTTTTTTTAACATCACATGCCAAATCTAAAATTTGCTTAATATCTTGGCTAGTAAGCAAGCTCAAATCAATAAAATTACGGTAAGCTAAATTATTGTTTTCAACTTTTTTAAGATTTTTAGCTTGACTTTTTTGGGTTTTTTTGGTTTTCATAATGTTTTCAATTTAAATAAAAAATACTTTTTTACCATCAAAAAAACAAATTAAAATTTTTTAAACAAAGTTGCAAGTACTTTTTATTGATTTATCAAAAATTTTAAAAATGCATCTAATTGGTAAAGTTACTAGCATAAGATTTTGGCTTAATTGTAGTGTTTGATAAATTTTCTATCACTTCATAAGACCAACCTTTTTGCTTAACAAATTCAATTGCTAGTTGCTGCGAAGTAAACTTAAAAGATACTTGTAAATCGGTATTTGCTGAAGAAACCCAGCCCATTAAAGAATCGATAGATCGCCTAGCATTAGAATTGACAAAACCAATTAACCAATAAGATGTTTTTTTACCAGATTGCATTGCAGATTTTTTAGATTGATAGATATAAACTTTATTTTGCATAAATTATCGACCTTCATTTTTTGGATTAATAAAACCTGGTACAACGGAAGTTCCTAGACTTTTTAAAAGCATTTCATTTATACCAGAAATCGGCTGTAAACCGTGCATTTCTACATTAAGAACCATTTTTTTAAAACCATTTGCTAAATGATCGAGCAAAGAAGAATCAATTCCAGCGACAGCACCAGAAACTAAAGAATCAAGTGCATTTTCTGTCCAGTCGGCAAAAACCCCAGGAAATTTACCCATTTCAGCTAAACAATCAAACCAATTACTTACCATGTCGTGTAAAGGACTACCTCCAACCGCCCCCATCTCGCCTTCGCCACCTGGAATTGGCATATGAGCGGCAGAACCGCCACCGCCACCACCGCCACCGTCGCCAGAAGACATTTTTGCTAAACGAAAAGCTAAATTAACATCAAATGCTGGTTGATCTGCCATAAGTTATTTTTTAATGTTATCAACAGCAGCAATTGCCGACATATTCAAAATATCGTTAATACTAGATTGCATAGTAATAATTTGCACCGATTTTTCAAATCCGTTAAGAATTGGCCCAATTACTGTGCAGTTTCCAACTGTTTCTAGCATTTTGGTAGCAATACTTGCCGAATGTAAACCAGGACAAATTAAAATATTGGCAGGCGCAGTAAGTCTACAAAATGGGTATTTTGCCATTTTATCTGGGTTTAAAGCAACATCAGCCGTCATTTCGCCATCGTATTCGAAGTTTATTTTTTGAGTTTTTTGCATTTCGTCAAGCGACTCTACTGCTTTTTTAATGCGTTGCGACTCGGTTTTTAGAGCACTGCCAAAATTAGAAAAAGATAAAAAAGCCACTCTTGGCTCATAACCCATATCTTGTACTTTACTTGCGGTTTGAATGGCAATTTGCACTAGATATTCAGATGAAGAAAGTTCGGAGCAAGCAGTATCGGCAATAAAAATGGTTTTACCCTTTGAAATAACCATTGACATACCCATAATAATTTGATTTGGCTTGTTTTTAAGCACTTGCCAAATATCGTGTAGCGATTTACTATAACCTCTTGTAAGCCCTGTAATTAGGGCATCTCCATGGCCGCAAGCCAGCATAGAAGCTGCAAAAACATTGCGATCGGTTTTTATCATGCGTAAACAATCAGACTGTAAAAAGCCTTTTCGCTGGAGCTTTTCATAAAGATATTTGCTAAATTTAGTGTTTTCTTCGGAGATTGAAGCATTAAAAATTTCAATGCCAGCAGGATCGATGCTAAATTCTTGCATTCTTTCTAAAATTTTTGCCTGCTTACCTACTAAAATTGGCTTACCGTAGCCGTTATCTCGCCACATACTAGCAACTTTGATAATTTCTGCCTGTTCACCTTCGGCAAAAATGATATTTTTTGGCGAAGCCTTGAGTTTTTCAAAAATCAAACTTAAACTATTAACCGAAGGATCTCTTCTGGCCTGCAATTGCTTGGTGTAATCGTTCCAATTGGTAATTGGTTTTTTAGCCACTTTGGTTTCAACCGCAGCTTTAGCAACCGCTACAGGAATAGTATGAATTAATCTAGAATCAAAAGGGGTTGGAATGATATAATGTTTGCCAAACTTCATTTCTCTACCGCCATAAGCTTTAATAACCTCATCTGGTACAGGTTGCCGAGCTAAATTTGCCAATGCTTTCACGGCAGCAATTTTCATTTCTTCGTTAATAGTAGAAGCCCGCACATCAAGAGCGCCTCTAAAAATATAAGGAAAGCCCATCACATTATTTACTTGATTTTCGTAATCGCTTCTACCTGTTGCCACAATTGCATCGTCTCGAGTAGCATGAACCTCTTCTGGAGTAATTTCTGGATCTGGGTTCGCCATGGCAAAAATCACAGGATCTTTTGCCATTGATTTAACCATTTCTTTAGTTACCGCTCCTTTTACCGAAAGCCCTAAAAAAACATCGGCACCATTCATTGCATCGGCTAAAGTACGTAAATTTGTTTTTACCGCATGGGCAGATTTCCATTGATTCATGCCAGCGGTTCGCCCTTGATAAATTACTCCTTGAGTATCGCATAAAACCGCATTATTATGAGGCAAACCCATTGCTTTTAACAACTCTAAACAAGCAATTCCAGCAGCACCTGCTCCATTTACCACTACTTTAATTTTTTCAAATTTCTTACCAGTAAGATGAAGCACATTTAAAATACCTGCAGCCGAAATAATTGCTGTGCCGTGTTGATCGTCGTGAAACACTGGAATATCCATAACTTCACGCAATTTGCTTTCAATAATAAAACACTCGGGAGCTTTTATATCTTCCAGGTTAATACCGCCCCAAGTTGGACCTAAATATTTGACAGCATTGATAAATTCTTCAACATTTTCGGTGGCAACTTCGATATCAACAGAATCTATATCGGCAAATCTTTTAAACAAAACCGATTTTCCTTCCATAACAGGCTTACTTGCAAGAGCTCCTAAATTACCCAAGCCTAAAACCGCTGTGCCATTAGAAATAACGGCCACATAATTGCCTTTAGCAGTGTATTCATAGGCTAAATCTGGATTTTTAGCAATTTCAAGACAAGGAACAGCCACACCTGGGGAATATGCCAAAGCTAATTCTCGTTGAGTATTTAGTGGTTTAGTAGCATGCATGCCAACTTTACCAGGTTTACCTTGTGTATGAAAGTTAAGAGCCTCTATTTCTTTTTGAGTTTTGCCTTGATGATGAGCTAAAATTTCTTGATTTTTAGTGTTTTTTTTAGTAGTTTTGGGCATATTGATTATATTGTTTATTTCTTGTTTAGATATTTTAAGATAAGAATTTGTATCAAATTTTTAATTGAAAATTCATATTTAAGTTGCACTTTTAGAGTTTAAATTATTAAACATTGCTAATCTTTTTGATATTTTGAAACTATCTTAAATTAATAAAAATACATTGTCAATATTGATATTATGCCATTTTCTACAAATTATTGATGAAATATTAATTTAATTCTTTAGATTCTTTGTTATTTAATAATGAAATTTGATTTTTTCTCTCTTTTTCTTCAAACTCTGTATCGGATAAATATTCGGTTTTAAGATTATGATGTTGTAAAGTTTCTGGGGTAACCAACATTGATTTAATATTTTTTTGCGTTGGAATAATATACATAGCTTCAAGTAAAATAGATTCGGCTATAGCCCTTAAACCTCTCGCTCCAGTTTTACGATCGATAGCTTTTTTAGCAATAGCATTTAAAGCTTCGTCGCTAAATTGTAAATCAACTTTATCGAGATTAAATAAATGCTTGTATTGTTTTACAAGAGAATTTTTTGGCTCAACTAAAATTTGTTTTAAATCATCAGCAGTCAAGCCATCAAGTGGTGCTAAAATTGGCAATCTGCCTACAATTTCAGGAATTAAACCATATTTGATTAAATCATCTGGTTCAACACTGCGAAAAACATCTTTTTGAGTAGAATTATCGTTTTTATCTTTAATTTCAGCAGTAAAACCAATAGAAGAACCAACTCCTTTTGAGGCAATAATTTTTTCAAGACCAGCAAAAGCACCCGCACAAATAAATAAAATATTGTGAGTATCTATTTGCACATATTCTTGTTGGGTAGATTTTCGCCCTGGCTGAGTTGGTACCGAAGCTATTGTGCCTTCAATAATTTTTAACAAACCTTGCTGAACTCCTTCGCCAGAAATATCGCGTTTTGAATTATCTTCAACTTTTCTTGCGATTTTATCAATTTCATCTATGTAAACAATGCCTCGTTGGGTTTTTTCAATATCAAAATTAGCCGCCTGCAATAAACGAGAAATGATGTTTTCAACATCGTCACCCACATAGCCAGCTTCGGTAAGAGAAGTGGCATCGGCAATAGCAAAAGGAACATCAAGAATTTTAGCCAAAGTTTGAGCAAGTAAAGTTTTGCCACAACCTGTGGGACCAATCATGAGAATATTAGATTTATTAACCTCTAAACCATCAGTATTAGAATTAAAATCGATTCTTTTGTAATGATTATAAACAGCTACTGCCAAGACTTTTTTAGCATAATCTTGCCCAATTACAAATTCGTTTAAGATTTTAACAATTTCTTGTGGAGTTGGTTTATTGCCTGCGGTAGAAAAAAGGGGAGATTTTTTTTGCTCTTGTCTTAAAATATCCATACCAAGTTCTATGCACTCGTTACAAATAAAAGCGGTGGGACCTGCAATAAGTTTTTTTACTTCGTGCTGAGATTTGCCGCAAAAAGAGCAATGCAAATCTTTGTCGTTATATTTTTTCATCATTAAGGAATTATATTAGATTGGTCGTTTATCAAGAATTTGATCGATTAAACCAAATTCTAAAGCTTTGTTGGCACTCATAAAATTATCTCTTTCCATTGCTTTTTCAATAACGGAAAGCTTTTGCCCAGTGTGTTTTACATAAATTTCGTTTAATCTTTTTTTAAGCGATAAAATTTCTTGGGCATGAATTTCAATATCGGTTGCCTGCCCTTGAAAACCGCCACTTGGCTGATGAATCATGATACGTGAATTAGGCAATGAAAATCTTTTACCAGGGGCTCCAGCCGATAATAATAACGAACCCATCGAACAAGCTTGCCCAATGCATAAAGTATTGACATCTGGTTTAATAAACTGCATTGTATCATACATCGCCAAACCAGAAGTAACTACGCCTCCTGGCGAATTAATATAAAAAAAGATATCTTTTTTTGGATCTTCAGCCTCTAAAAACAATAATTGAGCCACAATTAAGGTTGAAACTTGATCGTTTACTGGGCCACATAAAAAAATTATTCTCTCTTTTAACAGCCTTGAATAAATATCAAAAGATCTTTCGCCTCTTGGAGTTTGCTCAATAACCATTGGAATTAAATAGCTTTGATGCAAATTTAAATTATCTGATAAGTTGCTCATAAATTTTATTGATAAAAAGGCATTAAATTACTTGAAAAATTTTTTAAAAATCATTATAATCTTAAACAAAAATTATCGTCAAGTTTTTTTTAGTATAAAACAACATGAAACAAAAAACAACCAAAAAATATGTCTAACGAAAATATTTCTGATTCTTTACAACAAGAATCTCAAAACAACGAGCAATCACAATCTATTGAAAGTGAAATTGAAATTTTACAACAAAAAATTACCGAGCAACAACAACAAATTAGCGAATTAAATCAAAAATTACTGCGTAGCTTTGCCGATTTCGAAAACTTCAAAAAACGATCTCAAGAAGAAAAAGAAAAAACTCATCAATTTGCTATCACTAATTTTGTTTCCGATCTTTCTTCGGTAGTTGAAAACTTTTTTATGGCAAACGATAATTGCCCACAGCAAGAAATAGAAAAAAATGAAGCCATAAAAAACTATGCTATAGCAGTTGACATGACTAAAAAAGAACTCATCAAAATTCTCGAAAAACATAAAGTTGCCAGAATTTTTCCACTAAATGAGCAGTTCGATCATAACCTACACGAAGCTTTATCACAAGTTCCAACTCAACCAAACATTGCCAAAGATGGTGAAATTTTGCAGGTAATTCAGGCAGGCTATAAAATTGCCGATCGTCTAATCAAACCAGCCTTGGTAATTGTGGCACAAGTTACCGAAAATAACCAGCCAGAAGAAATAAAAAACGATGAGTAAGTAAATTTAGAATACAATTTTGATAAAAAAATAAAAAAAACACTTGCTAGAATTAATTTTAGTTGTTAAAATTTTAACCAAGTAGTGTTTTTGCCTAAATAGCTCAGTCGGTAGAGCAAAGGACTGAAAATCCTTGTGTCGGTGGTTCGATTCCGCCTTTAGGCACCACTATTAGCTTGTGGCTTTTCTGCCATAGCTTTCAATATGCGGATGGGTGGCCGAGCGGTTTAAGGCAGCAGTCTTGAAAACTGCCGTAGGCTCAAACCTACCGTGAGTTCGAATCTCACCTCATCCGCCATATTAATTTTATCAACCAAGTCTTTTTTGGCTTAACTTATCCCCCCTCTCTTGCAAAATTTAAAAAAATGATGCACAAAGTTTCTATCAAAAATTTTAATTTTTCTGCCGTTTCATCAATTATTGCTAGTTTTTAGGATCGGGATCATCCACCCAATAATTAGTTGGTATTATTGTTTTATTATCTGGTTCAAAATCATCGCTAATTTTATCAACATCAATAATAACAGGAATTTGTGCGCTTAACCCAGCCAAAATGCAAGATCCAGTTGGAAGAATTGGCAACGATTCAAAAGAAATTTTATCTAAATAAGAAACAGTTTTGCCAATTGCCAAAATATCTTTTTCGTTTACAAGCCGATGCAAAAAATAATTATGCAATTGAGAAATGATAGTGTCTGAAATGTCGGATGGTCTTTGACTGGCAATTGTGAGAAAAACTCCAAATTTTCTACCTTCTTTGATTATTTCTTCAAAAGTTTCTAGGCGATAATCTTTCCAAGTTTCACTCTCTCTTTTGGAATTGTCAGATAATATGTTGTGAGCTTCGTCAATTATGATATTGAGGTATTTTTCTTTGTTGTTTTCTTTTTTCTTTTCTGCATAATATTGATTAGCAACAAGAAGCGGAAAAACCTTTTTCATATCTTGCTTTACATCATGAAGAGAAATGATGGTTAGATTTTTTTTGTTATCTTGAGTTTTAGTGCCTTCCCCTGTTGTTTGAGAAGTTTTTTCTATTGTTATAATTTTATCTAAATCTTCAATTTTCTTTAATCTTTTTAGAAGCGGAGAGATATGTTCAGAATTTAAATCTTTTCTTGCTAACTCGTCATAATATTTAAAAACAATTCCTAGCCTAATTTTTCCAAGATCATCTATTTTGCAACAGATGTTATCTAATTTGATTTTTTCCTGAAAAGATGATTCAAAACAAGCCTGACCATTAGAATAACATTTATTTTTATTGCAGGATGTACATGGAGGATTTTTTTCAACATAATAATCTATATTACCTCCGCCTAGCAAAAATTCTTTTAAGGAATTTTTAGTATTATTTAGTGGATATTGAATAAAGCACTGGTTACAATCGCTAAGAAATTTGATTATTTCTGGTCTTTCTATTTTTTTCTCTATCAGAAGAAATAGAATTTTTTCAATTGTTGCTTTTATATTATTGCAATCAAATTCAAATATTGTTTTGTACTCCTTTTCCTTAACTTCCCACCTCCAATCAAAAGCTCTTTCTAAAAATGGCTTTTGCGTTGCCTTAGTTGCTTCAAGTAAAATAGACCAAAATTCAACATCTTTAATTTGCTCTTCTTTTATTGGAAATTTGTTTGTCGATCCACTTTCTCCTGTAGATAGCTCATAAACTTCTTTGTCGCTTTCTGCCGTAATTGCTTTTGAGTATTCGCCATTAAAATCAATCAAAAGAAATTTGGCATTCTTTTTAAATTCATCATTATCACCATATTTTTGAAATAAGTGATAATATAAACTGGCGAGAGTGTAAGATTTTCCGCTTCCTGTATTGCCAAAAATGCCAATATGGCTGGCAAATAAGCTGTTAACGCCAATTTCAACAGGTAAGCCTTTTTCATTTGATAAAACACCAATTTTTAGCGGAGTATCATCAACCTTTTTACCATCATTATCTTTAAATTTTTTAATAAAATTATGAACAGCATTAAACTCATCTTCTTCCAAAAGAAATGCTTCATTATCAAGCAACGGTAACTCTTTTATACCTTGCTTAAAATTGTCACTTTCAAAATAACCAACCAAACTAAGCTTTAAAATTCTTTTAATTCTTTCTTTTTCTTGCTTGTAATCTTTTTGAGAAATTAGTTTATTTTCAGTTATAAATTCTTCATCAACTTTACCAATAAGCTCTTGAAAGCCTTTGCAAATTTTAACATAGCTACCAACCGAAACGCCTTTGATGATTTTACCATTAAAAATTAAATGCGGCGAATTTTTTGCTTTATGAACATTAATTTCCACCAACCTTCCACGAACCGCCTCAACTTTTCCGATATATAAAGCTGGATTATTTTCCATCTTCACCACCTGTTTTAGTGTTGGAATTTTCTTTAATTTTAGTTTTTTCTGAAGCATAAGAATCTTCTTTTGTGTTTTTTGGTTTTTTTAGTTTTTCGGCTGTTTTCTTAAAAAAGTTTTCGTTAATTGTCTTAAGGTCAAATTTTTCTTCGCTCTCCCTGCTTGCAAAAACAACATTTTGACCGTTTATTAAATTCCCTATTGTTTTTTCGTCACCCTCACTATAAGCAAAAATAACCACCAACAATGTTGGGTTTGATTTTACTGCTCTATTGACTATTTCACGAATATGCTCATCGGCAAAAGAAAATCCAAAAACAAATAAAACGGCATTTTCTTTATCAATATTGTTAGAAAACATTCTTAATAATTCATAATAATGAACTTTAAGAGTTGTATCTTTAAACTTGTCTTTATTGGGGTTAATCATGACAAGCTTATTATAAGATGTAATGAATTTTGTTATTGGATCGCTATTTTTAATTGTTTTTTCTTGTGCTGTTGCTTTTTCTTTTGCTGCGTCATAAATCTTTGAAAAGCCATAGAATTTTCCCTCGTCATCAAAGCATTCAACCGAAATGTCTTTTGATAACTGGTATTTTTGCAATTCTGCAACCGCACTCAAACGATTATCATAATAAATATTTGCTTTATCTTCGTCACGCTTCCAATTTAAGCTTCCATGTAGCTTAAACAAATTAAACAAAGGCAGGGTTGATTGATAATCATAATAGCTTGAAACCTTGTTAATTATATTATGAAAATTTTCTGTTCCAAACTTCGGGTTCATTCTACCAGAAAAGCCATCATTAAAGCTTAACGAACACTCTTCTAGAGCTAAATCAAGAAAAATATCAATATTAGTGGTAAATAAATTTACTTGTTTTGGGTAATTATTTGGTCTTTTTGATAAAATTGTCTGTAGTGATTCTAAAAATATTTTGTAATTATTGCTAACGCTATATCTGTCAGAAGTTTCATCTTTACAAAAATTTTCTATTAATTCTAAATTTTTTTCAATGCATTTTGTGAAATAATGATGTTTAATCGAGGCTTCTATAATTTGTAAAATTTCTTGATCTGTTTGATCATTGCCAAACCCATCTTTGTTATCAAAAGCATCCATCACTTTTTCTATATCTTGCAAGGTCTCCAAAAATGGCCTTGAAGCACCAGAGCCAATTAAAAAATTAAGGTTAGCACTTTCAAGAAGTTTTTCTATTTCTTCGATTCCAAATTTTGTCATGTATTTATCTAGGTTTATTTGGCATTAATTAGGCTAGAAAATTAATTCTAATATTTAGTGCAGGTATTTTATTAATATAAATGAAAGTTGCAACCATTAAAGCACAGATATTGCTTATAATAACTCTTTATAAAATTATCTGCCCGATAAATAAATAACAGAAAAACTGGCTAAATATGTTGAGTTTGGCTGTTGTGGGTAAAATTTTTCAATAGCTTGTAAAAAATTTTTAGTGATAAAATTTTTTGGCCTAGCAAATAAAATATTGCTACAACCCATAATTTTTAAATCTTGCAGTAGTTGTTTTAGTTGCGAATATTGAATTTTCATCACATCAAGCATTGCCAGAGGCGATGCAAAACCTGCTTTGACAAGCAAATGAGTGGCAGTTTTAAGACCAATAAGTGGGGGCATTCTGGCAGAAACTCGTTGATATAAAAAATTTTCTGCTTGCTGTGTGGCTAAAAATAATTCGGGCAAATGTTCTTCGCCAAAAAAACTAGCCAAAAATAAGCCATCTTTTTTTAATAATTGTTTTACTTGCTGTAAAAAACTAGGTGGATTATTAATAAAATGCAAACTTAATAAACTAATAACTAAATCAAAACCATCGGTAAAATTGCCCGAAAAATCAACTTCTGCTAAATTTTCTTCATCAAATAATAAATCATCAAATTGACTAAAGATGTTGTTGCTTGTGTATCCCAAATCAAGCAAACCTTGTTTGATGTTGCCTAGTTTATCGCCAATAATTAAAATTTTGCTAAATTTTTGCCGATAAATTTGCAAATTATCAAGCATTTGTCTAGCAACTTCTTGATACAAAAAAGCATTTTGTTTTAATAAAGATAATTGTCGAAAATGATTGTAAAATAATAATTTTCTATCAAACAGCATCGATAATTTTTGGTATATTCTTTTTTGCCACTTCAATAATATCGAGAGGCTTCATTTCGCCTAAATTAAAATTGCCATAACCAATTCTGATGAGCCTGCTTACTTGCAAACCAAGATGCAACATAATTTTGCGAATTTCGCGGTTTTTACCTTCGGTTAAATTTACGGTGAGCCATGCATTAGAAACACTTTGGCTATCAATAACTGCCTTAATTGGCTTATATCGAACATTTTCGATGGTGATGCCTTTTGCTAATCTTTGCAGTTTTTTTTCATCAACATTGCCAAAAACTCTCACTTTATAGGTGCGTATTAGTTTGTTTTTTGGCAATTCAAAAAACCTTGCCAAACTGCCGTTAGTGGTAAATAAAATAAGACCTTCAGTGTTAAAATCGAGACGCCCAACACTTACCAACCTAGGTAAATTTTTGGGCAATAACGAAAAAATAGTAGTGCGATTTTCTGGATCTTGGTGGGTGCAAATACAACCAACAGGCTTGTAAAACAAAAACAAACGAGTAGCTTGAGGCTTGTTATTTAGCAACTTGCCATCAATTTTGATAGATTCATCTGAAATAAAAGTAGCAGGACTAGAAATAACCACACCATTTACTTGCACCCTGCCTTCTAAAATGAGAGATTCGGCTTCTCTGCGAGAGCATTTGCCAGATTGGGCAATAACTTTGGCGATTCTTATTGGTTTTAACATTGTTTATTTTGATGGTAGTTTTTACAAGACAAAACAAAAGATTGAAAAATTTTGTTGTCGTGCTTATTGGTTAAAAATTCTGGATGCCACTGCACACCTAAATAAAAATCGCGGTGAGAATCTTCTACTGCCTCAATAATGCCATCAGAAGCAGTGGCGGAAACCATAAGATTAGTGCTTTGCACTGCTTGATGATGCGAAGAATTTACTGAAAAACTAGTTTCTTGCACAATTTTGGCCAGTTTTGAGTGGGGCTTAATATTTATTTGATGATAGGGCTGATAATTAGCAAAATCTGGCAAGTTACTTTGTTCATGATTGATAAAACTAGGGTTATCTGGAATATGCTGAATAATTTTGCCATCATGCAAAATACTTAACAACTGCATACCGTTGCAAATACCAAAAATAGGTAATTTTTCATTTTTTACCGCCTCACTTACCAAGCGAAATTCAAAATTTTCTCGAGTAAGATTTAGTTTAGTTTTTGGATGAATTTCTGGTTCTTGGTAGCGATTTGGGTGAATATCCATATTGCCCCCAACAATTAATAAACCATCAATTAAACTCAAATACTGCTCTATTGCTTGATAATTATAAGTAAAAATAAGTGCCGTCGCCTGATTTTGATTAATAGCATCAACATAATTTTGCCTTAAAGCATAGTAATTATAAGCAGAGTAGCCCTTTTCTTTTGAGCCTAAGCAAAAATCAGGCAAAATACCTACGATAGGTTGTATCATGAATAATTTAATTAAGTTCGGTTGGAATATTAAAGCAAAAATGACTTGGCAAGCTTTGTAAATATTGTTTTAACTCATTTTTTAAAAACTGCAACGATGCTGGCGAATCACCCTCGCATCTCGCTACTACAAGGGCTTGAGTATTAGATGCTCGAAGCAACCACCAACCATGTTTATTGCTAACTCTAATACCATCTATGTTGTTAAAATTTTGCTTATTAACATTGAGTTTATTTTGTAAAAACTGCACAATAGCAAATTTATCTTCTTCGTTGGTTTCAATTTTAATTTCGGAGGTAGCATAACTAATAGGAAGTTGTTTTAATTTTTCTGCCAAAGAAATATTGCTGTTGCTTATAATATTTAGTAAGCGAATGCTGGCATATAAAGCATCATCAAAACCATAATATTTATCGGCAAAAAAGATATGCCCAGACATTTCTCCTGCAAGCATTGCTTTGGTTTCTTGCATTTTATGTTTGATAAAAGTGTTGCCAGTTTTGCACATCAAAGCATTGCCACCTGCATTTTTGATGGCAGAAAAAAGTTTATCACTCGCTTTCACATCGGCAATAATTGTGGCAGAAGGGTTGTTAGCTAAAACATCTTGAGCATAAAAAACCATTAACTGATCGCCATAAATAATGTGTCCTTCATTATCAACTGCACCAATTCTATCACCATCGCCATCAAAAGCAATACCCACATCACAATTATTTTTTAGCACACAATCAACAAGATCAGCTAAATTTTCTGGCACCGCAGGATCGGGATGATGATTAGGAAAATTAGCATCAATTTTTGTATAAAGCAAAATTGTTTCACAAGAAAATTGCTCTTGCAGTTGCTTACTTAACTGCTCTAAAACCTCACCTGTAGCACCGTTACCAGCATCAAAAGCAATTTTTAGTGGTTTAGTAATATTTAAATCGAGCAATAGTCTGCTGATGTAGGCTTGCATAATATTGATTTTATGCACCGAGCCACTACCAACAATAAAATTATTATTTTTAACAATTTCGGCAAGCTGTAAAATTTGTTCACCAAAAAATGGCTTGTTTTTTAGCATCATTTTAAACCCATTATGATTTTTAGGGTTATGCGAACCAGTAATCATGATGCCAGCATCGGCTTGCTGATGATAAACCCCAAAATAAAGCAAAGGAGTAGGCCCTAAACCAACATCAAAAACATTGATACCGCAACTTACAAGACCATTGATAAGCTCTTGTTTTAAAGCAGGGGAACTTGCTCTGCCATCGCAGGCAACCACGATGTTTTTATAGTTATTTTGATGCAAAATTGTGGCAAAACTTTTGCCAATAAAAAAGGCATCTAGGTTATGTAGAGTTTCTTGATAAATACCTCGAATATCGTAGGCTCTTAAAATGCTAGAATGAAATTGATGCAACATATTTTGGTGATTGTTTTTATTTTGGTGATTGCAGTTACTAGTTTAAAAAGTTTAATTTAATTATTTTTGTTGTCAAGAAGATATTATGCGAATTTTTTGGCATTGTTATTTAATTAGCGAGCCCAATTTTCTAGGGGGCTAGAGGCTGATGCCAATTGACTTTTAGGCATTCTGCCCGCCAAAAAAGACATTCTGCCAGCCTCAATTGCTAACTTCATACTTTTTGCCATTAAAATAGGATTTTTTGCTTTGGCAATAGCAGTGTTCATTAAAACTCCATCACAGCCAATTTCCATAGCAATTGTTGCATCAGAGGCAGTGCCAACTCCAGCATCAATTAACACTGGGACTTTAGCATTTTCAACAATAAACTCAATATTTAAGCGGTTTTGAATTCCTAAACCAGAACCAATAGGAGCCCCCAAAGGCATAATAGCACAACACCCGATACTTTCAAGCTCTTTTGCCACCACAGGATCATCAGAAGTATAAACCATCACTTCAAAACCATCGGCAACCAAACTTTTTGCTGCTTCTATGGTTTGCATCACATTTGGATAAAGAGTTTTATCGTTCGTTAAAACTTCGAGTTTAACTAAATTCCAACCTCCTACACTTCGAGCAAGCCTGAGAGTTCGAACAGCATCGGCAGCAGTATAACAACCTGCGGTATTTGGTAAATAAGTGTATTTTTTAGGATCAAGATAATCTTGCAACATTGGCTCTTGACTATTTTGCAAATTTACTCTTTGCACTGCAACAGTTACAATTTCGGCACCAGAGGCTTCGATAGCCATTTTGGTTAGTTCAAAACTAGCATATTTGCCAGTGCCAACTAGTAATCTTGAATTAAATTTATGCCCTGCAATAATTAGTGTATCTGAATTTTCTAGCATATGGCAATACCAAATTGTTTAGCAAAAATACTGGTAAAAAGCCACACCATTGGAGCAACTAAAGTAAGACCATCAAGCCTATCAAGCACTCCACCGTGCCCTGGAATAATATGGCTTGAATCTTTTACACCGAACATTCTTTTAATTTTTGATTCTAAAAAATCACTTATCTGCTCAATAACCGATAAAAATCCGCTAATCACAATAAAAAACAGCATATTTCCTGGAAAGATCAACCCTGAAACTCCGCCAATTAAACAACTCGCTATCACCCCACCAAGCAAACCAGCCCAAGTTTTATTTGGACTAATACTAGATGCAATTTTTGGTCCGCCAAAATATTTGCCAGCAAAAAAAGCAAAAATATCGGTTGCCCAAATAATGCTAAACATCCAAAACACAATCGATGCCCCAGAAGTAGAAGTAGAGTTTTCAGACAATGTGCAAGATTTAAGATGATAAACTTTCAGTACCGAAAATAAAGGAATAACCACATATAAAAAACCTAAAAACAACCATCTTTGCTGATTTTTGGCAAACTTGGTAATGCCTACCCATTCGTAAGTCATTAAAAAAGCAACACTTAATGTTAAAAATAAAAATAAATTTGGAGCAAAAAAAATGGCAATAACTGCTAATGGAATAAGTAAAAAAGCCATTAAAAATCGCTTTTTCAAGTTATTAGAAGGATCAATTTTTTCAAAAAAATTGAGAATTTTTTGCCAATAAAAAACTATTTTTGAGTTATGCTCTGATGCCATATTTTCTGGTTCGTTGATTAAAATTAATAATAGCTTTTGCTAAATCAAGAGCAGAAAAGCTTGGCCAAAATTTGTTAACAAAATAAAGCTCTGTATAGGCTATTTGCCACAAAAAAAAGTTGCTAATTCTCAAATCGCCAGCAGTACGAATTAGCAAATCTGGATCGGGAATTTGTGGCTGATACAAATAATTTGTAAAAATCTCTTGGTTTAATTGGGATAGATCTAGTTTTTGCACAGATAAATCTTGCTGAATTTTTATTATAGCATCTAAAATTTCCTGCCGACCACTATAAGAAAAAGCTATATTTAAAGTAAGAGCAGTATTGTTTTTACTTTTTTCAACTGCTAAAGCAATTTTTTGCTGTAAATTAGCACTTACTTTACATAAATTACCACAAATTAATAATTTAATATTTCTTTCAAGCAATTTATTTAACTGGTTATCGAGGTAATTTTCGAGCAACTCCATTAAATAAGCAACTTCTTGTGGCGGTCTGCACCAATTTTCTGAAGAAAAAGCATAAAGCGATAAATATGGCAAGCCAATTTCTAGCGAATAATCAACAATATTTTTGATATTTTCAACACCCATTTTATGCCCTATTTGCAGTGGCAAACCCTTGCTTTTGGCAAAGCGAGCATTACCATCCATAATAATGGCAACATGCTTTAAATCTTTTAAATTAAAAGCTTTAGGTGTTTTTTTTAGCAAGCTAAACATAAATTTAAGTAGCTATATTTTCATTAAATCTTTTTCTTTTATCAATAAGGTTTCATCGATTTTTTTAATAAATTCATCGGTAAGTTTTTGAGCCAAATCATTAAAACCATGCCCCTGATCTTTACCAAGCTCTTTTTCGTGTTTTTTGAATTCATCTAAAACATCTCGGCGAATATTTCTGGTAGCAATTTTTTTATCTTCGGCATATTTTTTAGCGAGTTTAACCAACTCTTTTCTACGTTCTTCACTTAATTTTGGCACAGCAATTCGTAGATTTGTGCCATCAACCAAAGGATTAAAACCCAAATTAGCATTAATTATTGCCTTTTCAACTAATTTAATGTTAGATTTATCCCACACCTGCACGATAAGTGAAGTAGCTTCTGATGTTGTTATATTTGCTAATTGATTAAGAGGTAAAAATGAGCCATAAATCTCAACTTTAACAGTATCAAGCAAACTAGGATTAGCTCTACCTGTAGAAATACTGGCAAGATCTTGTTTAAAAACTTGCAAAGTATCTTCCATTTTTTTTCGGCCTTTGGCAAGAAGTTGGTCGATCATAAAAATATTTATTTAATTAATAATAGTAAATTTGCCTTTTTTTTGTAAAACCTGCTCTAAAGAATTAGGTTCTTTTATAGAAAAAACCACAATTGGTAACTTGTTATCTTTAGCTAAAGTAACTGCGGTTTGATCCATAACTTTTAGATCTTGTTTGATTAAGTCAAGATAACTTATTTGCTGATAATAGACAGCATCTTTATTTAATTTAGGATCAGAACAATACACACCATCAACTTGAGTTCCTTTTAAAATAACATCGCATTTCATTTCGATTGCCCGAAGAACTGCAGCAGTATCGGTGGTAAAAAACGGATTACCAGTGCCGGCCGAAAAAATAACAATGCGGTTTTTGTCAAGATGGCGAGAAGCTCTGCGTTTAATATAGGGCTCGCAAATATTATTCATAGGAATAGCAGAGAGCATTCTGGTTTCGAGACCTTTTTTTTCAAGAGCACTTTGCAATGCCAGAGCATTAATGCAAGTGGCAAGCATGCCCATATAATCGGCCGTAACCCTTTCTGTACCCATAGCAACTTGCGAAATACCACGAAAAATATTGCCACCACCTACCACAATAGCTATTTGACAACCCAAATTATAAGCAGAAATAATTTGGTGACAGATTTTTTCGATAGCCACAGGATGATGACCAAACTGTTGATCGCCCATTAGAGCTTCGCCAGAAATTTTAAAGAGTATTCTTTGAAAGAAATTGGTCATAGGTATAAAATTAATTTTAAAATAATTTTATAATTTTAAATACTATTCGATAAAATTTCAATCAAATTTTACACTTTTTAATTTTTTATTTTGCAAGACTCGTTGCATTGCAAATTTATTTTATTTTTTTCTTAAAATATCATCTAAAATTTAGATAAAAAGTATAAAAATGTTGCAACATTTTTATTATAAACTCTCATTGCTAAAATGCAGTATTTCCCATGCTTGTTTTTCAAGACCGAGTTTAAGATAAATTTCTGCTAATCGACGATAAGCTTCTGGAGTTTGTGATGTTGTTGGATAATTATTAAGAACACTCTGAAAATTACTTAAAGCCCCTACAAAATTATTGTTTTTAAGTTGATATCTGCCAATTGCCATTTTAGAGGCAGCCAAATGTTCGTAGGCAAATTTAAGTTTTTCTTGAGTATCTGTGTAATAAATAGAATTTGGGTATTGAGTAATTAGTTGTGAAAAAATATTAATCGATTCAACAGAATCTTCTTGCGATCGATAAATATTTGGTATTTTTTCATGATAACAAAGCCCTTGTAAATAAAGCATATAAGGCGTATATTGATTGCCAAAATTTGTTTGTAAAAAATCTTGGGTTATTTGTAGAGTTTTAGATTTTTCGTTGGCTCGATAATAAGCATAAGCCGACATAGTTTTTGCTTTAATTGCCCAAGGTGAAAATGGAAAATCTTCTTGTATTTTTTCAAATTTCTCACCTGCTTCTTTAAAATCATCTTGTTGTAAGGTTTTATAGGCTTCGTGGTATAGTGTAAAAAGAGAATTATCTAGTTTTTGATGCTTGCAAGAAAAAGTTAAAACAAGCATCAAAAAAACCAAAGGGAATATATAATTCATGAGGAAATTTTTCTTATATCGATCAAATGCCCATAAATAGCAGCAGCAGCAGCCATAGCCGGACTCATCAGATGAGTTCGGCCACCTCTGCCTTGCCTGCCTTCAAAGTTGCGATTAGAAGTAGCGGCACATCTTTCGCCAAACTGCAATTTATCGGCATTCATAGCTAAACACATAGAGCAACCAGGTTCTCGCCACTCAAAACCAGCAGAAATAAAAATTTTATCTAAACCTTCTTTTTCGGCTTGTTCTTTTACCAAACCAGAACCAGGCACAATCATGGCTAACTTGATATTTTTTGCAACTTTTTTACCTTCTACAACTTTAGCAGCTAAACGAAGATCTTCGATTCTGCCGTTGGTACAAGAGCCAATAAATACTTTATCGATAGTTATTTTTTGCAAAGACTCGCCCGAAACCAAACCCATATATTCAAGAGATCTTAACACTGCTTCTTGTTTAGATTTATCGGCAAAATCAGAAGCAAAAGGCACATTAGAAGTTATTGGTAAAGAATCTTCTGGGCTTGTTCCCCAAGTTACTTGCGGCGCAATATCACTAGCATTTATGGTAATTTTTTTATCATAAAATGCCCCTTCATCAGAAAATAATGAAAGCCAATAATCAACGGCTTGTTGCCAATGTTTACCTTGTGGTGAAAAAGGTTTATTTTTCAAGTAATTGATGGTAGTAATATCAGAAGCAATTAAACCAGCCCTAGCTCCTGCTTCAATTGACATATTACAAATTGTCATTCTACCTTCCATAGATAAACTAGTAATTGCTGAACCTGCATATTCGATCACAAAACCAGTAGCTCCTGCAGTGCCTATTTTACTAATAATAGCTAAAATAATATCTTTAGCGGTGCAACCAATGGGCAATTCACCATCAACTTGCACCAACATATTTTTTGCTTTTTTTTGAATGAGGGTTTGAGTGGCTAAAACATGCTCAACTTCAGAAGTGCCAATGCCAAAAGCCAAAGCTCCAAATGCACCATGGGTAGAAGTATGGCTATCGCCACAAACAATTACCATGCCAGGCTGGGTAAAACCTTGCTCAGGGCCAACAATATGCACCACACCTTGTTTTTTGCTGTCTAGATCGAAATATTGAATACCAAATTCTTGGCAATTTTGCTCGAGGGTTTCAACTTGCAAGCGAGAGGTTGGCTCAGAAATGCCTTTACTACCCTTGCCTCTATCAGCAGAAGTGGTTGGCACATTATGATCGGCAACCGCAAGATGATTTTTAGGATTTCTAACTTTTCTTTTTGTAAAACGCAAGCCCTCAAAAGCCTGTGGAGAAGTTACTTCGTGGATTAATTGCCTATCAACATAAATTAAACTATTGTTACCATCGTCACGAATTAAGTGCTGGTGCCAAATTTTATCGTATAAAGTTTGTTTGTTTGTAGTCATAAATTTTTATAATTGTTGTAATATTTCTGGGCTAAATTGATAATTACCAACCACTAACTGCACATCATCGCAATCTTCAAGAAGGTCGATCATTTTGACAATATTTTTTGCCATATCAAGATCGCTAACCGCAATATAATTAGTGGCTTGCCAAGTAAGTTTAGCAGAAGTTGGATTATTATAAATACCGATTAATGAATCTCGAGTATTAATGAAATTTTCGGGTGTAGTGATAACAATATGTGATTCTTGGCTAGATTCTACCTCACTTGCCTTAAATTCGAGAGCCTTTTCAAACATTTCTTCTTCGCTTGCTACTTTTGACTCAAATTCAATCAAACCAATTTTGTTAAACATAAAACTCACCGAACCAGTTTCACCAAGGCTTCCGCCCATTTTGGTAAAAATACTCCGAACCTCACTAGCAGTGCGATTGCGGTTATCAGTAAGGGCTTCAACAATAATTGCTACTCCACCTACAGCATAACCTTCGTAACGAATTTCTTCAAAGTTTGAAGTGTCGGTGCCCATCACTACTTTTTTAATAGCTGCATCTATGCGATCTTTAGGCATATTGTTATTTCTAGCTTCGATAATAGCATTTCTGAGACGTGCATTAAAATTAGGATCTGGCTGACCAGCTTTAGCAGAAACAGTAATTTCTCGAATTAATTTATTGAAAATTTTTGCCTTTTTTATATCTTGTGCTCCTTTGCGATGTTTGATATTGGCAAATTGCGAGTGTCCGGCCATAGAATTGTTAAGATTTTATTGGAAAAGAAGCCCCATTTTGTAAATCAGTAAGTATTTGCAAAAATTTTTCAGAAGTTAAATTTTCGCAATAATCGTCGTTTATCTGCACCACAGGAGCATTAACACAAGCCCCTAAACACTCTACTTCTTTGATGGTAAATAAACTATCAATAGTTGTTTGATCAATATCGATACCTAATTTAGCTTTACAATCGGCAATAATTTGATCGATACCTCTTAACATACAAGGGGTAGTTTTACAAAACTGCAATAAATATTTGCCAACAGGTTTTAAATTATACATAGTATAAAAACTCGCTACCTCATAAACCCTTATTTCTGGCACTTCAACCAAATTAGCAACACAAAAAATAATATCTTTTGAAACCCAATTATTATTTTGACGTTGAGCTAAATCAAGCAAAGGCATAATGGCAGATTTTTTTCGTTCTGCTGGATATTTTGCCAAAATTTCGGTAACTTTAATGGTGTTTTGAGTATTAAATTGAAAAGTCATGGTTATTTAACATTGCGCCAAACAGCTTTTTTGGCAATTAATAATAAAACAAAAAGAATTAATAAAAATAACATCGAGCGAACTCCCATTTTTTTTCGGTGTTCAGTTTCTGGTTCGGCCGCAAACTGCAAAAAATTAACCACATCAATAGCCATTTGCTCTTTAGTGGCATAAGTGCCATCTTTATATTCAATTTGCCCATCTTCCACCAAAGGTGCTGGCATAGCAATTTGCCTACCCTCAAAATAAGGATGATGATTTTTACCAGAAGCAAGCTCAAAACCATCTGGTGCTTGCTGATAACCAGTAAGCAACGAATAAACATAGTTTGCTCCATCATGTCTGGCTTTAATAATAAGCGAAAGATCGGGCGGATAGGCACCGCCATTGGCAGATCTTGCTGCTTGCTCGTTTAAATATGGCCCCGTTATTTTATCGGAAGGCAAACCAACCCTTTCAAACATTTCGCCATCATCATTTGGACCATCAGAAACTAAATATTCGGAAGCTATTTGTTTAATTTCAGATTCACTAAAACCAATAGTGGCAAGGTTACGATAAGAAAGCAATTTTAAACCATGACAAGCCGAACAAACTTCTTTATAAACCTGATAACCTCTTTGAGCAGATGCTTTATCGAATTTGCCAAAAATACCATCAAAATTCCATTTTTGTTGTTTAGGATGAAGAGCATATGTTGGGTTAGCAACAGATGAAGAGGTAGAGCTAGCAAATGCAAAATTAAAAATCAAAATAGATGATAAAAACAAAAAATAAAATAATTTCATAAACTAATGATTTTGTTTGTAGTGGTGATCAATTGATTGCGGTAGCGGTAAAGTTTTTTCAAATTTTGGTAATAAAGGCAAAATCAATAAAAAATAGGCATAATAATAAAGAGTAGAAAGGCGCGAAGCTAAAATATACCAACCTTCCGCAGGTGATTTACCAAGCCAACCTAACAAACAAAAGTTTACAATAAATAAATAAAAAAACTTTTTAAAGAGTGGGCGATAAGCACCAGAGCGAACCGGACTTTTATCGAGATATGGCAAGAAGAACAATAAAACGATTGCTCCAAACATCATTAAAACTCCACCAAGTTTATCGGGTACAGCTCTTAAAATAGCATAAAAAGGCAAGAAATACCATTCGGGCACAATGTGAGCAGGGGTTACCATTGGGTTAGCAGGAATGTAATTGTCTGGATGCCCTAAAGAATTTGGGTAGAAAAATAAAAAATAACCAAAAACCAAGAAAAAAGCTACAAAACCAACTAAATCTTTTACGGTAAAATATGGATGAAACGGAATGGCATCTTTTTTTGATTTCATCGGCACGCCACTTGGATTATTTGAGCCAGTTTGATGCAGAGCCACTAAATGCAAAAGCACAATACCAACAATTACAAAGGGCATTAAAAAATGTAGCACAAAAAACCTGTTTAAAGTAGGATTATCAACCGAATAACCACCCCAAAGCCAAGTTACGATAGATTCTCCCACCACAGGAATGGCAGAAAATAAATTAGTGATAACTGTTGCTCCCCAAAAGCTCATCTGCCCCCACGGTAAAACATAACCCATAAAAGCGGTTGCCATAGTAAGTAAAAAAATAATAATACCAACCCACCATAAAACTTCTCTAGGAGATCGGTATGAACCATAATAAAGCCCTCGAGTAATATGAGCATAAAGTGCCACAAAAAACATTGAAGCACCAACTGCATGGATATAGCGAATAAGCCAACCGTAATTAACATCGCGCATAATGTGCTCAACTGAATCAAAAGCAAGTTTAGTGTTTGGAACATAGTGCATAGCTAAAAACAAACCGCTTAAAATCTGAACTAATAATGCAATACCAGCGATAGAGCCAAAATTCCACCAATAACTTAAGTTTTTAGGATAAGGATGTTTTTTTAAAGTATTTTCTAAAGTAGATAAAATTGGCAACCTTGAATTAAACCAAGCAACAGTTTTTGATTGGTTTTGCGGAGTATCGAGATGGATTTGATGAAAATCTTTTAATTCTTGATTGGGATCGTTATGGTTAGTCATGTTTAGCCGATTTTAATAGTTGTATCGTTTAAAAATTCATAAGGAGGAATTTCGAGATTTTTCGGAGCCGGACCTTTGCGTATTCTACCAGAAGTATCGTATTGGGAGCCATGACAAGGACAAAACCAACCTTTATATTCGCCTTGCCCACCAATTGGCACACAGCCTAAATGAGTGCAAATACCAACAGTGATTAGCCACTGCTCTTTACCTTTTTTTACTCGGTCGGAATCTGACTGGGGATCTTTTAAATCGGAATTTGCAACATCAACAGCTTGTTTTATTTCTTCTGGAGTGCGATGTTTGATAAAAATTGGTTTACCTCGCCACATTACCTTTTTTTCTTCACCCTGTTTTATTACCGAAATATCAACTTCAATTGAAGCAAGAGCCTGCACATCTTGTGAAGGATTCATGCTATCGATAAATGGTAAAAAAGCACAAACTGCACCCATGCCCGCAACTGCATAAGCAGTGTTTTTGATGAGATCTCGCTTAGTTTGATTACAAGAGTTATTGTTATTTTGACTTGAATCAGACATAAATTAATAAAAATTGGTCGAATAGTAGTATTTTCATTAAATAATGATATTAGTTAAAATTCCACTTTATATACTTCATTTTTTTAGCTAATAGTTTCATTTTTTGGCGAAAATGCTATAAAGAAAATGTTGCAACAACATTTCCATAAAAAATATTTTTATTAATTTTAGTCAAGCAATCTTTTTTTTCAAGCATTAAATTTAGCTATGTTAAAAAAATTCGTTAAAAATTACCACAATATAAAATATAATTTTTTATTGACAATTTCTTACTATGCCAAGAGCTATATTTATTTCTTCTGTGTTTATAAAACTATATAAAATCGTGCAAAAATAAACTCTGCCCAATGTCGTCAAAAATATTGGTGTGAGTAGCAATAATGACTATGCCATTTTGCATAATTTTGGTTTTGATTAAACCTTTTAGTTGTTGTTTACCAGCCATATCAAGGTTTTTGGTTGGCTCATCTAAAAGCCATAAATTGGCATCGTAAGTAAGCAATAAAGCTAATAAGCATCTTTGTTGCCAACCAGCAGAAAGTTTGCCTATTTGATGATGGCAAATTTCGGTAAGATTAAAAAAATGCATTGCCATAGGCACGGTAATTTCGGTAGCAGTTATTTTGCTATAAAACAGCAAATTTTCTAACACTGAAAGTTGTGGTTTAAAAAAATTTTTATGCCCTATAAATTTTATTTCTCGCTGAAAGCTTGGCAATATTTGTTTAATATTTTGCTTTTGCCAAAATATTTCGCCTTTTTCTATTTGGCAAATACCAGCAATAGCTTTAAGCAAAGAAGTTTTGCCAATGCCGTTTTCTCCTTTAATAAGCAAGCAACAACCCAAAGGCAAACTAAAACCAACTTGGCTGAAAATTTTTTTATGATAATGATAAACTTCTATATCAGAAATTGTAAGCATAGATAAAAATTAGTTTGCAATTTTATTTTTATGAATTAAAATTTTAGCAGTTTTACAACATACATAACAAATTTTAACCAGTTGTTATTATTTGTAAAACTTAATTTTAACAAACTTTTGCATACAAATTTATCTTAATATTTTTGCAATGCAAAAATTTATTTAACAACCACTTTTCTCTTGTATAACAAGGTTTTGTGGCACTTTATAAATAACAAAATTTGGTGTTTAAATTATGTTTAAACTTTTGTTATTTATTTATTTAACCAAATTATAAAAATATGTCTACCCTAGATTCCACCGCTCCAACAACAGAAAATGCATCTTCGCAAAATATTCAACAAGTACTTTTGCCTCAATTTTCTATCAAACAACTTATCGATGCTGGTTTTCATTTTGGTCATAAAACCATGAGAAGAAACCCAAAAATGTCAAAATATATTTATACTAGTCGCAACGGCATAAGCATTATCGATTTAAACAAAACCGCACAATTGCTTCATAATGGCTTAAAAACAGTTAAAGAAATCGCTAAAAATAATGGTCGAATTTTATTTATTGCCACCAAAAAACAAGCAGTAGAAGCGGTTGCCGAGTCTGCCATTCGTTGCGGTCAATACTATGTCAATAGTCGCTGGTTAGGCGGTATGCTTACTAACTATAAAACTATTTCTCAATCTATACGCACTCTTAAAAAAGTAGAAGATCAACTAAAAGATACCGAAATTGGTTTTAACAAAAAAGAAAAACTCACTCTTGATCGCCAAAGAATAAAGCTCGAACAAAATCTCGGTGGCATTAAAAATATGGGTGGCTATCCAGATTTAGTAGTAGTTATAGATATTAACAAAGAATCTTTAGCGATTGCCGAAGCTAAAAAACTCAATATTCCTATTATGGCTTTAATCGATACCAACTGCAACCCAGACAAAATCTATTATCCAATTCCAGGCAATGATGATTCTGCTAAATCAATCAAGTTATTTTGTCGCTTGATTTCTGATGCAATAATCGCTGGCACAAAAGAAAACATGCTAGCTTCTGGTCTTGATATTAACAAAATAGCCGAAAAAAGCTTTTTAGAAAATCTTTCTGAAGTTAAAAAAAATAACGAAAAACCATCTAAAACTTTCGACACCAAAAGAAAATTTGTCAAAACCGAAGGTGGTAAATTCGAAAATACCAATTCAGCAGGTAAAGATGCCGATAAAAAACCAAGCAAACCAAACAACAGAAATTCAGCTCCAAAAAAACCAGACAATAAAAGCTCAGCTCCAAAAAAACCAGATTCCTTTACTCCTAAATTTACCGATAAGAAACCAACAAAACCTAAAACCGAAAACAAATAAACTATGTCTAATAATCTTGCACTTATTAAAAAACTTCGTGATTCTACTGGTTGTGGCATCGCCGATTGTAATAAAGCCTTACTCGAAAACAACTCCGATTTTGAAAAATCAGTTGATTGGTTAAGAAAAAAAGGCCTATCCTCTGCTTCTAAAAAAACTAGCAGAGTTGCTTCCGAAGGTGTTGTTGCGGTTGCGGTTGATGGCAAAAAAGCTGTCATTATCGAAGTTAACTCCGAAACCGATTTTGTTGCCAAAAATCCAACTTTTCAAGAGTTCGTTTTATCTTTATCAAAAACCGCTCTTACTTATAACGATTTTGAAAAATTAAAAACCGATTCCGATACAAACATCAAAGAACAAATTGCTATTATTGGCGAAAATATTCAATTTCGCAGAATGGCTAATTTAGAAGTAAAAAATGGTGTCATAGTGAGTTATATTCATAATCAAATCGCTCCTCAAATGGGAAAAATTGCCGTTTTAGTGGCGATAGAAAGCTCTTGCAACAATCTAAATGCTTTGCAAGAATTAGGCAAACAAATTTCAATGCACATCGCCGCTACCAAGCCAGATGCTTTAAACATTGAAAGTGTTAATCCTGCTAAACTTAATCGCGAAATTGATATTTTAAAAGAACAAGCAAAAAACTCTGGCAAACCAGCAAGTATTATCGAAAAAATGCTTGAAGGTCGAATCAAAAAATATTATGAAGAAGTAGTTTTACTCGAGCAAAATTTTGTTATGGATGATAAACTGAAAATTAAAGATTTATTAAATAGTTTTAGCACTCAAAATAATTCTAAAACTACCATATCCGATTTTAAATTTTTTATTTTAGGCGACGGTATTGAAAAAGTAGTAAATAATTTTGCTGAAGAAGTTGCTAGCATGGCCAAACCTCAATAACTAACATAAACAATACTTTTTTTATCTGCTAAAACAATAAAAAGTCACATTGTTTTAGCAGAGTAATACCTTAAAATACTTATCAAAATATGATTCCTAAATTTAGAAATGTTGCCATTATAGCTCACGTTGACCACGGCAAAACCACTTTAATTGATGCTATGTTAAAACAAAGTGGCACTTTTCGTAATCACCAACAAATAGAAACTCGAGTAATGGATTCTAACGATCTTGAAAAAGAAAGAGGTATTACAATTTTGGCAAAATGCACCTCTTTAATGTGGCAAGATCAAAAAATTAATGTTATCGATACCCCAGGTCATGCCGATTTTGGTGGCGAAGTAGAACGAGTTTTGTGTATGGCAGATAGTTGTTTATTACTGGTAGATTCTGCCGAAGGGGTAATGCCTCAAACCAAATTTGTGCTTTCAAAAGCTTTAGCTCTTGGTTTATGCCCGATTGTTATTATTAACAAAATAGATAGACAAGATGCTCGACCAAACGAAGTTCTTGATGAAATTTTCGATTTATTTGTCTCATTAAATGCCAACGAAAAACAGCTTGATTTTCCTGTTTTATATGCTGTAGGTAGAGACGGTTGGTGTGTGAATGATATAGAAAAAGACTCAAGAATTGATCTTTCTCCTTTATTTAACTTAATTTTAAAACATGTTGAGCCACCAAAATTTGATGCCGAAGCTCCTTTTGCTATGCTTTCTACCTTACTAGATCGTAGTCCATATTTTGGCAGAATGCTAATTGGTCGAATTTATTCTGGCAAAGCTAAAAATATGATGAACTTTAAAGCCATAAATCTAGATGGTCAATTAGTTGAACAAGGCAGACTTACCAAGCTTCATGTATTTCGAGGAATTGAAAAAATTACTGTCGAAGAAGCTGTGGCAGGAGATATTGTTTGTATTGCTGGTCTTGAAAAAGCCTCAGTCTCTGATACTTTATGCGATATCTCGGTAGATACCCCAATTAAATCAACCCCTATAGATCCACCAACTATGGCAATTACTATTGGAGTAAACGATTCTCCTTTAGCTGGCACCGAAGGCAACAAAGTAACCTCTCGTATGATACGCGACAGATTATTTGCCGAGGCCGAAACTAATGTGGCTATTAAAGTAAAAGAATCCGAAGGTAAAGATGCTTTTGAAGTTGGCGGCCGAGGTGAATTACAGCTTGGTGTGTTAATTGAAAACATGAGAAGAGAAGGTTTTGAGCTTTCCGTTTCAAGACCAAGAGTTTTATTTAAAAAAACCGCCGATAACCAAATATTAGAACCAATCGAAGAAGTGGTTATTGATGTCGACGATAATTTTAGTGGTTCCGTAGTTGAAAAACTTTCTTCAAGAAAAGGGGAAATGATTGAAATGAAACCATCTTCTGGCGGAAAAACTCGCTTGGTATTTTATGTTCCTTCTCGAGGCTTAATTGGTTATCAAAGTGAGTTCTTAACAGATACCAAAGGCTCTGGTGTATTAAATCGCATTTTTCATGCTTATGCACCATATAAAGGCGAAATGTCCAACAAAAAAAATGGAGCCTTAATTGCCACCGATCCAGGCGAAGCTGTTGCTTATGCCCTTTGGAATCTGCAAGATCGCGGAATAATGTTTGTTAAGCCTCAACAAAAAGTTTATGCTGGCATGATTATTGGCGAAAATGCAAAACAAGGCGATCTTGAAGTAAATGTGTTAAAAGGCAAACAACTAACCAATATCAGAGCTTCAGGAACAGACGAAGCCATTAGACTAATTCCACCGCGAATTCTTACCTTAGAAGACATGATAACCTATGTCGGTGACGACGAGTTGGTAGAAGTAACTCCAAAATCGCTTCGTTTACGCAAAAAATTCCTTGATTCTAACGAACGCAAAAGATTCAGTAGAAGCAAAGAAGAAAAATTTGACTTTATCAACGATTAATTAAAAGATGCAACAACAGCCACAAAATCATAGCAACATTATTTTAGCAACAGTGCTATCTATGTTTATCTTGCTTGCTTGGAGTTTTTTTTACGAACAACCAAAACTTCAGCAACAAGAAATGCAAAAAAAAGCTAGTAATTCTACCCTAAATAATAATACCAATGCCAAAAATAACTCTGCACCAAATATTAATCTAGAAACATCATCTGAAATTAAACAAAACAATCCTGCCCTTACAAGAGATCAATATTTTAATACCAGTGAAGCAAAAAATAATCGAGTACTCATCAATAATAATAATTTACATGGTTCTATTTTATTGCAAGGAGCAATTTTTGACGATCTCACTTTAGCTAATTATTTTACTCAATTAAATTCAACAAAAGAAGTTGTATTGTTTTCGCCAGCTTCTACTACCGAAAGATATTTTGCCGATTTTGGCTGGATAAATAAAGGAAATAATCAAATTATCTTACCAAATCCAAATACTTTGTGGCAAGCAAATAATACAACTCTTGCCCCAAATCAACCTTTAATACTTACTTGGCAAAATGGGCAAGGAGTTGATTTTTTTATTACTATTAGCATCGATGATAAATATATGTTTAATATCAAACAAGAAGTCATCAATAATACCGCCGATACTTTACAATTAGCTAGTTATGGCAGAATTTCAAGATTATTTACCCCACAAAAACAAGCAAATTTTATTTTACACGAAGGTCCAATTGGGGTTTTTAATGGTATTTTAGAAGAATTTTCATATCAAAAAATTGCCAAAGAGCAACAAAAAAACTTTTCTAATTCTTCTACCGGATCTTGGTTTGGTATTACCGATAAATACTGGCTTAGCACTATTATTCCAAGCTCAAATATTTCTTATCAAGCAAGCTTTATTCATCAAAAAATAAACAATCAACAAAATCAATACCTAACCACTTTTACCTCTGATACTCTTGAAATTATGCCAAATAGTAAAATTGATGTTAGTCATTATTTATTTGCAGGGGCTAAAACTGTTAAATTACTAGATAGCTATAAAAATCAATTCAATTTAAAATTATTTGATAGAGCTATCGATTTTGGTTGGTTTTATTTTTTAACTAAACCATTCTTTTTTATCATCGATTTTTTATATAAATTTTTAGGTAATTTTGGTTTAGCAATTCTTGCCATGACTGTTTTAGTTAAACTAGCATTATTTCCGCTTGCCAATAAATCTTATTCAGCAATGGCAAGAATTCGTAAAATACAACCAAAAATCGAAGCTCTTAGAAAAAAAACAACCGATAAAATCGCCTTAAATCGTGAAATTATGGAGCTTTATAAAAAAGAAAAAATCAATCCTGCATCGGGCTGTTTGCCTATTTTTATTCAAATACCTATATTTTTTGCTCTTTATAAAGTGTTTTTCGTAACTCTTGATATGCGACACGCCACTTTTTATGGCTGGATACACGATTTATCGGCACCAGATCCTACTTCTATTTTTAATCTATTTGGCTTGTTGCCTTTTACAGTTTCTGAGTTTTTGACTATTGGAATTTGGCCGATTCTTATGGGTATTACAATGTTTTTACAACAAAAAGCAAGCCCAACAACTACCGATCCTATTCAAGCAAAAGTTTTAAAATTAATGCCCTTCATACTTACCGTTTTACTAGCATCTTTTCCTTCGGGGCTAGTAATTTACTGGACTTGGAGCAACACCCTCTCGATTTTACAACAACTATATATTAATCATAAACACAAACACTAATGATTAGTCAAACATTAGGTATTATTGGCGGCGGGCAGTTAGGCAAAATGATTGCTAATAAAGCTCATCAACTTGGCTTAAAAACTGTTATTTTAACCAATCAAGAAAACTCGCCAGCTTCTTTTGTAAGCAACAATGTTGTGGTTGGCAATTACAATGATCAAGAAATCTTACAAAAATTTTGTTCACAAATAGATTTTGCCACTTTCGAATTCGAAAATATCCCCCTAGAGTCTGCTTGGTATGTAGCAAAATATAAACCCTTATTTCCAAAACCAGAAGTTTTAGCTATCACTCAAAATCGTTTGCTAGAAAAAAAATTTTTACAAAATATCGGAGTAGAAACCACAAAATATCTCGCCATCAATAGCTACAAAGATCTAGAAAAAGGTTATTTAGAATTTGGTAAAAGTATTTTAAAAACTACCACTATGGGTTATGATGGTAAAGGGCAATTTATGATCGATTCTTTAACAAGTTGTCAGCAAGCTTGGCAAGATTTACTGCCAATTTTTGAACAAAATACATCAGATACTCAACTAATTTTAGAGCAGTTTTGTAATTTTTCTTGCGAATTATCGGTAATAGTTGCTCGATCAAAAAAACAAATAATAGCTTATGATCCGCTAAAAAATATTCATCAACAGGGTGTTTTATGGCAAAGTCACTACCCTTCTATGTTGCCAAATAATATTATTTCACAAGCCAAAGAAATTGCTATCGATATTTCTAAAAACCTTGATTTAATTGGAGTTTTAGCAGTGGAATTTTTTTTGGTTGCAAATAAATTATTAGTCAACGAACTAGCCCCTAGGCCACATAACTCTGGGCATTTTTCTATGGATGCTTGCATTACTTGCCAATTTGAACAATTAATTCGAGCAGTTTTAAACATCAATTTTGGTTCAACTGCTTTTCATAGCAAAGGCTACATGCAAAATATACTTGGTAATCAAATAAATAATCTTGAAGAATTTTTACAAAACGACCAAGCAAAAATTCATATTTATGGCAAACAAACTATTGCCGAAGGTAGAAAAATGGGGCATATCAATATTTTAAATGACAAACTATGAATAATATTTTAGTTTTTTTACAAACTGGTGGCATTATAATGTTTCCACTGTCTGTTTTAGCAATTGCTTTACTAGCTATTATTATTGATAAAATTCTCTTTTATTATAAATATTTAAGAATCACTAAAAACATTGAAAATTTAATTTACGAACCAAACTTTTGCTTACAAACTTGGCAAAACTATTTACAAAAATTTTCAACAAAGCATTTTTATTATATTTTATGGCAATTAATTAAGCAAAATAAAAATGTATGTCAAAATAACATACTGCTAGAAAATCAAGCAACTAGCTTGTTAAAAAAAATAGAAAAACAAATGTTTTCAGCAATATGGATACTAGAAACCATTGTAAGTGTCGCCCCTTTATTAGGTTTACTTGGCACTATTGTTGGAATGTCAACAAGTTTTAAAATTTTAGGCTCAACTCAATTAAACCCAGCCGGCATAACATCTGGAGTAGCAGAAAGCTTAATTGCAACAGCTTTTGGCTTGGTAATAGCGATTATCGCTCTATTTGTTTTTAATTTGTGGCAAAGATTGGCAAACCATACACTAGATAATCTCGAAATCATTATTAATGCCGCTCTTGCACACAAAAAGTAATATAACCAGTGCTCTTATAATGCTTTTAACAAACACAAATAACAAGCTAAACACATAGCAGGAGCAAATGGAAAGGTTTCATCGTCTTTTAATTTTTGCCATAAAATTCCGAAAATCACTCCAAATAAACCACTGAGTAAAAAAAATAAAAAAATTAACTTACTTTCTAATAAAAAACCACAAACCGTAAAAAATTTTAAATCATCAATGCCAAGCCCATTTTGCCCTGCTGTATAATAAAAAAAAGCCCATACTGCCAAACCAAAAATTAAATAATAAAAAGCCGACAAACTCGCTTTTGCTAGCGAAAAATCAAGATATTTATGCCAAAAAATCGCTAAAATTAATAACAAAATTGGCAATACATTGGGGATAAAATAATATTCTAAATCAAAAATTATCATTAAAGCTAGCAAAAAAAACACTGCTAATAAAAAAACTAGTTTTATGCTAAAAATATAATTTTGTTGATAAAAAGTGGCTAAAAAACCAGTTAAATAAAATAACTCGATTAAAGGGTAGCGAAGAGAAATAGGATTTTGACAAAAACTACATTTACCTTTTTGAATAAGCCATGAAAACACAGGAATCAAGTTTTTAATTTGTAATATTTTTAAACATTTAGTGCATCGAGATCTAGCAAATAAAATAGGTTGTTTGCTGACAGCTCGAAAAGTAAGTAAAGTTGCTAAACTACCAAAAATCAAAGCAATAACACCTAAAAATACAATATTTATAAGTGTTGGTAACGAGTTTAATTGCGATAAAAACATAAAAAATTTATTAATAAATTACTGCTGGAAACCAACCGCCACTAATTCCTTCGTCTTTTTTACCAAAAAAATCTTGAAAAATATCTTCGTTGGCATTACCTCTTACCCCCTCAACCGTAAGCTCATAAGCATTACCAAATTTTAGATTGTTATCATAAGATGGCGATGGTTGCGAAAATAAATCTGGCAATATGGTTTCATTTTCATCTGGCTGAATATATTTTATAAAAGAACCTCTCGGACCAGATTTTCCAGAAACAACTTGATGAAAACACCAACTTCTGCCCCGAGTGTAGCCAAAGTTATATTCGGCATTGTCTATCATTTTTGGATTATAGGTAGCTTTATTTTTATATCGCATTCGATAAAATAAATTACCTCTGGCATAAGTTAAAGTTGAGCAACCATCAGTAAAACCTTGTTTGAAACTAGGAGTGCCATTTGGCACCTTGATATTAGTGCCAGCATAAAACGGAGCAGAACAACTGCTAATCAAAAATATTAAAAATAAAAATAATTTTAGCATAAAACTTAAAATATTAAACCCTTAGTGAAAGGATTAAACGAATGTATTTGAGCACGATGATATTGATAATACATGCAATAATTAAAAGCCGTATTCCAAGCATTTCGATATTCTTCAGAATTAGAAAATTTATAGCCATCAATTTGATTTGGACGATAAAGAGCTTTATGAAAATGGGTTCCGCCTGCCGCAATGCCACTTTCACAACCATATTTCCAACCTTCTTGCTGATCTTTTGTTGCATTGGCAAAACTTTTTGGCATTCTTTTATCTGCTGTATCAATAGCTAAAAATTTTGCATTATAACAACTAAAAAGCAAGAAAAATAATAAAATAAAACAATTAATTTTAAGCATATTTTAACGAATTGGATGTCTGTTATTAAAGTATCTGCCAGTTTGAAAAGTGGCAATATATACTTGACAATTTAAATAACCAGTACTCCAAGAGCTCTGATAAATTGGATGATTTTGATAAATACCTGAGCCAAAATTTGGAGCACCTTTTTCTTTATAAAAAATAGAGGCATTATAAAATGAATTTTGTGATAATGAAGATCGGCAACCAGCATACCAGCCCGCTTTAAACTCTGGTGGCCCTTCTGGCACATAAATATTTAAGCCAGGAGGTTGAAAAAAGCCCCAGTTACCTTCGTTATGACAACTGCATAAAAATAACAACAATAATGTTAAATATTTTGGCAATTTATGGCACCTCCCAATTAACCATATTAATACAATGATCGGCTCCATCTGACATACCCTGATTATAGTCTGGATATTTTTTAGACATGGCAAAATCTACTTGAGCACCAAAAAAAGATGGAGCTCCTTTGTTGGTTGACTTCATGGCATTAGAACAACCATCACGAAAGCCCTTACCATAAGGAGTGCTGGCAGAAGGAAAATATTGCGTGCCACTAATAAGCCGAGGCCTCATTCCCCAGTTCCAATCTTTGGGCATACTAGAAAAAGGCACACAAGAGCAACAAAACATTAAGATGAGTAAATAAAAATAAGACACGAAACTTTTTAACATTTATTATGATTTTTTAAAAATTTCTTGATTGCCAAACCATAAACCACTATTTTATTGGCATTAATTATAATATTTTTAGACTTTTCAAAATTATTAATCAATAAATTAATAATTGGCAACTTATGTAATCTAAATTTCATTTCTCTATGGTGATAATCTTCGCCGTTGCGCATTTCAATTTCGCCACAATTATTTTTTAATTTAAAAATAACTTTTTGATTACCAACAGAGTTTGCAACAATAAAATTTTTTAACAATATTGATATTACATCATCATGCCAAAATACATGAAATTGATCGTTATGTTTTATGGTTAAATAACTCACTTGCGAACCTTCGAGTATAGATTTTCTTAAAAAAGCCTCTAATCTATATGGCTCGGATAACTTTTCTTTCAATTCAAGCATATATTGTGCAATTATTGTTTTGTAATAATGCTTTTTTTCTTGATAGTTTTCTTTTTTTTCTGGAATTGCATTAATACAATTTAACATTATGTTTCCGATACCATTCATGGCTTTAAATGCAACATCAGATTGAAATCTGGTTGCGCCATATAAAAAAATTTGCCAATAACCTGATCCGCTTTTTAAAGAATGGGCATCGCCATTTTGATCGATCACGTCTTTTTTTGCCCTAGGATCGTTTTGATAATCGTTGCTTAAACCTATTAAAACAGCAAATTCTTTTGCATCTTGATGACCCTGTTTTTTAACATAGCTTGCTTTTTGACTAGTCATGGCTATTTTTTTTGATGTTTTCATAGATTAATAATTAAAACTTCATGCGATTGTTTTATATGGCTATCTCCTTTGTTTATTCTGTTTTTGCCTATTCTAGTTTCGCCTTGCCCCATAGTATATTGCCATTGCACTTCAATAATTTTATAATCTTGATATAATTCTCTGATTTTTGGGCAATCGTTATAAGATAAAATAAAGCCATTTTGATGTTTTTTTAACAAATCAGCTAGCAAAATATGATTAAAACCATTATGATGCAATGGAAAATTTCTTTGCGGGTATATTCCTTTAAACATTTTACTTTCTCCGCCCAAAAAATATGGAGGATCTAGATATAAAAAATCTTGGTTATGTTGTGGCAGAGTTTGTGTAAAACTTTGACATTTTACCGATAAGTTTTTTGATGGAAATATATTGATTTTATGAAGAGCAGATTGATATTTTTTTTCATCTGCATAGATAGAAGACATCCAGCCTAAAAATCCTGGACCATAAGATAGATTATGGTTAAAAAAGTAGTAAACAGCAAGAGTAAGAGGATCGAGTAATTCTTGCTGTTGCCAATGCTTTTTTAAGGCTATTTTTATTGTTTGATAATTTTCTTTTGTTGGTTTTATTGCTAATAATCTGTCAAATAAATTTTGTTTTTGATTAATTTGAACATGCCAATAATTTACCAAAATATCAAAAATATCGTAACCAATAACCTTGATATCAAGCATTGATGCACAAGCTATTTCTAGAGATCCGCCACCAAAAAACGGAGATACAATTTTTTTTACATTATTTGGTATGAGTTCAATAATAAAACCAACCGCCAAACTTTTGCCACCAGCATATCGCAAAGGAGAGCAGGCGAATCTTTTGTATTTTAATTTAGAGCCTTTTAAACTATTTAAAAATTGTATTTTTTTTGAAATTGTTTTAGCGGTTTTTTGATTAACATTAGGTTTTGCCACATCTGAAAAATTCATTTGTATAATTTTAGAATGTTGATTTATTGTTTTTACTTTCATAAAATCTATTGGTGTTTTAAATTTCTAAATTTATCATAAAAAAACTTGCTTAAATTTAGAGATTATTTTATAATTTAGCAATTATTTTTTTAAAGATTTTTTTGTTTATATGGCTTTAGGGCAAAACTTTCAAAACTTGATTTCACTTAACACTCGCAAAATCATTGCCATCACTGGTGAAGATAAATTTTCTTTTTTGCAAAAATTAATCACCAATAACCTACAAAAGCTCGATAATCAACAATTGGTTTATGCTGGCTTACTAAATTCGCAAGGCAAATTTTTGGCTGATTTTTTTATCTGGCTAGATTATCATCATATTTTTTTAGATTGCCATCAAAATGCCCTTGAAATATTGTTAAATAAGCTAAATATGTATAAACTTCGAGCCAAAATTGAAGTGTCCCAACTAAATAATTTGCAAGTATTTTTTAGCGAACAAAACCAACAAAACATTGGCTTACCAGATCCTCGCAAAAACAATTTTGGCTATCGTTTTTATTTGCCAACCACATTATCGCCAAATAATATATTGCTAGAAATTGACTATCATCAACACAGAATAAAACACAAAATTCCAGAAGGTTTTTACGATTTAGCCTTTGAAAAAGCTATTATCATTGAATATGGCTTACAAAATTTTGAAATGATTGATTTTACCAAGGGTTGTTATATTGGCCAAGAAGTAATTGCCAGAGCCTTTCATTTAGGTGAAATACGCAAAACCGTAAAAGGTTTTTTTCTTGAAAATATTAATCAAGATCTACAAAAATTTTTACAATCCAAGCTACAAAATAACTCAAAAATTTTACTTACTCAAGCCGATTTACAACAATTTAACTTCGAAAATGTTGTTTTTTTATCGGCAATTGCTACAAATAATAGTTTATTTGGTCTTGCTTTAATAAAAAATAATCATCAAAATAATTACTATTTGCTTGATAATCAATTAAGTTTCTTTTAAAAAATGCAAGTATATTTGCCTATCGCTGAAATTCCTGTTAATATTTTGCTAATCATTTTGTTAGGTTTAGGTACTGGCTTTTTAGCTGGAATGTTTGGTATTGGCGGCGGTTTTTTAGCCACTCCCTGTCTGATTTTTATTGGAGTTCCTTCAGCGGTAGCAGTCGCAACTTCGGTCAATCAAATCATTTCCGCTTCTATTTCTGGCTTGCTTTCTCACTTAAAAAAAGGTAATGTCGATATTAAAATAGGGTTATTTTTAGTAATAGGCGGTATTTTTGGCTCAAGTTTAGGTGTAGTTATTTTTCAACTTATGCAACAAATTGGCCATGTAGATTTACTAATTAGTTTTTGCTATGTACTTTTTCTTGGTTCTGTTGCTCTTGCCATGATTTCTGATGGTCTTAAAACTATTTTAAATAGAAACATCAGTTTTACTTGGCAAGAAGAAGATTCACAAAACTCCGAAGCCACATCTAATTTACAAAATTTTTTAAAAAAATTACCTTATCAAATTTATTTTGAAAAATCTAATATTCATTGTAGCTGGTTGGTACCAATTTTTTTAAGTGCAGGCGTGGGTATTTTAGTTGCTTTTATGGGTATTGGCGGTGGTTTTTTGATGATACCTGCCATGCTTTATATTTTAAAAATGCCTCCGCATCTTGTGGTTGGCACTTCGTTATTTCAAATAATTTTTATTGCCAGCAACACCACTTTTTTACAAGCCATAAGTAGCAATAACCTCGATTTAACTTTATCACTCATCATGATTATTAGCTCGGCAATTGGAGCTCAATTTGGCAGTAAAGCAAGCTATAGAGTTAATCCTACCACCAGTAAACTTTGTTTAGCGGTGTTAATTTTAATAATTTGCATTAAAATGTTTACTCAATTATTTATTGAACCAACAAATATTTATTCTCTCATATCGCTAAAATGAAACAAATCTTAGCTATTTTACTATTTTTATTATCACCTTTATGGGCAAAAGCTTTTTCTGCGCCAATAATTTCAGGTATTTCACAAAATGAAATCAAAATAGATAGTAAATTTACTGGCGAAAAAATTTTACTATTTGGAGCAAAAAACGAACCTGGCAATATTATTGCTGTGGTAAGAGGTCCAAAACATGATTTTCTACTTAACAAAAAAGAAAAATCTTTTGGCATTTGGCACAATAGTAAACAAATAAAATTTCATAACGCTTATGGTTTTTATAATTTATTTGCAGCTTTTTTAGGTAAAGAACTAAACCAACAAAATCTGCTAGATTTTGAAATAGGAAAACATAATTTAAACTTTAAAACTAGCGAAGAAACCAAAAATAACATTACCTACAACAAGTTTTTTGATTTAATGGAAAAACAAAATTTATACTCCACCAGTACCGATAGTATTGTTTTTTTAGACGATACTCTGTTTAGCCTTGCTATTAATTTTCCTGCTAATATTTTAGAAGGCATTTATAATATCGAAATTTATTTAGTTGAAAACGACACGGTAATTTCTTTTCAATCTATTCCTATTTATGTAAATAAAGTAGGTTTTAATTCTCAAATAGCTGAATTTGCCAAAAATCAGCGAGTTTTATATGGTCTTTCAGCCATTATTATTGCTATTTTGGTAGGCTTTTCTATTAACTATATTTTTAATCGTTTTTCTAAATAATTTTTATGGGTAGCATTGTTGTTTGTATCGATATCAATAATATTTCTGAAACTGCTGTGCGTTTTGCCTGCCTTTCTGCTTGTCAACAAAATCATAAGCTTCATATAGCTATTGCTATTGATGGCTCTCATCAAAATTTTTTGTTTGGTAGTAGAGCAATTGGCACACAAAAAAGAAAACAGGTCGAAAAAAATATCTGTAGTTTGCTTGAAAAAATCTGTCAAGAATTTAAAATAACTCCAGCAATTTCTATTAATGAAGGCGATGTCGTGCTTGAAATTTTTAAAGCCATTAGAATTGTTGCCGATTGCAAATTAGTAGTGTTTGGTAAATCACAAAGTGTTGGTTCCGATAACAGTGTTTTACCAAAAATTATTCGTTACCTAGGTAATAAAATCAATGTGCCTATCATGATTATTCCAAATAGTTTAGATTATAACTTTTTTCTTTAAATAATGCCTCACAAACAACCCTATCCAGCAGTTGATCAAAATATTAATCAAGCCAATCTTGAAAATGAAATATTACAATTTTGGCAACAAGAACAAATATTTGAAAAATCTATTCTTATTAACGATTTAAACGAAGAAAATGATGATTCTGTTTCGCCATTACCAAGTGCTTGCGTTTTGCATGGCCATAACAATTGCCATCACTCAAAAAATGAGTTCGTGTTTTACGATGGTCCACCTTTTGCTAATGGTCTACCTCATTATGGGCATTTACTTACAGGTTTCATCAAAGATTTATTTGCTAGATTTCAAACTATGCAAGGCAAAAAAGTTGAAAGAAAATTTGGCTGGGATACCCATGGCTTGCCAGTAGAAATGGAAACCGAAAAAGAGCTTAGCAAACAACATAATAAGCCAATTTCTGGGCAGTTAGCAATTCAAGAATTTGGCATCGAAAAATTTAATTCTGCTTGCGAAAAATCGGTAATGAAATATGCTAACGAATGGAAGCAATATGTTACAAGGCAGGGGCGATTTGTTGATTTTGATAATAGCTACAAAACCATGGATCTAAACTATATGGAATCGGTGATTTGGGCTTTCAAGCAACTTTATGACAAAGGTTTGCTTTATGAAGATTTTCGAGTAGTACCCTATTCTTGGGCTTGCCAAACTCCGTTATCTAATTTTGAAACTAAAATGGATAATGCTTATCGACAAAAAGCTAGCAAGTCGGCAAGCATAAAATTTTTATTACAAAATCAACCCTACTGCGCTAATTTAAAACATTATATTGCTGTCTGGACAACCACCCCCTGGACCCTCCCTAGCAATTTAGCTTTGGCAATCGGCAAAAATATCGAATACTCTGTGCTAAAAAATCAGCAAGAAATAGTTATTTTAGCCTCTGCTTGTGTAAAAAGATTTTCTAAAGAACTTTTCGATTATCAAATAATTAATACTATTCTCGGTAAAGATTTACTCAACTTAAAATATCAGCCACTTTTTCCTTATTTTAAAAATCACCACAATGCCTTTAATATACTTGCTGGCAATTTTGTTAACACCGAAGATGGCACAGGAATAGTGCATATCGCTCCTGGTTTTGGCGAAGACGACCAATTATTATGCAAACAACATTCAATTACCACAGTTTGCCCTATTGATGAAGGGGCGAAATTTAACGAACAAGTTTTTGATTTGCCAGATTTATCATTAAAAAATCGCCATGTTTTTGATACCAACGACGACATTATAAAATATTTAAAAACACAAAATTTATGGCTTAAAACCGAGCAGTATCTCCATAACTATCCACACTGCTGGCGAACCGACACTCCTTTAATTTACAAAGCAGTAAGTTCTTGGTATGTGAAAGTTTCTGATTTTAAAGACAAAATGGTTGAGTTAAATCAACAAATAAATTGGATTCCTACTCATTTAAAAGATGGGCAGTTTGGCAATTGGCTAGCTTCTGCTCGAGATTGGTCTATTACCAGAAATCGTTTTTGGGGTTGCCCTGTTCCTGTCTGGAAAAGTAAAAGTGGCAAAATTAGGGTTTTTGGCTCTGTTGCCGAACTTGAAAAAGTTTCTGGTCAAAAAATCACTAATTTACATCGTCCTTTTATTGACAACATTAGCTTTATTGAAAATGGTGAAATTTTCAATAGAGTGTCAGATGTTCTTGATTGTTGGTTTGAAAGCGGTTCTATGCCTTTTGCTCAAGTGCATTATCCGTTTGAAAACAAAGAGTGGTTTGAAAATAACTTTCCTGCCGATTTTATCACCGAATATGTTGCACAAACTCGCGGTTGGTTTTATACTTTAATGGTTTTATCTACCGCTCTTTTTGATAAAATTCCTTTTAAAAATGTTATTTGTCATGGCACAATTCTTGATGAAAATGCTCAAAAACTCTCTAAAAGGCTTAAAAACTATGCCGATCCGCTCGAAATATTTCACACCTATGGTTCTGATGCTATGCGATTTTACATGATCTCGCAACCAGTAATGAAAGGGCAAGAGTTAAAAATAGATAAAGAAGGCAAATCAATAAAAGAAACCTATCGCCTTGCCATTAAGCCTTTTCTAAATGCTTTTAACTTTTTTTGCCTTTATGCTAATGCCGATAAAATCAAGGCTAATCTTATTATCACTCCAGAAAAATTTAATAATATTTTAGATCAATACATTTTATCAAAATTAAAAATTGCCAATCAAAATATTGAAAAAGCTCTGCTTGAATTTAATACTATTTTAGCTTGCGAAGAATTTTTACATTTTTTTGAAGTGCTAAACAATTGGTATATACGCAGAAATCGCCAAAGATTTTGGCAAAATAATAATAGCCCAGAAGTTGCCACAGATAAACAAAATGCCTATGATGTTCTTTATACTGCATTACTTACTATGGCAAAAAATTCTGCTCCACTTTTACCTTTTACTTGCGAATTTATTTGGCAAAAACTAAATATTGAAAAAAAATAAAAAATCCTGTTCTTTCTAATTTTAAAATCTTGCAAATATAATTATTTTGTCTAAAATAATGTGGTTTTTTATTCAATCTTAATTTGATTATGCAAAATCAACACACAAAACAAAATCAAGAAAAACTAATTAACCAAACACAAACGGTTACTACTAAAAAAGTTTCTTGCAATGGCGATGCTCTAAATTCACATCATCCTTTGGTTTATCTTAATTTAGGCGATAAAAATTCTGTTTCTTGCCCTTATTGCGGCAAACACTTCATTTTTCAACAACAATAATATGACAAACACAGCAATAATAGGCTTGCAATGGGGTGATGAAGGCAAGGGTAAAATAGTAGATTTTTTAGCACATAATTTTGATGCAGTGGTGCGATTTCAAGGTGGAAATAACGCTGGTCACACCATTAAAGTAGCGGGCAACACTTATAAATTAAGCTTACTTCCCTCTGGTATTGTTAGCAATAAACTTTGTGTAATTGGTAGCGGTGTAGTGCTCGATCCTTCCGCTCTTTTTAACGAAATACATAGTCTGCAATCGGCAAATATTGAGGTTTCAAGCCAAAATTTAATTATCGCCAGCAATTGCCCACTTATTTTATCAATGCATCGTTCGCTAGATAGCTTACTTGAAGAACAAAAAGGAGTAAATAAAATCGGCACCACTCATCGTGGTATTGGCCCAGCCTATGAAGATAAAGCAGGCAGAAGAGCAGTTTTGATTTCTGATTTATTCTGCCCCAAAACCACTTTAGAACGAGTAAAAAATTTAGTTTTTTATCATAATTTACTTCGATCTAGCTTAAGTGCTAAACCTATTTCGGTTGAAGAGATCTTGCAAGAACTGCAACCAATACAAGAAAAATTATTACAGTTTGTCAAACCTTCTTTTGAAATTGCTCAAATTTTAGCCAATAAAAAAGTATTGTTTGAAGGCGCTCAAGGTGCTTTACTTGATGTTTCTTATGGAACTTATCCTTTTGTTACTTCAAGCAATACCATGGCAGGGCAAATCACTTTAGGTTCATGTTTAGGCTTAAATAGTGTTGGCAAAACTCTAGGAGTAATCAAAGCCTACACCACTCGAGTTGGCTCTGGCCCTTTTCCCAGTGAATTAAACAATGAAACAGGCGAATTTTTAAGACAAGAAGGTCATGAATTTGGCACAGTTACTGGCAGAAAACGCCGATGCGGTTGGTTTGATGTAGCGCTCATCAAACAAGCATTACAACTTTCGGCGGTAACCGAGGTTGCTCTTACTAAACTCGATGTTTTAGATAAACTAGCCACTATTAAAGTTGCAGTTGGCTACAATATTAACGAAAAACACTACGATTATTTACCACAAAATCCTAGCTTATGGTCAAAAATAGAACCAATATACCAAGAATTTGAAGGTTGGCAACAATCCACAAAAGGCATCATCAAATTTGACGATTTACCAATACAAGCCAAAAACTATATTTTTGCCTTACAAAAATTATGCAATATTAAAATCAGCATAATTTCTACTGGTCCAAAACGTAACGAAACCATTATTTGCTAATCATCATGTCTCAAGATTCGCCTGTTATTTTACAAATACTACCAGCCCTTGAAAACGGCGGAGTAGAACGAGGGGTTATTGATATAGCCAAACATCTTAAAAAAAATCAAGCAACTCCAATTGTCGCTTCTGCTGGCGGTATTTTATGTTACGAATTACAAGAAGAAAAAATTCTGCATATCAAATTAAATTTAAACAGCAAAAATCCTTTTCAATTATTGAAAAATTATCAACAAATCATCAATATCATTAAAGAACATCAAGTTGATATTGTTCATGTTCGCTCTAGAGCACCCATGTGGAGTGCTTACTATGCTTGCAAAAAAACTAAAACTAAATTAGTTTCTACCGTGCATGGTTTTTATTCTTTAAAATTTCTGTTTTGGCAAGTATTTTCGTTGAAAAAAAAATACAATGCTATTATGTTGCAAGCCGATCAAATTATTGCTGTTTCAAATTGTATCAAAAATTATATTTTACAAAATTATAATTCTGCTTTATCCGAAAAAATCACTGTTATTCAAAGAGGAGCCGATCTCAATTATTTTCATCCTACCAAAATTTCTAAAAATCGCATTATCGATCTCATTAAAAAATGGAATCTACCAGAAGATAAAAAAATCATTTTAATGCCTGCTCGCATTACCTCTTGGAAGGGTCACGATTTCTTGCTTGATGCTTTATTACAAGTTAAAAATGATTTTTTTTGTGTATTAGTTGGCTCTGCTCACGGACACGAAAAATTTCGCGATAAACTCGAATATAAAATCATCGAAAAAAACCTAGCTGGCAAAGTGTGTTTAGTAGGTGTTTGCCAAGATATATCTGTTGCCTATCAACTTGCTCATTTTGTAGTGGCCCCAAGTATAAGACCAGAGGCTTTTGGTAGAGTTGCCATCGAGGCACAAGCTTCGGCAAAACCAATTATAGCAACCAATATCGGCGGCTCTCTTGAAACCATCATTGACAACCAAACAGGTTTTTTAGTTGAGCCAAACAATGTCTCACAACTTGCTAGTATTATCGATAAATTACTAGAAATGCCAAAAGAAGAGATCGATAAAATAGGTAATGCTGGCAGAATTCATATTCAGAAAAATTTTTCTAATCAATTAATGTCTGATAAAACTTGGCAATTTTATCAAAAATTTCTTTCTGAAAAAATAAATGACTATCGCTAATATCATTCTAACTTCACAAAACGGCGGTGCCGAACAAGTTTTTATCGATTATATCAAAATACTGCAAAAACTTAATTATCCTGTTTCTGCTTTTATTAGAGATGATGCACCTTATTTTTCGCAACTCTCCGCTCTTAATATTGCTATTAAAAAAGCTAAACATCGTTTTGGCTACTACGATTTATTTTTAATTTTAAGCTTCAGAAAATTTTTACTAGAACAAAAAGTTAAAATTGTTATCGCTCACAATAGCAAAGCCATTTCTATTGCTTACAAAACTATTGCCACCATCAAAACCCATAAAATATTTCTTATTGGCGTTAATCATAGCTACAATATTAAACGATCATTAGTTGCCGATTTTATTTTTTCAGTAAATAAAGAAATTTTTTTTAAAACTATCGATGCCAACCGAACTGTAAATAACAGCTTTATTACGCCTAATGCCCTTGATTTACATAATTATCACTATCAATGGCAAAATCCTAATTTAATTAGCAAAAACACTATTATACTTGGCACAATGTCTCGACTCTGCCCTGAAAAAAATATTGCTATTGCCATAGAAACTTTACAAAATCTCAAAATAAACTATCCACAAAAAAAAATTTTATTACATATCGCAGGTAGCGGTTCTGAAAAACCAAAACTCCAACAATTAGCTAAAAATTGCAATGTAGAGCAACAAGTGCTCTTTTTAGATTGGTGCGAAAATAATAATTTTTTTCCAAATATCGATATTTTTTTAATGCCTTCAATTCGAGAAACCTTTGGTTTAGTAATGCTAGAAGCAATAAAATATGGCAAACCAGTTATTACCACGAATACCGATGGTGCAAATACTATTTTTGATAAACAATCTGCTTTATTTGTTGATTTTAATAAACCCGTTGTATTACAATTTAGTAATCATATTATTTACTTACTAGAAAATCCAAAATCACTAGAAACTTTGGTTGCCAATAGTAAAAATAGGCTTTATGATAAATTTTCTTTTGATTGTCTACAAGAAAATCTACAAAGCATAATTAGTAAAATTTACCATTTATGAAACGCATTATTTTTAGCTTATTATTTTTTTTATTACCAAATTTAGCTTTCTCACAAATTAATTCACCACCTTCGTTAATTTTAGCCGAAATAATGATTAGCGATAAAGAAATAGATTTAAACGAATATAATTTATTTTGGCAAAAAATTGGCGCAACTACCCCTCAAGAAAGAAAACCTGTCATACAACAGGCAAAAAGAATTTTTTTTGCTATTATTTTAGTTAATCAAAAAATCTGGCAGTGTGCCGAAGAATCTTTTCTTTCTTCTGTTGCTTCTTCTTGTTCCGATGGTAAAGCAATACTTTCTCAACTTCGCCAAGATCTTACTAGTAATTCGCAAGTAAAATCATCTGAAATTGAAAATATCAATAATCTTGAGCAAAAAATGTCGCAAATAATGCAAGCGTCTGCCAACAAAACCAGCATTATTTCTGTCGATGGCAAACAAAAACCAATTACTTTAGCCGAAATTAAAACAGCCAAACTCACCGCTGAAAAAGTTTTAAAAAGAGCCGAAAAATTATTAACCGAAAATTTTGAAAAATAATCTATTTACTATGAGCGATCTTACCAAACTTACCTTGCAACAAACTATTTTAGGTCTTAAAAGCAAACAATTTTCAGCAACCGAAGTTGTTTCTGCCTACATTAAAAACATTGAAAACAACACTCATCTTAATGCCTACATCACCACTAATTTTGAAGAAAGCTTAAAACAAGCCAAATTAGCCGATGACAAAATCAATAAACAACAAACCTTACCACTACAAGGCATTCCTGTTGCCATCAAAGATTTATTCTGCACAAAAAACTTAAAAACCACCTGCGGTTCAAAAATGCTTGAAAATTTTATTCCTCCTTACGAATCAACCGTTACTCAAAAACTTCTTGATGCTGGGGCAATTTTTTTAGGAAAAACCAATCTCGATGAATTTGCCATGGGCTCAACCACCACCACTTCTTATTTTGGCAAAACTATCAATCCTTATCGCTCCAAACAAGATCCTAACCAACCCCTTACCGCTGGCGGTTCATCTGGCGGTTCGGCTTGTGCAGTTGCGGCCAATTTATGTTTAGCAGCAACTGGCTCTGATACTGGGGGCTCTATTCGTCAACCCGCTTCTTTTACCAACATTGTAGGCATCAAGCCAACTTATGGTCGATGCTCTCGCTATGGCATGATAGCTTTTGCTAGCTCACTTGATCAAGCCGGTATTTTTGCTAAAAATGTTTATGATGCCGCTTTGGTACAGAGAATTATCTCTGGTTTTGATAGTAAAGATTCCACCTCTGTAAATATTGCAGTGCCAAATTTTGAATCTTTGCTAAATGCTAATTTATCTGGCAAAAAAATTGGCATTCCTAAAGAATATCGCCTAAATAATCTACCTACCGAAATCGAAAAATTATGGCAAAAAGGCATTGAAATTCTTAAAAATAACGGAGCAGAAATTATTGATATTTCACTTCCCCATACTTCTTATGCGGCGGCCGTTTATTATGTGCTAGCTCCTGCCGAATGTTCTTCAAATTTAGCCAGATTTGATGGTGTTCGCTATGGTCATAGAACCAACAAAATCAATATCTCACTTGATGAATTTTATAAATATTCTAGAGCCGAAGGTTTTGGTCATGAAGTAAAAAAACGAATCATCATTGGCACTTTCGCTCTTTCTTCTGGTTACTACGATGCTTATTATAAAAAAGCACAACAAGTTCGTCAGTTAATTTTGCAAGATTTTTTACAAGCTTTCACAAAAGTAGATGCCATTTTAACACCATCTACACCAAATGCTGCTTTTAGCTTTAGCGATATGGCTAGTTTCGATCCTATCCAAATTTATCTGAACGATATTTTTACTGTTCCTGCAAATTTAGCTGGCTTACCCGCTATATCAGTGCCCGCTGGTTTAGATAATAATAATTTACCGCTTGGCTTACAAATTATCACTTCTCATTTCGATGAACAAACCGCTTTTAATATTGCTTTAGCAATTGAACAAAACTCTAATTTGAACTGATATGTTTTTATTAATCGATAATTACGATAGTTTTACTTATAATCTCTATCATTATTTTTTACAATCAAGTGTAAAAAAAGTTGAGGTTGTGCGTAATGATAAAATCAGCATAACCGAAATCACCAAACTAAACCCTGCGGCAATCGTTTTATCACCTGGCCCATGCACTCCCAACGAAGCCGGAATTTGTCTTGAAGCAATTAAATATTTTGCAGGAAAAATACCAATTTTTGGAGTTTGTCTTGGCCATCAAAGCATCGGGCAAGCATTTGGAGGCAAAATTATTAAACATCAACCAATGCATGGTAAAGTAAGCAATATCTATCATAATAAACATCCGCTTTTCTTTGATATGCCCTACCCTTTTTCCGCTACTCGCTATCATTCTTTAATTATCGAATCAGCATCTTGCCCAAGTAATCTAAAAATTATCGCCCATACTGCCGAAGAAACTATTATGGCAATAGCCGATGATGAAAAAAGAATTTACGGAGTGCAGTTTCATCCAGAATCTATAGCCACTGAAAATGGTTTGCAAATTATTAAAAACTTTGTTGCCATGGTTAAAAAATAATTTTGCTAAATGTCTATTCTTCAAAATTACCCAAATATTAATGATATTGCCGTAGAGCAGTTTGCGAAAATTTTTGACGATATTTTTAATAATCAATACACCAAAATTCAAGTAACAGACTTTTTATTAAAGCTTAATTTTGCCGATCTACCAGTAAATGCCATATTTGGAGCTATAAATACTTTACAAAAACAAGCTATTAAGCCATCAATAGATCAGTATCTTACAAGTCAAATCATCGATATTTGTGGCACAGGTGGCGATAAACTAAATACTTTAAACATTTCTACCGCAGTAGCTTTTGTATTAGCTGGAGCAGGAATTAAAGTTGCTAAACACGGCAATAAAGCTATCTCTTCACAAAGCGGTTCAGCAGATATTTTTTCACAACTAAAGTTATCATTTACCACCTCTTCAAAAATTATCGCAGAAATGCTACTTGAAACTAACTTATGCTTTATTTATGCTCCTTATTTTCATCCAATTTTAGCTAAAATCGCCGATGTTCGAGCCGAAATTAATCAGCCGACCATTTTTAATTTTTTAGGACCATTGCTTAACCCTTTGCAACCCCCTTATCAATTAATTGGAGTTTCAAAACATAATATTGCCAATAAAATGCTACAAGTTATCGCCAGTAATCAACAACATCAAGCAGTAAGTATAGTTTCTGCTCATAATGGGCTCGATGAAGTTAGCACAACCTGCCATTCTTTTTTATGGCGATATCAAAATCCTCGTATTTTACCTTGCCAAATTATTCATCCACAAGAGTTGGGGTTTAATTTAGTTAATATCTCACAAATACAAGGAAAAGATCCTGTTTATAATGCTTCTGCTTTATTAAAATTGCTTGCTGGCGAGCATTCTGCTTATCGTGATATTGTAATATTAAATGCTATTTATACTTTACAAATAATTAAGCCAAAACTAAATTTTCAAGAGGCAAAAGAAATTATTACCGAAAGTTTAGATAATAAAAAAGCTCAATTAGTATTGCAAAAATTGCAAAAATTTTCATAAAATTATGAAATTAAAATTTACCGAACTAGATTATCAAATTGAAGCAATAAACAAAACAACTACTGCTATTTTTGAAAATCTACATCAAGAAGAGTTTTCAATTGAAATGGAAACCGGAACTGGCAAAACCTATACCTACATCAGAACAATTTTTGAACTCCACAAGCAAAAAAAGTTTTCAAAATTTATCATTGTTGCACCCAGTGTTGCCGTGCATGCCGGAATTAAAAAATCTTTTGAAAACCTAAAAGAGCATTTACAAGAAAAATATTCAAGCATCCTATACGATTTACATTCTTATAATGCAAAAAAATTAAGAAATATCGAAAGCTTTTGCCATAAAGAAACTTTACAAATTTTAATTATTGGCATTCAATCTTTCAACAAAGATAACAATATACTTAAACAAAATAGAGATGGGCTTTCTAGCCAACTTTTTGAAAGCGAAAAGTATATCGATAAAATTGCAAGCGAAAATTCTATCATTATCATAGATGAACCGCAAATGATGGATGCAGAAAAATCAAAAGAAGCTATTGCAAGCTTAAAACCAAAGTTTGTTTTAAAATATTCTGCCACTCATAAAAACTTAAAATATGCACCTATTTACAAATTAACTCCAAACGATGCCTACTTAAAAAGACTAGTCAAGCAGGTAGAATATTACGGTGTTTATATTAAAGATGGTTTTGGATTAAATGCAAAATTTATCAAATCAGAGCCAAAAGGTAAAAAATGGCTTGCAACAATTTTAGAAAACGGTAAAGAAAAAAAGGTTAAAGATGGCGATAAAATTGGCAATTTTGTTATAGAAAGAGTTTTGCCAAACGATATTTTATTTGATAGTGGCGCCAAAATCAGCCAAATGAAATTTAATGAAAACGACGATTTTGAGCTTCGGCGCACACAAATTAAAAAGACAATTCAAATTCACGAACAAAAGAAAAAAAGGCTAAACCAACAAAAAATTAAAGTTTTAAGTTTATTTTTTATAG
>CAMAWV010000004.1 GCA_945862075.1 Rickettsia typhi | reverse complement strand
AAGCAGTGGCTCTTGGCATGGCTATGGCTATGAAAATGTCGGTTTTGTTAAATATGTTAAGTTTACAAGAAGCAACAAAAGCCTATAATCATTTACAGCAAGCTGGTTTTAAACTGCATGGTAAGTTTTTTGATTTTTCTTGGTTAGCAACTAATTTAGAACAGCATATTTTTAAAGATAAAAAAAATTACCATCAACAACTTACCTTTATTTTGTTGCAAAATATTGGGCTAGCTAAAATAATTAAAGGTGTTGATTTTAAAATTTTTCAACAAGTTTTACATCGTTTTATCTGATGCAAATTAAAAAAATTTCGCAAAACATTAAAAAAAGAGTGCCAATATTTTATAAGATTGCGATTTTTTTAAGTTTAACTGTTGTTACTATTTTATTTTATTTTATAGCTTTGGTTTCGGCGCAGCCTAGATCTATACCTTTTATTACTGTAAAAATTCAACAATATCTCGATAAAAATTTTTTAGGTAAAGTAAAAATTAAAGAAACTTCTATTGGTTTCACTAAATACGGAACTCTGAAAATTTCACTTTCTGGATTGCAAATTTTACAAGAATCAATCGCTCCTTCGGTTTTTGGCGATATTAATAGTAAAAAAAAATTCTTACTGATTAAAAAAGCCGAAACCGAGCTCTCGTTACTTGATTTACTTTTGTTTAAAATTAATATCTCCAAACTTACCATTAACAAACCAGAATTTATCATTGATACCAAAAAATCAGCAAATTCTAATGATAATAATCAGTTTTTAACAACTTTTTATCAATTATTTTCGAATAGTTCTCAACCAATTAAACAAATCGAAATTAAAGATGGTACAATTACAGTAATTCATAACAATAGTTTATATCGTTTCTGGAAGTTAAACAGTAATTTGCAAATAACCATAAAAAATCAGCAAATCATTTTAGTCAACAAAAATAGCTTAAGTTTTGATGTTAATAAGTCTAGTTTTTATCTCGATAATCTGTGTGTGTTAAAAAATCAAAGCAGTATCAGGTGTGAAAGTAAAATCAAAAATTTTAATACTAATCATTTACTAGGTTTTTTTCCTAATTCAGCAATGCCTGATAATTTAAATGGTATAGTTTATGGTAATATTATTTTTGCTTATGTTCTTGATATTTTACCATCTGTAGAGTTTGATTTAAAAATTGACTATGGCAATTTTATTCAAAAAAAAATATTTTCAGAGAATATTAATTTTCGTAATTTTAATGCTAAATTTAAAGTTGATTTAGAAAATAAAAATGTTGTTTTTAATAATATAGAGGCAGAATTAATAAATAAAATATCGAATGATAAACAACAATCAAACGGAAAAATAAGGGCAGAAGTTAATATTGAAAAACAGCCAAACAATAGTTATCAATCATTTCTTCATTTTGATGTTATAGATTTAAACATAGACGAATTAGCAACTTTTTGGCCTTTAGTGTTAAATCAAAACAATATCAGAACTTGGTTTTTACATCATTTTAAAGATGGTAAAATTACTGGCAACACTAATCTTACTTTGTTGCATAGCACAAATGAAACAAATTTACAAAATATTGATGCTTCGGTTAATTTTAAAAATACTAATCTTAAATATCATCCAAATTTTCCAGAAGTTAACAATGCTTCTGGTGTGGCGATTTTTAGCAAAAAAAATATGGTTATCAATATTGATGAAGCAAGTATTTTAAATAGTAAAATTAATAAGGCAAAAGTGGTTATTCCAGATTTTGCTAATCCAAAATATTTACTGCAAATATCAGGTGCAATTTTTGGCGATGCTTCTGAATTATTAAAGCCAATAAACAATAATGATAATTTTCATAGCAATGTAAAGAAATATTTAAACGGCAATGCTGTAAGTGAATTATTTTTAGAACTGCCTCTGTATAAAGAAAAATTTGATTTGCATGATGTTTTTTTAAGTGTACACACCCAAGCTTATCAGGTTAAAAATAGATTTTTAGAAGGTGAGGCCGATATTAAAGTTACAAAACCGCTTAATAGTAATAATTTTAACATTAATATCGATCTAGAAAAAACAAAATTAATGTTAAAAAACTTAGCTTTAAATAAAAAATCAGGTGAAAAAGCTAATTTAAATTTTATTCTTGCAGTTGCTAATGATATTTCTATTAATAACATTGAGCTAAAAACTATCTTGGGCAAGAAAAAGCTTAAAGGTGAGATACAATTTTCTTATCAACCATTTTTTATCAAGAATATTTATTTTAGTAATCAAAATTTTGCTAAACAAAATTATAGCTTTTCTTATCAACAAAAAAACACTTCCGCTCCGCAGATTATTAAACTTACTGGTAAATATTTTAATATCAACGATTTTTTAAATAATAATGCCGAATTTTTTAAAAATACTAAATATAACGGTGAGAATAATTTTAAAATTTCTATTGCTCTGCAGAAACTCGATTTATTTAATAATAAAACCATTCATAATGTTGTTGCCGATGCTAGTTGTATAGGTTGGTATTGTGATTATTTAAATATTAAAGCCGAGACTCCTGATAATAAAAATATTATCATAAAAAGCGAAAATTTTAATCAGCAAGAAAATATCGTGAAAATAAGTATCGAAGATATTGTTTATTTGGCTGATATTTTTATGCAAAATCATCAATTATCAGAAGGTGGTGTATTGCTAGATGTTAAGCAGAAAAAAAGTCAAGATGGCTTTAATTTATCTGGAAAATTATCAAATATCGGCAATATCAGTATATTTGAAAATGAAAACATTAAGCAATTGGCTAACGACCAGTTAAAATCGCAAATTAAAAATAAAGTGTTTAAAAACAATAAAACTACCTTTAATAATGTAAAAGCCGATTTTGATTTACGTAAGAATAATTTTGTCATCAATTCTTTTTTAGCAAATAATCTTGTCATTGGTATTACCAGTAAAGGAAATATAAATTTAACTAATCAAGAAATGCAACTTAAAGGATTATTAATTCCAGCATATGTAGTGAATAATTTATTTGGTTTAGGAAAAGTGCCAATTCTAGGCAATATATTTAAAGAATTACTCATTGGTAATGATGGCGGAGGAGTTTTTGGAATTCGATATCAGTATGTTAAAAATAAAAGTAACCCACAAGGTAAGCTTGAGGTAAATAAAATTTCGGCCTTGGTTCCTACTGCTATTCAAAATTTATTTGAATAATGAAAGCTATTGCACCATGCAACAGTCTCATAATGCTGATATTTTCATTTAAACCTTGCAAAAAACAATAAAGGCAATAATATTTTAATATTGTTTTGTTGCCTCTTTGACTTAAAAATTAATAAATATGTCAAAATTACCAAAAATCGCACAAAAATCTCTAATTGCCGTTGAGGTTGAGATTGGCAAAAAATGCTCTTGGTATTTTGGTGGTTTATCGGCTAAACAACCATTTTGTGATGGGGCTCATAAAGTCTTTAAAAACCCAGATGGCTTCTAGTGTCATGAAATATGAATAATAATTTATTAACCTTTTTGAAATGCAGAATAAATCATTGCTAGAGAACCAAAAATTTTACGATATTAAAAAATGCCAAAAATTTGTATCTCAAATAAAATGCGGTGATATTTTGATAGAATTGCAAAAATTAAATCAAAATGATAAATTTAATGCAATAATTGCAGATCCTCCCTATAACATAGGAAAAGATTTTGGTAATAATAAAGATTTAATGCATTTGCAAGATTATATTAAATGGTCAAAAAAATGGCTTGATTTATGTTTATGGTTTTCCCGAAATTCTTGCGAGAATAGCTGTTGAATATGCCATTGACAAACAAAGAATATTAGTTTGGCACTATACAAATAAAACAACCCCCTCTTCTCATTTTTGGCAACGTTCATATGAATCTATATTATGTTTATGGAAAAATAAAAGACCAGAGTTGGAAATTGATCAGATAAGGGAACCATATACAAATAACTATTTAAAATGTGCCGGTAAAGAAAGAAAAAATACAAAAGGAAGATTCGGAAGTAAAACAACAATTTATAATGTTAATGAAAAAGGAGCTCTGCCACGCGATGTAATTAAAATTCCTGCACTTGCAGGTGGCGCTGGAAAAAGTGAAAAGCATTTTATGTGTAAAACTTGTGGAAATAATCTTTATAATAATAAAGAATTAAAATATCATCAAGAACATGAGATTTTACAACATCCAACACAAAAACCAATGGCCTTAACGAAAAAACTTATATTATCGTGTATAAATGAAAAGAACGCAAGAGTATTGATTCCCTTCGCTGGTAGCGGCTCTGAATGTGTTGTTGCAAAAGAATTAGGGGTGGATTTTTAGGAATAGAATTAAATCCTGATTATGTAGAATATGCAAATAAATGGCTTGATTTAATTAAATAATATATGTATAAATTAACAGATATAATGCTTCAAAATCTTGAAAAAGATTTAAGAAAATTTCATGAATTATTTCAGGGTGGGCGTTATCAAGCTTGGCAACTAGAAGAATTAATTGCAAAAGCAATTAGAAGTGATTTTAAAAAATCAGAACAAGTTATTTGGAAAGGAAATGGACACGATATAGGTTGTAATATTTCGGTAAATAATCAATATGAAATGCAAATAAAATAAGGTGTTGTTGATAATGATTTTTTAGTATTGTCTGGGCATAGATTGGGGCGATTTAAGGGCGATTTAGAACAAATAACAAATTTTCTCAATGAAAACAGATATTTAATAATTTCGGTTCCATACAAAGATAGCGAATGCAAGCTAGGAAAAACTCATGCATATCAATTAATATATTTAGAAAGTGATTTTTTAAAAATAGAAAATTACAAAATGTGGCAAGAAAAAAAAGGTAAAAAAGGCGGAAATTCTTATTTTTGTACAAATCAATATGGTGTTTTTTTAACAATAAGTCCAGCGATGAGTTGGCAAATATGGTGGAAAATTCCTATAAAAAATATCAAAGAAGAAAATAAAACAAGATTTATTATAATTAATTAAATTGAGATGATATTATTTGCAAAATAATATAACAACTCTTGCAAAAAAAAATCGGTAAGATAAAATTTTTTATCACACTTTTTAAATTAATCAAAATGTTATGTCAAAATTACCAAAAATAGCACAAACATCGCCAATCGCCGTTGAGGTTGAGGCCAAAAAAAAATACTCTTGGTGTTCTTGTGGTTTATCGGCTAAACAACCATTTTGTGATGGCGCTCACAAGGCTTTTAAAAACCCAGACGGTTCTAGTGTCATGAAATCTATTTCTTTTATTGCCGAGAAAAATGAAACTCTATATTTTTGTGGCTGCAAACAAAGTTCTCACCCTGTTTTATGCGACGGATCTCACAGTAAAATAATTTTACAAAATGAGCAAGAATAAAGCTTTTGGCTTGTGGTCTTTACTGCCTTATTTTTTACCTTATAAAAAAAAAGTTTTTTTAGCTTCCTTGGCTTTGTTTATAACTTCTGTCATGATTTTATTTTTTGGCAGAGCTATAAAATATCTTATCGATTATGGTTTTGATAAATTAAATCCGCATCTTAACCTAATGATAATTATTGTTGTTTTGGCTGTTTTGGTGTTGGCTGTTGCTGGTTATTATCGTTCTTTTCTTATTAATTCGGTTGCTGAAAATGTAGTTAATGATATCAAGCAAAAATTATATTCTCATATCTTAACTTTTTCTCCCGATTTTTTTACTAATGCCAAAACTGGCGAAATTATTTCTCGACTCACCGTTGATACCACTCTCATTTATAGTGTTATCAGCAATAATATTTCGTTTTTTTTACGCAATTCGGTTTTGTTTATTGGTGGCTTGTTATTGTTGTTTTTTACTAATGTTAAATTAAGTTTATTGGCTTTCTTAGTTATTTTATTAGCAATTGTGCCGATTATTTTTATTGGTAAAATGTTAAAAAAAGTTGCTTACCAAACTCAAAATGCTGTCGCTTCTGTTTCGGCACATATTGAAGAAAGTTTAAACGGTATTCAAACCATTCAGGCATATTTATGTGAAAATCGCGAAATTGCTAATTTTAATCAGCAGTGCAATAATGCTTTACAATCTTCGTTGCAAAAAATTCATCTAAAAGCTTTGTTGGTTGCTTTGGTTATTGCTATTTCTTTTGGAGCGGTTTCAATTATTGTGTTAGTTGGCGGACATGATGTTTTATCTAGCAAAATCACCGCAGGCGATCTTTCTTCTTTCTTGTTTTATGCGGTTTTGGTAGCAACTTCTTTGGTTGGTTTAAGTCAGGTTACTGGTCAAATGCAAACCGCTAATGGTGCTCTTAAAAAAATTGGCGAGCTTTTGGCGATTAAGTCAAATTTAGCTTTGTCAAATCAGCAATCATCAGAAAATATTCTAATCAATCCTCCAATTACTATTAATTTTTGCCAAGTGAGTTTTTGTTATCAAGAAAATACTAAACAAAATATTCTAGATAACCTAGATTTAAACATTACCTATGGAGAAAAAATTGGCATTGTGGGTTTAAGTGGCTCTGGTAAAAGCACTATCTTGCAATTGTTGCTGAGGTTTCAACAGGTGAATAGTGGGCAAATATTGTTAAATAATCATAATATTAATACTTTATCATTAGCTGTTTTGCGTGAGCAATTTGCTTATATTTCGCAAAATTCTTTTATTTTTTCAGGCACAGTTTTTGAAAATATTACTTATGTTAATAAAAGCATAACTAAACAACAAGTTTTATCTTTAATTGAAAACACACCAGCTTTTCATTTTATTTTGTCTTTAGAAAATGGTCTCGACACTTTGGTAGGTGAAAAAGGTATCAAAATTTCTGGTGGCGAAAGGCAACGAATTGCTTTGGCAAGAGCAATTATAAAAGATTCTCCAATATTACTTTTTGACGAAATAACTTCAGCTCTCGATAATAAAAATCAACAATTAGTTATGCAGGCAATAAATCAGCTTGCCAATCATAAAACAGTAATTACTATCGCGCATCGTTTATCTTTTTTAAGTAATTGTCAAAAAATCGCCTTTATTCAGCAAGGCAAAATCGCCGAATATGGTAGTCATCAACAGTTAATGGCTTTAAATGGCTTTTATCGCAAAATGTTTGATGCAGATACTAACTTAATAAATATCTCATGATAAATTTACAATATGTTTGTCAGAATCCGCAAAATTTTGATTTGGCAATGCAAAATCGAGGCAGTAATTTTTCTGCCCAACAAATTATCGATCTAAACCAAAAACGAAAACAGCAAATTCAATTAATTCAAGATTGGCAGGCAAAAAAAAATAGCATAGTAAACAATATTGCCATAGCTAAAAAAGAGCAAAATCAACAGCAGGTAAACATATTATCAGAAGAAGTAAAATCTATCAATCAACAGCTAAAAAACTTGCAAGAGCAAAATAATTTTGAGCTTGAGCTTGAAAATTTACTGCTACAAATTCCTAATTTACCACAAAACGATGTGCCGATAGGTGCGAGCGAAGAGCAAAATATGGTGGTTGAAACTTTTGGTAAAATTAGAGAATTTAATTTTACTCCACTTGCTCACGATGAAATTGGTAAAAACCTAAAAATGCTTGATTTTGAGCAATCTGCCCTGATGTCTGGAGCTAGGTTTTCTACTCTTACTGGCCATTTGGCAAACCTTGAAAGAGCCTTGGCAAATTTTATGCTTGATATAGCTTTAAGCCATGGTTATTGCGAGGTTTCTCCGCCAAATTTAGTAAAATCTGAAGCAATGTTAAAGGCGGGACAGTTGCCAAAATTTGCCGATGAAGCTTTTAAAACCGAAGATGATTATTGGCTTATTCCTACTAGTGAAGTTTCCTTGGTTAATTTAGTTGCAAATAAAACTCTCGATGCTAAACAATTGCCAATGCGATTTGTAGCCTACACTCCGTGTTTTCGTCAAGAAGCAGGAGCGGCAGGTAAAGATACTAAAGGTATGATTCGCCAGCATCAGTTTAAAAAGGTTGAGCTGGTTTCAATTACTACCGCTCAAAATTCGCAAGAAGAGCACGAAAGAATGACAAAAATAGCTGGCACGGTGTTGCAAAAATTAGGCTTGCCGTTTCGAAAAATTTTGCTTTGCACTGGCGATATGGGTTTTTGTGCTCAAAAAACCTATGATTTAGAGGTGTGGTTGCCTTCACAAAATAAATACCGCGAAATTTCTAGCTGCTCTAATTGTGGTGATTTTCAGGCAAGAAGGGCAAATATTAAATACAAACAAAATAATCAAAGTTTTTTTGCTCACACTTTAAATGGCTCTTCTTTGGCGGTGGGCCGAACTTTGGTGGCTATTTTAGAAAATTATCAAAATTCTGATGGTTCGGTAGATGTGCCAGAAGCTTTACAATCTTATTTACAAGGTTTAAAAAAAATTACTTGCTAATTATTTTTAAATCATTAAAATAATTGTTTTCATTTTGATTATGAAATGCATTTTTTATTTTGGCTTTCATATTTTGGTTTTATAAAATAATTTTTAATTATGTTTAATTACTATGGCAAATACTAAATCAGCTCAAAAAGCATTAAGAGCGAGCGAAAGAAAAAATGTTATCAATACTTCTCGAATTAATCGTATTCGAACCTTTATTAAAAAAGTAGATTTGGCAATTAAAAGCCAAGATAAACAAAAAGCTCTTGAAGCCTTTAAAAACCTCGAGCCAGAAATTGCAAAAGGTGTTACTAAAAAAGTAATTAAGTTAAATACAGCTTCGCGAAAGTTATCTAGACTTTCTTTAGCAATTAAAAAAATCGAGCAAAAATAGTAAATTTTAAATTAATTCTCTTATGAAAAGAACTTGGCAACCTAGTAAAATTGTTAGAAAAAGAAGACATGGTTTTCGCTCACGCATGGCAACTGCTAACGGCAGAAGAGTTTTATCTCGCAGAAGGTTTAAGGGCAGAACGGTTCTTTCTGTTTAATTATTGTAAATGGTTGTTGTTATGAGTTGTAGAAAAGATAGTTTTTTCTACAATAAAATAGCTTATAATAATATTATTTGTTAATTTCAAAACATTATTATATCTTTTTTACAAAGCAAAAAAATCTACCCCTCTCTGTGATTAATCTAGTTGTAACCAAATATCAATGTAAGTTTACTGACGATTATAGCAAGATTGAGAATTGATAAAAAACACCATTTTTTGTGATATGAAAATCTTATCCATTAAAAAATCTGCCGATTTTGAGCTAAAAAATCATTCTTCCGCTTTAAAATTTCACACTCATAGTTTTACCTTAATAGCAAATCCCACTGCTAGTTTTTATTGGGGCGATAATCAAAAAAAAAGAGCAAAATTTTTTTGTCGTTTTGGCTTGGTGGTTTCAAAAAAAGCCAGTAAATTAGCTACAGAAAGAAACCTTATTAAAAGAAGATTTCGAAGTTGTTTTTACGGCCTAAGCAATACCTTTAAAACACAACAAATAGATTATATTTTTATTGCCAAATCAGCAACAATTAATTTTCAATATAGCAAAATTAATCAAGATATGCAATATGCATTATTAAAAATTAACAAACAATTACAATAAAAATGAAACTTTCTACAAAAATTAATTGGCTATATATTATCTTAACAATGTTTGTGGTGGTAATATTGGTAAATATCGGCTATTTATTTTTAGCTAATCGCTTTGATAATGCCCCAATTGTTGAAAATGCCTTTTTAAAAGGAGTTGAATATAATAAAACCATTAAAATCTTTGATTCTTATAAAAAAGCGGGTTATGAACTTGATTTTGAAGTTAAAGCATCTTTAAAATCGCCAAATAGCTACAATGCTTTTATTTCTATTGCAGGAAAAGATGGTGAAATAGAAGGTGCTTATATTGAGGCTATTTTTTTAAACAAATCAAAACCGCAGTATAATTTTTATCGAACTTTGCAATTGATAGATGGTTTTTATGTTGCTTATGATATTTATTTTCCCTTAATTGGAGCTTGGGATTTGAAACTATTAATAAAAAAAGATGATAAAATCTTATTCCAAGAAGATAAATCAATAATCATTCCAGAATATAAAATATAATATCATGATAAAAACATTCTTAAATTTAAATCTTGATCCACAAGATTTTAAAGTTATTAGATCTAAATAATATCGCAATAGTTTTAGAGTAATCTAGAACAGAATAGGCTTTACAAAAAGTTCGTCAATTTTAGCAGATAGAAATGATTTATGAAGAATTAAAAAGTTTTATACTAAACTTAAACTTCTCATCAGATTATTTACATTTGTAGTATTACTTACCAAAAATAAAACCATTCTTGACAAAACCAATCTTCTTATAATGTTTGCAAGATAGTTTAGACATAACGGAACTGCTTTATATCGCTAATTATATTTTACTTGCTAGCCTTAATTTTAATAATAAAAACCTCTTGCATCTTAAATTATTTTAGTTTATTCTAGTTGCTTATTTTGGGTATTTTTATTTTAATAATTCAATATTTTAATTTTATGAAATTGTGGCAACAAGTTTTTATTGGTTTAATTGCTGGTGTTTTGTTTGGTTATTTAGGTAATAAACACTATCTTGATATTGAAATGGTTAAATCATTTAAAATTTTAGGCACAATTTTTATGAATTTAATCAAAATGGTAATAATTCCATTAATTATTTTTGCCTTACTCTCTGGCATAACCTCTATTAATGGCGAAGGTAATTTTACTAGAGTTGCTGTAAAAGGTTTTAGTGCTTATATTTTAACGGCAATGTTTGCTGTGGTTATCGGTATTGTAGCAGGTAAATTAATGGAGCCTGGTAAAGGAATCAACCTTTCTCAAATGGTCGCTGAGTCGCAATCAAAAAATTCGGCCGATTTTCAAAAAGTTTCTACAATCACTCAAAATAAAAAAACTGCCCAAGATTTTATTTTAGATTTAATTCCAACTAACCCTTTTAAATCTATTGTTGAAGACAAATATTTGCAAATTATTGTTTTTGTTATTTTTATTGGTCTCATCATTAATATGATTGGCGATAAAGGAAAACCAATAAAAGAATTAATTTATGCTTTTTCTCAAGTTTTTTTTCGTAGTATCGAAATTATCATTAAGTTAGCTCCTTTAGGTGTGTTTGGCTATATGTCTTATTCTGTTGCCGATCAAGGTCTTGAAGTGTTGGAATCTCTTGGTAAGTTAATAATTACAATGCTCTTAGCTTGCTTGGTGCAATACATTATTTTTGGTGTTTTAATTGCAGTTTTTGGTAAAATGTCGCCATTTCCTTTTTATAAAAAAATTCTTTTTACTCAAGGTTTAGCCTTTTCAACTAGTGCAAGCAAAGCAACCCTACCTACCGCCATGAATCAACTACAAGAAAGAATGGGCGTCTCTAAAACCAATTCCAACTTTCTAATGCCTCTCGGAGTTTGTATTAATATGGATGGTGCCGCTATTTATCTTGGTATTTGTGCTTTATTTTTTGCCCAAGCTTATGGTATTCAGTTACACTTTGAGCATTACTTAATGCTTATTTTAACTTGTACCCTAGGTTCTATTGGTGCGGCTGGCATTCCGAGTGGTTCAATTATTTTTATGAGTATGGTTTTGGATTCTGTGGGTATTCCATCCGAAGGTATTGCGGTTATTTTAGGTATAGATCGTATTTTAGATATGGTTAGAACTACTGTTAATATTACAGGCGATAGTGCTATAACATTAATTGTTGATAAAACCGAAGGCGGGGTAAATGAACATGTCTATTACGATAAAAATGTTTAAAAATCTTTTAATTGTTTGTTTATTATTTTTTGTAAGTATTGTTAATTTTGCTACAAGCAAAGCTTATGCTAATTCTAAAGAAAATGAAAAACTAGATTTATCTTCATATAAAGCCGATTTATTGCAAATTGAAAACTATCTTAATAATATTACACATCTTAGTGCTGATTTTGTGCAAGAGCTTGATAATCAAAAAACCGTAGGTAAATTTTATTTATCACGTAATGGTAAAAAAGCAGGTAAAATGCGAATCGAATACTTAGATAAACCAAAAATATTGGTGGTGGTTAATGGGCCAGTTTTGCATTACCAAGATATTGAGCTAGATGAAATATCTAGTATTAGCACTAATGTAACCCCTGCCTCTTTTTTAACTAGGCCTAAAATTTCATTTAATGCAACCGATATAAAAATTACCAATATTAACAGCACTTCTAATGAAATTGAGGTTTCGGTAATCAAAAAAAATCGCCCAGATGCTGGTGAATTTACCTTAATATTTAGTAAAAATCCTTGGCAATTTATAAAAATGCAAGTTAAAAACGAGTTAGAGCAGAAAATTACGGTTTATTTAAATAATATTAAATTTAATGAAAATCCAAATAGTTTGTTTATTATTAAATCAGAAGAAAACTCAACTTAACAATGGCTTTTTCTTTACAAAATAATTCTAAAAATCACAAAAAAAAAGCACCAATTTCTGAAATAAACATCACTCCTTTTGTTGATGTTTTGTTGGTTTTGCTAATTATTTTTATGGTGGCGGCTCCTATGCTTACTAGTTCGGTTCCGCTAAATTTACCAGATGGCATTGAAAAAGCAGAAAATGTTGAATCAAAAGATATTATAGTTTCAATGCAAAAAAACGGCACTTTGTTTGTGCAAGAAGAAGAAGTTTCAAAAAATAATTTAGCTAATAAATTAAAAAAACTCACTAACAATAATTTATCCGAAAAAATTTTAATAAGAGCAGATAAATTCATCGAATATGGCGAGGTGATGAACCTAATAAAAATGCTGAGCCTAGCGGGTTTTAGCCAAGTTTTACTAGTTACCGAAGTTCAGTAATAAAATTCTCTCTAATTACCATTTTTCATTAAGCTAAAAATAGCTAAAATCTATTTATTAGATAAATAAAAACCAAAAATAGTGCTAGTAGCAAAAATTAGTGTTACAGAAGCAAGAAAATTAATTAAATTCTCATCAAATAAATTATTGTTTTTTAGAAAAAAGAAAATTAATAAAATAGAACTTGCATAAATAACCGGAATGGCTATTATTTTTTTTGCAGAACTACCTGAGAAGATTATAATGATTAAGCTTAAAAAAATTAATATCATCGGTAAAAAATAAATAAAAAATAGCATAAAATACAAATAAAGTTAATGACTTCTTATTTTTTAAAATTAAAATTTTGCTAAAATTTTAACAGCATTAAAAACAATGTTGTCAACTATAATTTAATCTTTATTTTATGTCTAGAAAAAAAAGAGTTGCTATTAATGGAGCTGGTCGAATTGGTAGAGCAATTATTAGGGCTATTTACGAAGAAAATTTTACCAACGATATTGAATTAGTTGCTATAAATGGCTCTTCTTCGGTAAAAACTTTACAACATCTAACTCAATACGATTCTGTACATGGCAAATTTCAAATACCAGTACAAATTATTTCTGATAACCAAATTAGCATTAATTCACAAAATATTCTACTTTTTAACGAAAGAGATCCTAAAAAATTACCTTGGCAAAAACTTGATATTGATATTGTTTTTGAATGCACTGGTGCTTTCACCAAATATCAAGATTCTTACCAACATATCACTGCTGGAGCAAAAAGAGTAATTATCTCTGCTCCAGCAAAAGAAGATAATGTTAAAACGATTGTTTATGGGGTTAACCATCAACAATTAAGTAATCAAGATTTAATAATTTCTATAGGTTCTTGCACCACTAACTGCTTAGCTCCAATAGCTTGGGCTTTACATCAACAAATCGGCATAGAAAAAGGTCTCATGACTACCATTCATGCTTATACTAACGATCAAAACATTGTAGATAATTCTCACTCCGATCTACGTAGAGCTAGGGCCTGCGCGATGTCTATAATTCCTACTTCTACTGGAGCAGCTAAAGCTTTGGGTTTGGTATTGCCAGAATTAAAAGGTAAGCTAGATGGTGTTGCGGTGAGGGTGCCTACTCCTAATGTTTCTATGGTTGATTTAAATTTTATTTCAAGTAAAAATACTAGCACTGAAGAAATAAACAGTATTATGCAAAACTATGCTCAAAATCAATTAAAAGGTGTAATGAGTTACATTATTGAGCCTTTGGTTTCGATTGATTTTAATCATAATAATTTTAGTTCAAATTTTGATGCTACTCAAACCAAAGTTTTAGGTGATAATTTTGTTAAAGTTTGTTCTTGGTACGATAACGAATGGGCTTTTTCTGTAAGAATGCTCGATATTGCAAAATTATATAATTTTTAATTATGTTTACCAAGTTAATCAAGTTTCTTCTTGGTGCCCCTCGAAATTTTTTTGATAAAGAATCAAGGCATAGCATTTCTTTAGTGGCTTTTTTAGCTTGGGTTGGTTTGGGTGCCGATGGTATATCATCTTCTTGTTATGGTCCAGAAGAGGCTTTTATTGCTCTTGGTGCTCATGAAGAATTGGCAATTTATTTAGCTATCGCCACTGCTCTTACTGTTTTTATTATTTCTTATGCCTATACTCAGGTAATTGAGCTTTTTCCTAATGGTGGAGGTGGCTATCGTGTTGCCACTAGGCTTTTAGGTAAATATGCAGGTTTAGTTTCTGGTTCGGCACTTATTGTTGATTATGTTTTGACTATTTCTATTTCTATTGCCAGTAGTATCGATGCTATTTTTAGTTTTTTACCACCAGAATTTAAACCTATCAAGCTTTTTTTAGCAGTTTTTTTGATTGGTCTACTTGCTTTTTTAAATTTAAGAGGCATGAAAGAATCTATTAAATTTTTATTGCCAATATTTTTAGGCTTTATTCTTACTCATATTTTTATTGTTGTGCATGGTATTATTGCTAGAAGCTATGCTTTGCCTGTATTGTTTACTAAAGCAAACTACGAAATACAAGAAACCGCCTCAATTGCTGGGTGGGTTTTTATTGCTTCTATTTTTCTTAAAGCTTTTTCAATGGGCGGTGGCACTTACACTGGTCTTGAAGCTGTTTCAAATAATGTTAATACTTTAGCAGAGCCAAGAGTAAAAAATGCTAAAATTACTATGTTTTTACTAGCTATTTCTTTAGCTTTTATGGCGGTTGGTATTATTTTAATTTACTTACTTTGGGGGATTAACAAAATAGAAGGTCAAACTCTTAATGCTACAGCTTTTTACATGATTACTAACAATTGGCTTATTGGCGACATAGAAATGAGTAAATTCATTGTGCCAGTTTTGCTTATGTTTGAAGCTGGGTTATTAATTGTTGCTGCTAATTCTGGCTTTTTAGCGGGGCCAAATGTTATTGCTAATATGGCTTCCGACGAATGGATGCCAAAATCTTTTAGTTCTCTTTCTAACCGCCTTGTGGTAAAAAATGGCATTTGCTTTATGGCTATTGCAGCTATTGCCACTATTTTTATTACTAACGGTTCTGTGCATATTTTGGTGGTGCTTTATTCTATTAATGTTTTTATTACTTTTTCGTTATCTTTGCTTGGCTTAACTATTTATTGGTTTCGTAGTCGCTATAAAAATAACCAATGGTTAAAAAAAATCAGTATTTCTTTGTTGGGTTTTGTGGTTTGTTTTGGCATTTTATTGGTTACTATCTACGAAAAATTTCATGATGGCGGTTGGATAACCATTATCATTACCTCTTGTTTTGTAGCAGTTGGCTTGTTTATTCGTAATACTTACACTCGATTTCGGCATAATTTAATACGTAAAGAACTCAAATTTCTTGAAGATCCGCAGGCTAATTTACCGCAAAATATTTTTATTGACACAGTCAATAAAAAAGCTCCAACTGCTGCTATTATTGTTGATCAAACCTTTGGTAGCGGTATGAATTGCCTACTGCAAATCACAAAATTATTTCCTAATGTTTTTGAAAACTTTTTATTTGTAACCGTAGGTGAGTTAAACTCAAATATTTTACAAGAAGAAAAGGTTTGGCGAGAAATGCGCAGAAAAACCAAACAAATAATCAATAAATATAAAAACTATTGCAATGCTTATGGTAAGTTTAGCAAGGCCTATATCGGCTACGACACCGACACTATAGAAAAACTCACTCAACTCACTGATAGAGTGGTTAAAGACTACGAAAATGTTATTTTTTTTGGTACAAAATTTATTTTTGAACAAGAAAACTCTTGGCAACAAGTGTTATTTAACCACACACCCTACATTATGCAACGAAAACTCCATATGAAAGGCTTAAACATGATTATTTTACCTATAAAAATATAACTTGCCATGGCCAAAAAACTCTACATCACAGGGGCGGGCGCTAGCAAAGATTTAATTTATAGCAAACTTACCAAAAATTTCAGCCTTTTTTATTCCATTAAAAGTGGTAGCAGAATCTTTAAAATATTGTATTAATAGCTCACAATTTTCTGTGACATAAATTATTTTTGCCTTACCTTCATAAATTTTATGTGTTTTTGACATAGTTGCTATAAATTATTGCCATATAGTCATAGGTGGCAAAGACATTAAAATTGCTAAAATAGTAAAATATTATATAATAAGTATATCTACAATAATGAAATAATTTATTTTTTAAATAAAAATTCTTGCTATATAAAATTTATGAGTTATAATTATTTTATAGTGCTTTTATAGTGCTTTTATAGTGCTTTTATAGTGCTATTTAACTAACTAATTAATTTATTTTTTTATGCCTGATAATAATAATTTTACACCTGGTAATGTTCCTCCTTTTATAGGTTTTCCTACTTCTATTGCAAATCCTCAAGATAGTCAACTTACAGTAGGAACTACAGCAGAACCTACAGCAGAACCTACAGCAGGATCTACAGCAGGATCTACAGCGGGACCTACATCTGTAACTGATCCATGTACTACATTATGCATTGTTGCTAAAGAACCACCACTAAGAACAGGGAGTGGTTTTCCTTTGTTCTCGTTTATGCCTGATTACGAATACACATCTGATGATGGTAAGTGTGTAAGGTATACATGGCCTCTAACACGTAGTTCCAGGGATGTAACTGTTGGATTTTGTCCTAGTCAAGGTCTTTTTGCAGAACATTTTAAATCACTATATGATCTTAATAGGACAGTATGGGGGGTACTTGAAGATGATAGTTTATCATTCGGTGATCAGTTTGCAACTCCACGGCCATGTGACCTAAAAGAAGGAGAATACTATATTTCTGGGTGTGAGATGGATCCAGAAGGTAAAATATTGAGTTTTATACTGCTAAACGACAAATCTGAAGTTCGTATAGTTGAGGCTGAAAAACTAAAAACAGAAAAGACTGTTATAATACCAGGAAACACTTCTTCTAATATCGTGCATTATGAAGGAAACGATCAGCCAAGATTACTCATGTTTGATCCAATCAAATATTCTATTCCTAATGCTATTAACATATCTTGTCCAAGTACTGGTCAAGTAATGAGTTTTGATTTAAACTCATGGAAAATGGGAGCGTGTTTAGTTGATAAAGAAGGAGCTAAAAAACTTGGTACATATAGTGAGGAAGTTTTGCGGAGTTTTCTTGATATGGAATATAAAACTACTACCACTACCGGCACTACCACTACCGGCACTACTAATGGTCAATTTCTGCCATTATTAAGTTCTAATGGAACTAGTAGCGATGTTATGATTGCTAGAAATTTTGCGATTGGTATGGGTGCTACTACTGGTGTTGCTTTGCTTGCTTTTTGTTATTGTTGTATAAAAAAGATGCGTGCACAACGTGCCATAGCACTAGATCCAGTCGGAAGAGGAGTTGGAGATAGTGCTTCTGCTTCTTCTTCTGGCCTAAGAGAAGTTGTTGTAGAGGATGATCTCTCTGTTCTGCCGCCTGTAGTAGTTATCGGTCGTCCTGTTTCGTCTGCTTGGCCTTCTGCTGAACCTTCTGCTGGGTCTTCTGTTGTGACACCTTTAAGTGTAATAGCTGTGGATCGTTCTGTTCCGCTTGCTGAACAAGTTACGGGTCGTTAATCATCGCATTCTTCTTCTGCACGATAGAAGAGAAGCTGACTTATGCTATTTTCCATTTTGAAATGCATAAATAACTTTATATTTTAATAATTTTGTTATTGAGCTATGTAAAAATGGAAAATAGTATAACATGTTTGAATCTTTTTGTGATACCATACTTTATAAATTTTATGTGTTTTTTACATAGTTGCTATAAATTATTGCCATATAGCCATAGGTGGCAAAGAAATCATAGTGCTTTTATAGTGTTATTTAACTAATTAATTGATTTTCTATGCCTAATTATATAGGATTTCTCCCTCCATCTTCTAGTACTCAACATGCTACCCCATTGCCATTAGCTACCCAATTAAATTTTTCAAGAGGTCTTTTAGATGCCTATTTTTCCAATGATAGTGGAGGTGCTGTTTCTGTTATTGGTCAGGCTTTAACTCGAAGTGCAGATAGGCATCGGGTTAATTATCAATCATCTACTAGCACTCATCTTGATGAGACTCATGAACCTATAGAAAATAACTCGTCGTCGGCATTTTTTTATTGTTCTGCGTTTGCATTTTGTTGCAAAAAATTGCATGATCTATATGAAGGTTCATTAAATCCTCGAAGATATTTAGAGAGGTTGTTTTTGGATTGTTTTAGTAGACAACAACCAGTAACACAAGAACCAGAATCAGAACTAAGCCCGCGAAATGTGTTGCATTCAAGAGATGTAGATATGACTATTTGGAGCTTGTTTTTGGATTATTTTAGTAGACAACAACGAGTACAAGAACCAGAATCAGAACTAAACCCGCTCTCACCACGACAAGAAGGAGAAGAACATCAGCATATTATAATAAATATACCACCAGAAGATTGGTCGTGATTTTGATTATTCTAGTCCTAGTCCTCGTCTTAGATTTAGGGGGGGCGGCGCCGCTGGAAACTAATAGCTATATTGCTGGTCATGATGTTGTAGAGCATGAAACAAGAGGTAGATCTTTACGAAATTTTGTTGCACAACAATTAAGAAGAGTATTGGGATCAGCAGAGGATGGAATGCAAGAGGAAAGAAGGATTGTTTAATTTTAGAAGAGAAGCTGTATTATACCACTTCTCATCTTTAAACAAGACAATAAATTCATAACTGATTATTTTTAATCAATAAAAGAGTTACTGATTGGATAAATCCAATCTAGATTAAAACACATATCGCTGGTTTTAAGCCCAATAGTGGCTTGTTTTCGTTTAAATTCATTGCGATAGAGCATTGTTGCTACTTGTTTTACTAAATCAAGTGCAAAGCCTAAATTAACAACTTCGCTTACCGATTTTTGTTCTTCAACAAGAGCAAATAAAATTTTATCTAAAATATTATAAGGCGGAAGAGAATCAGAATCTTTTTGATTGGGGCGAAGTTCGGCAGATGGTTCTTTTTGTAAAATATTAGCAGGAATAATATTTAAAAAGTTGTGCTTACCGATAGTGCATAAATTTTCGTTTCGCCAATTAGCGAGATTGTAAATAGTGGTTTTATAAAAATCGGCGATAGGGTTAAAACCGCCACACATATCGCCATAAAGTGTAGCATAACCGCAAGCCAGCTCGGATTTATTGCCAGTAGAAAGTAATAAAGCTCCGCTAGAATTAGCAATTGCCATTAACACATTGCCTCGAATTCTGGCTTGTAGATTTTCGGTGGCAAGAGCTGAAATATTTTGATTTTGCAGGCTGTTTAAAAATTGTGTAAAAATTGGCTCGATGTTGATAGTTTCTAAATTAATTTTTAAGTTTTCTGCACACATTTTGGCATCAAGATACGATTGCTGTGAGTTAAATTGGGTAGGTAGTGCATATAAACTCACATAATCTGGCCCTAAAGCATCAACGGCAATAGTAGCAACGAGAGCAGAATCAATTCCGCCAGACATACCGATGATAACTTTTTGAAACGAGTTTTTTGCTAAATAATCGTGCAAACCTAAAACTGAAGCGGTGTATTGTTGGGCGATATTGCTGGCAGTGTAGGGGAGATCTTGCTGGTTTAAAACTGTTATTTTGCCTGTTTTATCAAGGCTTACGGTGGCAAAATCGGTGATAAAATTTGCCATTTGCAATATTACATTACCGTATTTATCAAGCACAAAAGAATTGCCATCAAACACCAAGCCATCTTGTCCGCCGACTTGGTTTAGATAAATTATTGGTTTTTGTAGGGTTTTAGCTAATTGTGTGGCTAATTTCTGGCGATTTTGAGGTTTTGATTGTGAGTAGGGCGAAGAATTTAGCACTAAAACAGCATCAAATTGATGTTCGGCAAGTAGTAGCCAATTTTTTTTGTCCCAAAAATCTTCGCAAATTAGTAGGGCAAAATCAAAGTTTTGATGGCTAAAATAGTTTAAGGTATTGCTTGGCTGGAAGTATCTTTTTTCTTGGAAAACTCCGTGATTTGGCAAGCTTTTTTTGGCAAAAACTTGTAAAATCTGCTGGTTATTAGCCAAGGCAACTGCATTATAAAGTTTGTTGTTTTGCCAAAAAGGGCAACCAAGTAGGGCAAGACTGTTATTTGGTAAGTGAGCTGATATTTGCTTGATTTCTTGGCTACATTGTGTAATAAAATAGTTTTTTTGCCATAAATCGTAACACGGATAGCCAGAAATAGCCATTTCTGGAAACAAAACTAAATCGGTTTTAAAATTTTGGCAGTGCCAAGCAAGTAAATTGCTGTTATGTTTAATATTGCCTACTTGAGTGTTTAGTTGTGCCAAGCCTAAAGTGATGGTATTATTCATAAGGATTATTGATTTTGTTAAGACCTTCGCCAATAAAAACTAGCAAAACTAAAATAATAGTGGTGGTAACAAAACCAGTAATGCCAAGCCAATAAGCTTTTAGATTATTTTTACCTTGTGCTAAAAGTTCACCTAAAGAAGGGGTGCCAACAGGCAAACCAAACCCCATAAAATCAAGGGCGGTGAGGGTAGTAAGTGAAGAGGCGACTAAAAAAGGTAGGTTGGCTAAAATGATTGGTAAGGCATTTGGTAAAATATGATAAAAAATAATTCGATAAGGGCTTGCTCCAAGTGCAATGCTAGATTTAACAAAGTTTTGTTGTTTGAGTTTTAAAAATTCTAGCCGAATAAAGCCAACTATACTTAACCAGCTAAAAGCTAATAAAATCAAAAGTAGGCTAAAAAAATTTGGCGTGATAACTGCGGAAAATAAAATTAATAAAAACATTACAGGCAAGCTAGACCAAATTTCGCTAAATCGTTGTAGTAATAAATCAACCCAGCCAGCAAAATAGCCTTGTATTGCTCCTAAAACTATGGCGATTGCCAACGAAAAAAAGCTTAATAACAGAGCAAAACCAAGAGAAATTTTAATGCCATAAAGTAACCTAGCAAACACATCTCGCCCCCAGTCGTCGGTGCCTAAAAAATTATATATACTAGGTTTAGCAGGTGCCGATTTTGGATTGTTTAAACTTAGAGTGTCAAAAGAATAAGGTATTGGTGGCATAATCAGCCAGCCGTGCTTTTTTATGAGGCTTGTAGTGATAGGATCAAGATAATTGGCGGTGGTGTAAAAACTTCCTCCAAAGGTGGTTTCTGGTATTTCTTGCCATAGAGGAAAATAAAATTTATTGTTAAATTTTATCAGTAAAGGCTTGTTATTGGCAATTAAGCCAGATAACATAGAAATGGCAAAAATTATTAACAAAATAATCAGGCTATAATAACTTAATTTTTGTTGAGTAAATTTTTGCCATTGATGTAAAAATTGTTGCATAATAATGTATTATTTATCAAGCATTTTTTTCAAAAGAGTGTTGATACGGTGCCATTTTTTGATAGGTAGGCTTGGAATGCCAGCGACTATTTGCCCTGTTTCAATATCGCGCATTACTCCTGTCATGCCGGCAATTTTAACGAAATTGCCAATCTTTATATGGCCTGCAATATTTGCTCCGCCACCAATTTGTACAAACTTGCCGATGGTTGTGCTACCTGCAATTGCTGCACAGCCTGCCATTACCGTTCCTTGATTTATAATAACATTATGAGCTATTTGACAAAGGTTATCTATTTTAACATCATCGTAAATAATAGTGTTTTCGATAGCTCCGCGATCGATGCAGGTGTTGGCTCCAATTTCAACATTGTTGTGTATTTCAACAATGCCAATTTGCATAATTTTATGGTTGATGCCGTCATGATGAGTGAAGCCAAAGCCATCTTGACCAATTTTTGCTCCGCTGTAAATTTGGCAATTATTACCAATAACTGCAAAACTAACAGTGGCATTAGCATTAATAATGGTGTTGTTGCCAATGATTACTCCATCTAAAATACTAGCATTTGGACCAATGAAGCAATTTTCACCAATTTCGGTATTTTTACCAATATAGGCAGTGGGCGAAATTATAGTATTGCAGCCAATTTTGGCGGTATGATGAATATTTTGAGAATCTAGGCTTGTTGGAATGATTTTATAAAGAGAATTAACCAATAAAGAATAAGCATAATAAGGGTTGTTATGAACTAAAGCTACGGTGTGTGTTGGTAATTTTGAAACATATTTTGGTGCAACCAAACAAAATCCTGCCTTGGTTAAACTTACATGATCGAGATATTTTTCGGAAGATAAAAAAGCAAGCTCGGTGCAAGAGGCATTTTTTAAGGTGTTTAAATTAGTGATAACAGTTTGTAAATCAAGCATTTCACTACAAGAACATTTGGTGATATTAATGATTTGATCTAGGGTAAAATGCAAAAAATTTTGCTGAAAGAAACGGTAACGATGTGTCATTTGAAAATAATTATTTTGATTGATGAAGTGGGCGATAATAAATTTCAGAAATAAAGCGATGCCCTTTTTCGCCTCTTTTTAATTGTACAATGATATCGATAACATTGTGAATATAAGAAACAATTTCACTAGGTGCCAAGCCTAAACCAGCTTGCATCACCATCATTTTTAACTGTTCAATTGCCATTTTTGGAGTATCGGCATGCAGAGTAGAAATAGAACCAGGGTGGCCTGTGTTGATGGCGCGTAAAAAACTAAAAGCCTCGGCACCTCTTAATTCGCCTACAATAATTCTTTCTGGGCGAAGCCTTAAGCAAGCCTCGATTAAATCTTGAGTGGTTACTTTAGCTCTGCCTTGTGCGCCTTTAGAAGCAAGTAAATGAACTCTGTTTTGATGATTGGTGAGATCGATCTCTCGAGCATCTTCAACGGTAATGAGTCTTTCGTGACTGGGAATAGATCGTAGCACAGCATTAGAGAAAGTGGTTTTACCAGTAGATGTACCACCAGAAATTATGATATTTTTTTTAGAAATAACAGCATGATGAATAAATTCTTTAATGCGGTTTAATTGCAAAAGTTTTAGCAAAATTTGTTGATTCTCATCGATTGATTCTTGAGTGAGAGTGGTGTTAAACATGCCGAGTTTTTCGTAGTCGTTGAGAGTCCATTTTAATACTGAGGGTTTGCGTATTGAAATAACTACACAGCCATTTTCACAAGCGGGAGGAAAAACAATTTGAATACGAAAGCCATTGGGTAAGGTTGCTGAAAGTAATGGCTCTTCTTCGCTTACTCTCTGTTCGGTAGATTGAGCAACGAGCCTTGCTAAAGATTTTAGATGTTCTACATCAAAACCAGGTAGATCTTGCCGATACATATCGCCAGCAATTTCAATCCATACTTCGTTTGGGCGATTGATAGAAATTTCGGTAACGCCTTCTTTATCAAGGATTTGTTTTAAAGGTAGTAAAAATGAATCAAGAGCTGCTACACTTATCATGGTTAAAAATTAAAATAAATTCCAGTTATTATTACTAAACCTTGGTTGTTTGATATTTGCCTTAAAGAGTTGCTGATATTATTTTGATTAACAATATCACTAGCTTTTGGTTGATTAATTTTAAACTTAAAATTTGTAAATTCAATATAAGATAATAAATTTTTTTTAATTTTATAATCAAGCCCTAAAGAAGTGGCGGTATAACGATTATTTTGTAAATTACTATTAAAATTAGTAATACTAGCACCAATAGGTCCTAAACCATAAGATATGCCGTAGCTATGATAATAAGAATTACCAAATTTAGCAGGGTAAGTGTTGGCACAGTTTTGTTGTGCTAATGATAAATTATTTTGATAATCACAAGCATAAATACCATTTTTAGCTTGTAAAGATTTACCCCAAAAACCATAAGAAGTGGCTAATTTTATGCCAAAATAACTAACTATCGCTCCAAAATCGTAGCTGTTTAAATTATGTAAATTAGCTTGCTTTTTATTGATTTTTCCTTGTTCGGTGGTAGTAGATAATTTTAAATTTAGGTTGTCAAAATCTTGTTCGTAAAGCCATGCGATGCTGATAATTTGACGAAGAGTTAGCGAATTATGGTTTTTATTGGCAATTTTAGTAAAGCCGTTTTTTTGAGAATTAAAAGTATAACTCATCGCAAATTGATGATTTTGATATTTTGGTAAAAAGTAGCTGATTTTAGTGGCATCTTCTGAGCCATCAAAAGAGTTGTCTTTAAGCCCTCGTTGTGTTGTTTGATAAAAATTTCTACTGCCGTTATGACCAATTGGCGATTGTGAAAGTACAATAAAATTTGGTAGTTTTAGATTGATATTATTGTTTTTAAGTTGTGGCAAGTTAATGTATTCAAGGTATTTGCCATTGATACCACCTGCTCCTCTGGCTATTTTAGCTGGATTTTGTTTTAGTTGCTGATTTACCGCTAAAAAATTGCCAAATTCAAGTTTACCAAAATCACTTTTGATCGCTACAAAAGCCTCATCTAAAATAGGAGCAAGAGTGTTGCTGGTATTGTAGTTGGTTTCGATTTTAAAGTTTAAAGTTGTTTTTGTTAAAAATGTGTTGTTAAAATTAAAGCCAGGGCGAATCCAGGTATAACCATCAAAGCCTATTGTTGGTTTTTGCGATAAATAAACTTGCCTTGGAGTAGTGAAAGAAAAATTAACATTACCATCGATATCAAGAGAGTTAGCAAAGCAATTGGTGGTAAAAAGAACTATAAAAATTAGCAGTTTTAAAATCATCTAGGATGTAATACGTGGTGATAAAATTTGGTTAATGATTTTTTTTTGTAAAGAGATAATGCTATGATTTTTGGTGCTTGCTAAAGCGAATGGTATTGTAAAATTGCTAATAACTTGCGATATTTGTTGGTTTAGTTCGGTTATTTGAGTTTGGGTGCATTTATCTGTTTTAGTGAAAATAAGATAAAAATTCAGTTGCTGTTGTTGTAAAAAGTTTAGGGCAGAAATATCGGCTGGTTTTAGTTGTTTGCTTGGATCTAGTAGTAAAAAAATAAAGCTTTTTGGTTGATTTTGCAAAGATAATAAAAATTCTAAACAGAGATCGGATATTTTTTCGAATTTTTCTTGTGTAATTTTGGCAAAGCCGTAGCCAGGTAAATCGGCAACCACAAAAGATTGCTTTTTATTTTTAGCAAGAAAAAAATTTATTTGCTGGGTTCTTCCTGGAGTTTTAGAAGAAATGGCTATTTTTTTGTCAAATAAAGCATTAATTAAGCTAGATTTACCAACATTGGAGGCTCCCAAAAAAATTAATGCAGGATGATGATGTTTATAAAATTGGCTAGTGTTGCCAGCGCCTAGTAAAAACTCTATGTTGTCAAAAATTTTTGTCATTGGTTAAGATTTTTTAATAGCAGAAACGATATGGTTGATAATTTCTTTGCCAATATCAAATTTTGTGGCTTTTTCAATGCCTTCAAGACCTGGCGATGAATTAACTTCAAGAATTTTTAGCCCTTCGCTTGAACGAATCATATCGACTCCAGCAATTTGTAGACCAAGTACTTTACTGGCTTTAATAGCCATTTCTTCTTCGTAAGGAGTTATTTTTATTTCTTTACCACTGGCTCCTAAATGAATGTTAGCTCGAAATTCGCCATCTTGAGCGGTTCGTTGCATGGTGGCAATTACTTTTTCACCTACTACAAAACAACGTATATCTTGCCCTTTAGCTTCACTAATATATTGTTGAACTAGCACATCTTTTTTGAGACTATGGAAAGAGTTAATAATACTTTCGGCGGCTTTATTATTTTCGGCAAGCATTACTCCAACTCCTTTGGTGCCCTCAATTAATTTAATAATTAAGGGAGCTTGATTAACTTTTTGCACTAAATTGTTGGTATAGGTAGCAGAATTTGCGAAAGCAGTTGTGGGTACTGGTAAATTATGTTGGGCTAAAATTTGTAAAGTGTAAAGTTTATTGCGAGAATTAATGATAGCAGAAGAGGAGTTTAAGCAGATAATATTTAAGGCTTCAAACTGTCGGATAATAGAAGTGGCATAGTAAGTAAGTGCTGGTTTTATTCGAGTAATAATGCAATCGGCTTTATTTATTAGTTGATTTTGATGATAAATATCTAGTTGATTGTTTTCAATAGTTAAATAACAATCGGCAATATTAACGAAAACAATGTTATGCCCTAAACTTGAAGCAGAAGATAGTAATTTTTGATTAGAGTAAAGTTTTGAATTAGAAGCGAGAAGTATTAATTGCATAGATTTATGCTGTTTTTGGTGTTTTTTGAGTGATTGTTTTGTAGATGTTATATGCCATAACTAGGCTACCACTCAAGAAAAATAGCCCTCCTAAAGCTCTTACTATATAAAGAGGATGAGTTGCTTTTAAAACATCTATAAAAGAATATTGCAAAATACCTTGTTCGTTATAAGATCGCCACATAACCCCTTGTGAAATACCAGAAATCCACATAGCTACAATATAAAGCACAATACCAACAGTGGCAAGCCAAAAGTGAGTATTAACTAATTTTATAGAATATAAATTAGACTTGCTCCATAACACTGGCACTAAATGATAAATTGCTCCAAAGCTAATGAGAGCAACCCAACCTAAAGCTCCAGAGTGTACATGGCCGATAGTCCAGTCGGTGTAGTGTGAAAGAGCGTTGATAGATTTGATAGACATTAGTGGACCTTCAAAAGTACTCATACCATAAAAAGCAACCGAGGTGATTAAAAATCTTAATACTGGATCGGTACGTAGTTTATCCCAAGCTCCAGAGAGAGTCATGATGCCATTAATCATACCGCCCCAAGATGGCATCCAAAGCATAATAGAAAAAGTCATGCCAAGAGTTTGCACCCAATCTGGTAATGCAGTATAGTGTAAATGGTGTGGACCTGCCCAAATGTAAATAAAAATCAGTGACCAAAAATGCAAAATAGAAAGTCGGTAAGAGTAAACTGGTTTTTCTGCTCTTTTTGGTACAAAATAATACATAATACCAATAAAGCCTGCGGTTAAGAAAAAACCAACTGCATTATGGCCATACCACCATTGAATCATGGCACTTTGTACTCCGCCAAAAATTGGATAACTATTTAAGCTATCAATTTTAGTGGGGATTGATAAATTATTGACAATATGTAAAATTGTTACGGTTAAAATAAAAGCCAAAAAAAACCAATTAGCAACATAAATATGAGGCTCTTTGCGATTTTTAAGAGTGAGTAAAAAAACTAAAAAATAACTTACCCAAACTGGCAAAAGTAATAAATCGGCATACCATTCTGGCTCGGCATATTCTTTGGCTTGAGTTATACCAAAAACATAACCAATCGCAGCAATAATAATAAAAGCTTGATAGCCAAAAAAGATAAAATTATGCAAACCTTTACCTCCCCATAAAGGAACTCCAGAAGTGCGTTGTACAACAAAAAAACTAGTAGCAAAAAGTACATTACCACCAAAAGCAAAAATTACCGCCGAAGTATGCAGGGGGCGAAGCCTGCCAAAACTAGTATATTGCCAATCAAAGTTTAGTGCAGGAAAAGCCATTTGTGAAGCAATCAAAACTCCAACTGTAAAGCCAATAATACCCCAAAAAACAGCTGCCAAAGTAAAGAGTTTAACAATGCGATAATTATAATAAGGATGTGTGTTTGAAAACATAATTAAAAAAACAATAATTTTAATATTACAATAATATTAAACATTATAATAATATTTGCAATAATTTTAAATTCAGGTAATTTTTGCCAATAATTTACCAAGGCCGAACTAAAAAGCAAGGCAGGAATTGTTGATAAGCCAAAAATTAACATACCAAACATTGCTAATATTGGCGAATGAAAACTGCTAGTTAAAGAATAAGCAACATATAGTAAGCCACACGGAATGAATCCTAAAATTAGACCTAATAAATAACCTTGCCAACCAATAGGGTTATTGATAAGTTTTTTGCTGAATTTAGTAAAAAATTTTTGCCATAACCAATTAATTTTTGTAAGAAAACGATTTTTAGTAAAAAAAATGTTAATTTTGAGTAAATATTTATGAAAAAAGTTTTTTGAGCAATTTCGACAAAATAAATAAATAAAAAATAGTAAAGCAAGGCTTAAAAAAAAGTGTTGTAATATTTGTAAAGAAAAATAATTATCAATTGTTTTGCGAAAATAAGAAAGCAAGCCAGCAGTTAAAGTATAAGTGGTTATTCTGCCAAAATGATAAGGCAATAAAGCATAAGATTTGATTTTTTTCAATGAAATTTCGGCGATATTATGTTGGTAAGTGGCATGGTGGGTGAGAGTGGCAACGATGGGGCCGCACATTGCAAGACAATGGCTAAAACTTTGAGTTAAGCCTAAAAATAACAGTGGATAAAATAAAATTAAATCATTCATGTAAATTATTTTTGGTAATTAGACATTTGTTTATTTCGAAAACTTCTGAACATTTTTCTTGTAAAAAACAAATTTCAAGATCGATATTGCTTAATATTTTGCAAGTTTCAGATGATTTGGTTGTATTTTGAGTGAGGCAATCTAGTTTTTGAGAACATTGTTCTTGGGTAAAGGTTTTTTGCCATAAAATATTTTGAGAGTTTTCTTGAGGTATATTTTGGCATAAAATTAAGTTATCAATAGTGTGCCAACTTTTATTTTGAGCATTGTAAAGAACTGCATATTTTTGTTGATTATATTCAAATAAGCCAAGTTGTTTTAATTCGCTTTTATTAGGAACTTTAAAAAATATATCTTGAGTTGTAAGATTATTATAGAGCTGTTCATGTAAAAATAGTTTATCGACAGATAAACAAGGATCGGATTTATTTTCGTTGTTTGTTGTTGAGAAATAAAGATTTGTCAGATTACCTTCAAACACACTAAAACTTATTTTATTTTGCTTGATAGTGGTAAAAGTATAGTTTTGATTGATGATTTTAGGATTGTTTTTTTGTATAAAATTATTGTGATAGACTAATTGAGTGGCTAAAATTTTATTGTTAAAAATATGTAAGGTTGTAGGATGAAAATAGGCTTTTTCAAAGAAAGAATCGGCAAAAAAACATTTGCTGATAATTGTTTTGTCGCAATTTTGCGGGGTTAGTTCTATTTCTAAAAAATAATCGGTTTTGTTAAGAGAAAAATTTGTTTGGTTGTTTTGTTGATGATTTGGTTCTGGATTTTTAAAAATAAACTTTTCTTTTTTTACTTGATGTTTTTTGCTAATTTTATGTTTTTTAGTAATGATTTTATTATTTTTTTTGAGATTATCTTTGGCAAAGCTAGTGTGGTAACAAAAAAATATTAGTAAAAAAAGTAAAATTTTGCTAGCATTTTTGATGTTCTTAAAAACAAGAGAGTAGGGCATATAAACTTGATAAATGTGGTGTTGGTATTGATTTTTCTTGAGCAAATTTTAGAGCATTACCTAAGATTGCTTCAATTTCCATAGGGCGATTGTTTTTGAAATCGAGCAACATACTGGTTTCGTAAGGCACCATTTTTTCGGTATAAGATATTTTTTCGGCAATAATATTGTTTGGCAAAGAGCAGTTATCGGCTACAGCAAGTAAAAAAACTTCTTGCATCACTTGCTTAATTAGTTGTTGGCAATGTGTATTTTCTAGCATTTGTTTGGTATTGCAACCACCACTTAAGACCGAAATTGGATTAAATGCAGCATTCCAAATTAGTTTTTCCCAGCGATCGGTTTGAATATGATTGCTTATTTTAGTTTGAATGCCTACCTGCTGAAATAAATCTGCCAAAAAATGAGTATCGGAGTTGGCTTTTTTTTGATAATTTCCCATAATAAGATAGCCATTATCTTGATGATGTATTTTGATGTTGTTAATTTTTGCTACACATACAAAAGCAATAACACTAATAATTTGTTGTGAAAATTTTTCGGCTAAAGATTTTTCGATGTTGATGCCATTTTGAATAAGCACAATTTTAGTGTGCGTAGCAATAACTTGGCTGATGATTTTAGGTAAATCAATGTTTGGTAAAACTTTAGTAGCAATTAAAATATAATCGGGCTGTTGTTTATAGTGAGATAAATCACTAATTATTGATTGTGGATGAAAAGTAAAATTGCCGTTAATACTTAAAATTTCGATGCCGTTTTTTTGCACTTCTTCGGCATTATTTCGAACTAACAAGCATATTTCTGCTCCTGCTTGCCAAAGCTTAGAAGCATAAAAACAGCCAATTGCACCAGCTCCGATCACTAAAATTTTGGTCATAGATTTAAAATAACAAAACAAAAACAGCTAATATAAATTAGGCTAGATAATACAAAAGAAAAAAAAATGATTTCAAATAAAAGAATATTTGTAGTGATAATATTAAATAAAAACAGAAAACAAATCAAGAGCCAAATAGCTAAAATTCCAATAAAAAAGTTGTTTTGCCAAAAGGCAGAAAGTAATAAATAGCAACTAAAAAGCAACAAAAACGGCAACAAAAAGTTAAAAATAGCATCTTGTAATTTTTTACTGTTTTGCATAATAAAAATTTTAAATTAATATGAAAAGAAATATTATAATTTTATTGAATAATTAATTGATTAATTTTCTTTTGAAGTTTTTCTAATTCTTCATTTTTGGAATCAATCCAATCATAAGACCAAATTCTATGAATATTCCAGCCTTTTGATTCTAAAACTTCCTGACGAAGCCTATCTCTTTCTCTAGCTGTTTTGCCTGAGTGATACATTTCGCCATCGCACTCTATCCCTAAAATATAATTTTTGGTATTTGGGCAAACAGCAGCTAAATCTATTTTATAACCAGAGCAACCAACTTGAGAATGAATTTCATAACCTAGTGATCTTAATGATTTACAAACACTTTCTTCAAAGCCACTATCAAAATCATCTTGTTTGATATGATTTTTTGAAGTTATGCCAAAAATACTAGTTTCAGCAAATTGCAAGTATTTCTGAAAAAAATCCATTCCTTTTTTTGTTCCATCGTTTTTTATATCTTGGTATTTTAAAGAGCTAAGTAAATGAATTTTTTGCTTGGCTCTAGAGAACATTACATTTAATCTTTTGTAAGAGTTTTCTGAATTGAGTTGTTGAAACATTCTGCCATCAATTTTTCCTTCTTTATTTTTTGCATAAGAACTACAAATTATTACTATATCTCTCTCATCGCCTTGGCAATTTTCAAGATTTTTAACAAAAAGACCATCTCCATCATCGCTATCTAACCAGTCATTAAGATTGGTGTTGCAATAGATAAGAGATCTGATTAATTCTTGTTGTTTACTATTAATTGATATAACACCAACAGATCTAGCCCCTGTGTCATAAATTTTTTTCAATAGCTCTATTACATATTTTGCTTCATGATCATTGGTTTGTTTTTGCCAAATTCCTTCTGGTAAGTAATGAAAAACAATAGGTTTTTCAGTTTTATTAGAGTTTGGGAAGGTTATTAACCTTCCGCTATAAACAAACTTATTTGAAGGATATATTAACTGTTCAAAATTACTACGATAATGCCAATTTAATGATATTTCTGGTAATTTCGTGGCGCTATATGATAGCAATCCCAGATAATCATTAATATCTTCTTCATTATTATCTTCTTCGGAATCGCTATCATTATCATCTTCACCAGTATCTTTATTATTAAATAAATTTGTGGGCGGCATTTGATTACTGTCGCCAGCGATAATTATTTGTTTCGCTCTAAAAATCGAACTCAATGCATCGCTAATAAAAATTTGTGATGCTTCATCAAAAATTACTACATCAAATATAGGCTCATCAATGTGTTTTTCATTAATTTCAAAATATTCGCAGATTGTTAGTGGGCTACAAACTACACAACGAACCGCATTCAAAATAATATTGCGATATTTAGAAAGAATTTTACGTGGCTTTGGTAATCTTTCCAGATATTTCAATTCTCGAAAATCTGAAGAATGCTTATCGACAGTATTTGATAGGTGTTGGTTAATATTTTTAATAACTCTATTTTTATTTATTTCGATCGAAGCTTTATCTAAAATTTTAAAATTATCTCTGATTTTAGAAGTTTCTATGGTATTAGAAATTAATTCATTTTGCTTGCTAATTTTTTCTAAGTTTTGTGAGTAAAAACTTTTTTTAAATACATCTAAAATTTTTTTGTGTGAAATTGTGCTTTGTAAAAAATCTTCCCAAAACTCTTGAAGAGACAATTCTTCAAGGGTATTTTTTAGTTCTAGATAACTAATAGAATCTTTTAATTCAGGGAAATATTTTATGTAATTAGATACTTTATTTTCTAAATAATCAAGATTAATTTCGGTATTATTGTTTTCATCGAGATAATTCAACACACTATTAGAAAGAATGTTAATTTTTCTTTTACCATTAGTTAAATCATCTTTTAATTTCTTTAATTCTAATTCATCTTTAAAATATTTTTTAATAACTGATTCTATATATTCTAAATCATGTTCATTTTTATTAACCAATTGCCATAAATCAGCAATTTCTTGTGATTGAGTGATTAAATTGATTTTTTTAATGATGGTTTTTTTATTTATCTCAAATTCTTTACTTAATTTTTTTAAATCAATCTCAATTTTAGCTTTCTTACAGTAATTAATTATATTTTTGAATGACGAATTATTAATCATCTGGTTGATAAAAAGTTTTAATTTTTTCTGTTTTCTATCTAGTGTTTTTGATTTTATTAAAAGTTTTTGTGTTTCTTTAATACAATCTTTGATATTAAAGAGATTCAGATTGGATAATTTATTAGGCTCGCTATCTAATAAATAATTATTTGATAAAGCCTTTTTAAATATATAAAAAATAGATTCTAATTCATCTTTGTTAAATTTTTTAATATCAAGAGAAAAGTTTTTAATTATATCTCTTAACTCTTTTATATGTTTGTCAACAGATAAAAGAGTTAATTCTATATCTTTAGTATCATTAATTAAGTTTTTTAACTCAGTTAAAGATTTTAATTCTTTGTTATTTTCGAGAAAATTTTTTAGATCTTTTAATTTTTTATCTAAAAAAGGATTGTTTGAATCAAGATAAATATGCAACAGTTTAGTTATGTCTTCTAAAGTTTTTAAATATTTATCAAAATTTTCTTTAGAGCAATTGTATAAAAAATTACCACCTAATTTTTTAATATCTTGTATTTTTGTTAATTCAGAATTCAAATCGAAAGGTGTTTTATCAAATTCTAATTTCTCATGAAGTATCTCGCTTCTTTCATTTAATTTTTTTTTTGTTTCATCTAGTTTAAGCAATTTTTCATTATCAAGAGTGATATGTTTATGATCTTGAAAAAAAGTTATTGAGTCAAACATCTGATCTACAATATCTCTGGATTTTGATTTTTTATCATGTAGATCAAGAAATATTTTTTCAAGACCAATTTTAGAAAAATTTTTAAGAACAGCATCAATTGCTGCCTTTTTTTCGGCTACAAACAAAACTTTTTTCCCTTCTGCCACTAATTCAGAAATTATGTTGGAGATGGTTTGAGTTTTACCAGTTCCGGGAGGACCTTGTATTATAAAGTTTTTACCGTCTTTTGCTGCTTGAATTGCTTCAAGTTGCGAAGAATCAAAATCAAATGGGCTAAAAAATTTATCAGATGGTATTTTATCGATTTTATAAGGTTTTTGAAAATCTCCTCGATTAAATTTGCTAAAGTCTCTTGTAAGAAATATTTTGATTAAATTATGATTTAAAAAATATTTTTCTAAATTGACTAGTTCGTTATATAAAGAGGCTTTAGCAGAATTAAATATTCCTAGTATAATTTTTTTTTCTATTGAAACACCTTTTATATTTTCGGCTAAAAATTCTTCGATTTGAGAAATTTTTTGATCGATATCATCTAGTGAAGCATTGCTTAAATCTTTAAAATCAATAAGTTTATTATCTATAGTAATTTGAAAATCATTTTTAAATTTTTCATATATAGCATAATTAAAATTAATCAAAGGTTTTATGCTTGGATGATTTACCGCATAACTGCCTTTTTTATTTTTTACAACCTCAGTAGAAATTAAATAAATCGGAGCATATTTTTGTTTATTTCCATCTTGATATTTGAAAAAATAATAAGCCCAACTAGTTGGATTAAAGCCCTTTTCATCTTTAATTTGTTTTTGTTTTAAATAAATTTTTTCTAGAGTTTTGTGGAGTTCTTGTTGTAATTTTTTATTTTCATCTGGTGCTGAATTAATAATGCTGTTTTTAGCAAGCTCGAGATTAAATTGATATGTGTTAGAATAGTCTATTTTTTCAATCTCAAAAGATTGATTTTGATTTTTTTTATTTTTTTGAAATTGCGATAATTTATCAATATCAAGTGAAGTTTGTGATGTAAATTTAAAGTGAATAAGATTGTTTCTTGCGGTGGTGTCTATTAAATTTTTCTTACATTGATTGAAAAAAGAATTATCTTTGTCGAGCATAATTAGTTATGATACTGGTTAATAAACGAAATTTTTGTTTAAAATTATAGTTTGCTAAGTTTGACTTTGAATTTTAAAAATACAACTAATACCGATTCTTATTTTTAGATATATTTAAATATTAGATTAAAATGCTTATAAAAATAATTTTAAATTATATAATTATTAAATTTTATGTGTTTCGGTTTTTTTGTTTTGATATTCGAGGTATATTTTGTTTTCAATTCTTAAATCGATAGTTTTTAAATTTTTTACCTCAGGATTATTGGTATATATTTTGGTGAGATTTTGCCAAGCGTTATAAATATTATTTTCGGGCATTTTAATTAAAGTGCCATCGAATAAACGGATATCCCATCTTCTTTCGCCAACCCAATGAGCAGAATAAATTAAACCACTAATGTTTTGGTTAATGGTAATAATATTAAAAAAAGATTTGATGTTTTTATTAGCTCCCAAGCCAGAAAAAATTAACATATTTTCATAATTTGATTTTTCGGAATCTGGTATTTTATGAAGGGAAATGATGATTTCGCCGTCTTTATCGACCAAGAATTTTTCTGCTCCATCAAACCATAAAGCGATTGGTTGATATTCGATGATATTGATATAAAGTTGATTAAGTAAAGTTCGTTTTAGAAAGATGGTTTTAAGCCAAGGTAACGAATTTTGCAGGGTATTTTGTAAATCAGTTAAAGAGATGTTGGAAATATGGATTTTGCTAGAATATTTTTGATCGAGGTAGTTTTTTGTTATATCAATGATTTCTTGATTGCTAATTTTATTATTACCAGTGATGATAATTTTTAGCGGTTGAAAAAAAAATGTCGAATTTAATGCATTGGTGGTGATTTTAGTTAAAAAATCTGGTTTATGAATGCTTAAACCTAAAATTCCACAAATTATTAGTAAAAATAATAAAATAATTGATGTTGTAAAAGTTTTTTTGATTTTAATAATGATTCTGCGTTGTTTGTTAATCATGTGAGGCAGAATCAAGTAACATTTGCACAATTTGGTTAAAAGAAATACCTACATAATTAGCTATTTTTGGCACAATAGAAGTAGATGTAAAGCCTGGATGAGTATTTATTTCGAGTAAATAAATTTTATTATCACCGTTTTTGTTGTTGTTTAAGATAAATTCGATTCGGCAAAGTTTTTGACAACCAAAAACTTTAGCAGATTTTTCGGCTAGAAGTAATATTTCTTGATATTGATCATGGCTAATTGGAGCTGGCATTAAATATTGAGTAAGACCGGGAGTGTATTTGCATTCGTAATCGTAAAAATCACCACTTGGTTTTACTTCTAAAACTCCTAGAGCTTTGCCGTTAATAACGGCCACATCAAGCTCTTGCCCTGATAAATATTGTTCAACCAAAATGGTGTTGCCGTGTTGCCATTGATAGTTAGCAAAATTATAATTATCGGGGTGTTTCATTACTTCAACTCCAATACTAGAGCCTTCATTAAGTGGTTTTAGCACAAAACCAGAAGTAAAAGCGGCTAATTTTTGTTGATTTAAAGTATCTTGCCCTTGATGTAATAATTCATGTTGGGCGGTTTTAATGTTGTTGTTTTGGCAAATTTGGTGAGTGATGTTTTTGTTTATACATAAAGCAGAAGCAAGTAAACCAGAGTGGGTGTAGGGGATTTTCATGATATCGAGCATTCCTTGTATTCTGCCATCTTCACCACCGTAACCGTGCAGAGCATTAAATACAATGTGTGGTTTAATTTTTAGCAAATCATTGATAATTTGATGTGAAAAATCGAGTTTTGTGGTTTGGTAGCCAAGTTCTTGCAGGGCTTGATAAACTGCTTCTCCAGTTTTTAAAGAAATTTCTCTTTCGGAATTAAAGCCTCCCATTAAAACGGCAATGTGTTTATTTTTCATTTGATTGATTGTTGTTTTTTGGTTGTGAAAAAATAGGTTTTTTTCGAATATTTTTAGCTATTTCTAGTTGATTTTGAGCCATTTTTTTAAGATCATTTTTTTGAGTTATTTTGTTTAATGCATAATCAATTAATACTGGTAGAGGAATTTTTAGAGCTTTAGCAACTTCATTAAAACTATTGAAACTTTCAAAAATTTCTGGTGGTAAATTTAAATTATAATTTTTGGCAAGATATCTAGCTTGAAACTCAAGTGGTGAGGCATCTTTATTAGGTTCGCCAATGTGTAATGGTATACTAAAATTATTGATTGTGTTGATGGTGAATGATTTTATTTTCATAGGTTTTTTTTATAGCATTTCAAAATTAGATAATATTTTTTGAGCCAAATAAAAAGCAAGCTGTTGTTTGCTGATTTTACCTAGATTTGTGTGCTTATTTTTTTCGATAAAACAAGCATCGGTGTTATTAGAGCCAAAAATACTACCATTTTCAATATTATTTGCAATAATTAAATTGCAATTTTTAGTAACTAATTTTTGCTTGCCAAAATCAATTAAATTTTCGCTTTCTGCCGCAAAGCCAATAACCATTTTGGGGCGATTTTTAGATAATCCTACTGTTTGTAAAATATCGGGATTTGGCTCTAGGTATAAGGTTAAATTAGTTTGATTTTGTTTTTTAATTTTTTGTTTGGCGGAATTGGTAACTTTAAAATCGGCAACTGCCGCACAGCCAATAAAAATATCTGTATTTGTTAGATTTTTCTCAACTATGTTAAGCATTTCTTGAGCGGTTGCGGTGTGGATTGCTGAAAAATAATGGGGTATTTCTTGGTTTATATTACCATAAATAAACAAAATTTCTGCCCCTAAAAAATGCAAAATATTAGCGATAGCTATTGCTTGTTTTCCAGAAGATTTATTGCCGATAAACCTTACCGGGTCGATGTTTTCATGGGTGGAGCCAGCGGTTATGATAATTTTTTTACCAAGTAAAGCTTTTTGATAAAGGTTGTGTTTTGAGAGTTGTGAAATATCAAAAAAACTAGTGATAGCCTGATAAATTTCGCTAGGTTCCCACATTTTGCCAGTACCATATTCTTGACAAGCTAGTAAGCCAATTTTTGGAGGTAAAAAATGTAATAAATTATTTTGCTGTAAAAAAGTTAAGTTTTTTTGAGTGGCTGGGTTGTTCCACATATTGGTATTCATTGCTGGAGAAATAATTGTAGGTGTTTGGTTGGCAAGCATAGTTGCCGATGCTAAATCGTTTGCAAAGCCATTAGCCATTTTAGCTAAAAAGTCGGCAGTAGCAGGTGCTATAACTACCAAATTCGCCTCTTTGCTAAGCTTGATGTGTTCTATGCCATTATCGCTAAAAAGTTTAGTATAAACTGTTTGAGTTGTGATGCTTTTTACTAAAAGTGGAGTAATAAATTGCATGGCAGAATCGGTAAGAATAACCTCAACTAAATAATTTTGTTTTTGTAGTAAACGAATTAGTTCAAGGCTTTTATAACAAGCAACGCCACCAGTAATAATAAGTAAAATTTTTTTTGTCATGTTGGTTCTTTTTTATTTGTAACAGTGAGCCACCTGCTTCGAACTCGTATTTTACGAGTATCAACTGATCCCCTGATTTTTAATCCTCTATCTCGCATACTTAAACCATTTTGCCAAGTTCTGTTGATTTCTGGTCTGGCTTTTGGTTTAGATTTTTGTAGAGAATTATTAAGTAGATTTTTTTTTCTTGCCAAGGCTCTTTCTCTAGTAGAGCTTATAAGTTTTTGTCGATTAATTTCTTGCAATCTACGATGATGCATAATAATGTTATCGACAAACCATCTTTTTTTGCGGTTGATTAGTTTTCGTTGTTGAGCTCTAGAAAGACCTCTTTTTCTTTTGGTGCCTTTTAATAATCTTCTTATAACATGTTCAAAGCCATGGATGGTTAAATCTTGCAATAAAGTTGGTTGTAAAGCAAGAAGAGATGTTTTGCCTAGGGCAAGATTAATACCTGTGTGTAGAAGAAAAAAAGACAACTTAACAAATTAATATATTTTTAAATTAACATAGTTCCAACACCGCTTTCAGTGAAAATTTCCATTAATAAAATATTATCAATTGAACCGTTTAAAATATGAGCATAAGAAACATTTTTTTCGATGGCATTAATGCAGGTTTCAATTTTAGGAATCATGCCACCAGTAATCATGCCGTCTTTTATCATTTGTTTGGCCGTGGCAATGTTTAAATGGCTTACTAATTGACCATTTGGTAGCAATACACCGTCAACATCAGAAAGTATAATGAGTTTTGAAGCATGAAGTGCCGAAGCAATTGCTCCAGCTACAGTATCGGCATTAATGTTAAAAGTTTCGCCATTATCACCAACTCCAATTGGAGCAATTACAGGAATGATATCGGATTCTTCAAATAATGTAAGCATAGCAGGATCAACAAAATAAGGTTCTCCGACATAACCTAAATTTAAAATTTTTTCAATGTTGGAGTGGGGATCTTTTTTGGTTTTGGTGGCTTTTTTTGCTTTAATAAAATTGCAATCTTTACCGCAAATACCAATTGCTTTGCCTGATGCTTGATTAATTTCAGAAACAATTGCTTTGTTTATGGAGCCAGCCAAAACCATTTCAACTATATCAACGGTATCGGCATCGGTTACTCTTAAGCCGTCAATAAAAGTTGATTTCATGTTGAGTTTTTCAAGCATTTGCCCAATTTGTGGACCGCCACCATGTACTACAATTGGATTTATGCCAATTTGTTTTAAAAGTACAACATTTTTGGCAAAATTTTTTAAGTTATTATCTTTTCCCATGGCGGATCCGCCAAATTTAATAACAAATGTCTCGCCAGAAAATTTACATAAATAAGGCAAAGCCTCGCAGAGAATTTCGGCTTTTTTTACCCATTCTTGTTTGCTTGCATGCTGTAAAGCTAGGTTAGAGATTATATCTTTTTCGTAGATGTTAGTCATTTTTTTTTGATAAAATTAAAGTTTGATATTCAATAGTTTAGAATTAAAAAACAAAATATTTATAAATCAAGTTTTTTTATGATATTTTTAATCTCGATAAAATTGAGTTGCCAATTATTATTTTGGCAAAAATCTTGCAAAGTATTAATAAATTGCCAATTAGTGGTTTGATTATTGTTTTGATGATTATTGATAATGATTTTTTGTAAATTGAGTTGACGATTTTTAATAGCTTCGATACTAGCAAGAGTGTGAGTTATGGCTCCAAGATAATTGTTAGCAATTAACAAACATTCTATTTGTAAAGCTTCTGCTAAATGTAAGAAGTGTTGGCGATTATTGATTGGGCTAAGAACTCCGCCAGCAGTTTCGATAAGAAGGGTTTGGTTTTTATGTTGTTGTATTTTTTGCTTACAAAAATTTAATAAATTCTCAAAATTAATATCTAAAACTAAATGAGGTGAAATAGGTAGCGGATGATGATAAAGGCAAATATTATTTACATTTTTTAAAGTTAATGGTTGTTTTATGGCTTTTAAAAGTAAAGCAACATCAGAATTAGGATCTATAAAATTAGCATTACACACAAAACCAGTTGCCACAGGTTTAATGGCAAAACTATTGAGAAAATTATGGCAATAATTGGCGGTAAAAAAGGTTTTACCAACATCAGTGCCAATACCTAAAACAAGATAAGGTTTGGTATTGAGCATTATTTTAAAGATGAAAAAGTGCTGTAAATTGGACCAAACACTGCAATAGAAATCCAGGCTATCATACCGCCCATTACAATGGTAATAGTTGGTTGAATCATGCTAACTATTCTATCGATAGAATCGTTTATTTCTTTATCGTAAAAATATTTAATATTTTTCAGTGAGTTTTCCATGTTACCACTATCTTCGCCGATTTTAAACATTCGAACAACCAAGCTCGGAAAAAACTCGGTAGTAGAAATGGCATAAGATAATGATTGTCCTTCGGAAACTTGTTGTTTAACATATAAAATTGCTTCTTTGATAGCCTTGTTTTTTAGAGCGATACTAGAAGATTCGAGGCATTCTAACACACCTAAACCACTTTTAAATGTAATAGAAAAAAATTGACAAAATTTAGCGGATTCAATTTTAACAATAATATTGCCAAAAATTGGTATACGTAGTTTTAAAAAATCGATTCTCACTGCTAAATTTTTATTTCGAGCAAGCATTTTAATGACTGATATAAATATTACTGGTAGCATTATAATTAAAAGCCAGTATTTTTGAGCAAAATTCGAAAAAGCAATGAGAGAAACTGTCATGAGTGGTAACTCAATATTTTGTGCCGATAAAAACCCTGTAACTTTTGGTACAACAACAGATGTCATGATGCCCATAACTGCAAACATTAGTAATAAACCAAACAGCGGACCGACTAAAGCTTTTCTAGTTTTTCTTTTAATTTCGATGTTCCATTTGATATCTTCTACAATGCTAATAAAGGCATTTGATAGAGTGCCAGTTTTTTCGCCCATGGCAATAAGCCCTACATAAGTTGCTTTAAAAATATCTTGTCTTTTAGCGATAGATTCTGAAAACATATTACCATTTTTAATAGATTCGTATATTTCTTGCATTATGCTTCTTATGGCATTAGAATCGGTGGTATCGCGTAAATCTTGGATGGCATCAATAATTGAAACGCCAGCTTTGTCTAGTTGTTCGAGGTGAATAAAAATACTAATAAGTTCTTGAGTGGTGATGTTTTTTCTTAAAGAAAAAGTGGATTTTATTTTTTCTTCTTTATAAGAAATGAGTTCTAAAGAAGAATTTTTTAACAAAGACATTAAATCGGAAGGATTTTCTGCCGAGATTTTGCCTTTAATATATTTGCCATCGGGATCGATGGCTTTATAACTATAATTTGCCATTTTTAAGAAGTTTTTTAAGAAGAATATCTTTTTTTAGTTTAGATAAGTAATCAACAAAAACAACACCGTTTAGATGATCTATTTCGTGCTGAATACAAGTAGAAGCTAAATTGGTGAGCTCTATTTCTTGTTGATTGCCATCTAGATTTAAATAAGAAACAACAACTGTTTTTGGCCGAATAACATCGGCTCTAATATCTGGAAAAGATAAGCAACCTTCTTGACAAACAAAAGTTTCGTGAGAAGAGTTTATAATTATTGGATTTATAAAACATTGTTTATTCGAATTAATAATTTCAAGATCATGATGGCAATTTTCGTGATGATGATGGTGATGATGGTTTTTAATTTTATAGGTTAAATCGCAAACAATTATTCTTTTTAACACTCCAACTTGCACAGCAGCTAGCCCAATACCGCCTTCTTGATACATTGTGCTAAACATTCTTTCTGTTAAATCTTTTATTTCTTGGTTTATCTCAAGAACTGGTTGTGATTTTTGCTTTAATATTGGGTTTGGATAGATGATTAAAGGCAGAGGTGTTGTCATGGATAAAAAATATAAATTTGAAATTATTTTATTTTATCTAAAATTTTATTGCAAACAATTTTTACAGTTTCTGGATAAATTTGATGTTCTTGTTGTAAAATTTTAGATTTTAAAGATTCTAGATTATCGCTTGGGTTAATTGGCACAGATTTTTGTAAAATTATTGGCCCTGCATCCATTTCTTCTACTACAAAATGAGTGGTGCAGCCAGTTAATGAAGCTTTGGCTTGCAAGGCATCAAAAACTGCATTAGCCCCTTTAAAATTAGGCAGTAAAGAAGGGTGAATATTAATGATTTTTTGTGGCCATTGCTCTATAAACCAGCCTGTTAATAATCGCATAAAACCAGCCAAACAAATTAACTCAACCTGAAATTTTTCTAAAACATTTTGCAGTTCTTGTTCAAAAGCCAAGCGAGAATTTGCTTTTAAAGTAAATTTAGCAGAATCGATAAGCACAGTGTTTAACCCTTGCTTTTTTGCCCAAGCAAGCCCTACCGATGTTGGTTTATTGGCAATAACAAGCACTACATTTGCAGGAAAATTAGGTGAGTTGCAGGCATTAACCAAAGCTTGCATATTGCTTCCAGTGCCAGAAATTAAAATAGCGATGTTGATTTTTTTAGTCATTTAAAATTAATTAAAACCTTCTAATAACCCTTCAAACATTACCAAGCCATCAGTAGAGCCAGTGTATATATCGATAGCTCTTTCTGGATGAGGCATTAAACCAAGTACATTTTTTTGTTTGTTAAAAATACCTGCAATATTAAGCATAGAGCCATTAGGATTAGCTTGATTGCTTACATTTCCTACATCATCGACATAACGAAAAGCTACTAGATTTTGATCTTCAAGATTTTTTATGGTATCGTTGCTGGCAAAAAAATTGCCGTCGGCATGGGCGATTGGTATGTTAATTATTTGTTGTTTTTTGTAATTGCAAGTAAAAGCAGAAGTGTTATTTTCAACTCGAAGTAAAGTTTGCTTGCAAATAAATTTGCCAGAAGCATTACGAATTAGGCAACCTTCAAGCAAGTTGCTTTCGGTTAAGATCTGAAAACCATTGCAAATGCCTAAAATTTTGTTGCCTCTTTCTGCTAACCTTTTTACTTCTTGCATAATGGGCGAAATACTTGCCATAGCCCCGCTACGCAGGTAGTCGCCATATGAAAAACCTCCGGGAATAATAATGAGATCGATGTTGTTGTTTATTGAGGTTTCGGCATGCCAAATTTCTTGCACCTCAAAGCCAACTTTTTTTAAAGCCATAACGGCATCTTGATTACAGTTAGAGCCAGGAAAAGTGATTACCGCTGATTTCATAATTAGTTAATAATTTGATAAGTGTAGGTTTCAATTACTGTATTAACTAGCAATTTTGTACAAATTTCTTCGACAATTTTTTTGATTTGTTCGGCATTGGTTTCGGGTAGCTCAAGTTCAACAAATTTGCCTTGCCTTACATTATTTAGTTGAGGGTAGTCTAAATTTTTGTTTAAAACATTTTCAATTGCTTTGCCTTGAGTATCGAGCACCCCTTTTTTTAAAGCAATATTAATTCTGATTTTAGTCATAGAGTTTAAAGAGTTTTGTTATTATAAATTTTAATTTTCATTTTTAGAAAAAGCAACATCAAAATTATCTGCAAATAATTTTAAAATATCTTGTTGTTTCGTATTGTTTATCTTCGTGTTTTCGTTTGCTACTTGTGGTTTTTTACTAGTGATAATTTTATCTGGAGAAAGAATGCAACCTATTTTAAATGTTTCATTATTTTCTTCGTGATTATTGAAAAAAAGAATTATAGCCAGTAATTTATCTTTTTCTTGAAAAAGGTTTTTTTGAAATTTTGTGAAGTCTCCATCTTCTATTTCGTTTTCTATTTCGTTTTCTATTTCGTTATTCCTTAAACCATAAGCATGATAACTATAATCATCGCAAGAAAAAGCTAAAATTTGTTTATAATCAGTATGAGAGTTTTTATATTTTTTATATTTGTCATTTAATTCTTTGCTAAGATTTGAATCTTTAATTGATGCCCAAAATGCTTTACATCTTGTTGTTATTGATATTGATGTTGTTTTTTGATTTACTTTCTGAATAGAAAAAAATATATTTAGATGGATATTTTCATTCTTTATCGGTATAATTATGTTTATTTCTTCGCTTTTGTATTCTTCTGCTATTAATTTTGTTTTTTGTTCTATTTGTTTAATTATTTCATTTATTATTTCATCAAACTTTGTTGTATCTTCTGTGATGCTCTTGATTTTGTCAAAATTTTCATTGTATTTAATTTCAAACCTTCTAATTGCACATTGTTTTCTTATATCTTTTGTTTTTTCTTCAATTTTTTTTCTAATGTTATCAACAAGGTCTAAATGTTTTTGTTCTGTAGATTGAGTGTTATGATGTTTGCATTCAATAAGAATTTTATGCTCTGGCAATAAAAAATCAGGTGTTTTTTTACCATCTTTTTGAGGTTCTTTTTCTGGTTGTGTGAAACATATTTTGTTTTTTGTAAGAAAATTTTTTATACAATTTTCTATTTCTTGATCTTTTTCTTGTCTTGGCTGTGTCATTTTTTAAAAAAACGATTGATAATTTCTTGGTAGCCATCAACTAAACTGCCCAAATCTTGCCGAAAAATATCTTTGTCGAGTTTTTGTGAAGTGGTTAAATCCCATAATCGGCAACTATCGGGGCTGATTTCGTCGGCCAAAAGAATATTTTGGTTTAAATCGTAGCCAAACTCTATTTTAAAATCAACTAGCTTAATATTGATTTCTGTAAAAAGTTTTTGTAAAATGCTGTTAATTTTTAGTGCTGTTGCTTTAATTGTGGCTAAATGCTCTTGGGTAGTTAATTTTAGGGCATAAACTGCCTGATCTTCGTTAATTAGCGGGTCGCCAAGGGCATCGTTTTTGTAGCAAATTTCAAAAATAGGATGAGGCAAATCAACTCCTTCGGCAAGGTTTAGTTTTTTTGCCAGCGAACCAGCAATGGTGTTGCGCATGATAACTTCTAGCGGAATGATGCTTACTTTTTTAATTAACTGCTCTTTATTGTTTAGTTTTTCAATAAAATGAGTTGCGATGCGATGTTTTGCCAGTTCGTTCATAATGTAGGCAGAAATAGCATTGTTAAGCTCGCCCTTGCCAAAAATTTCGGCCTTTTTTACTCCATTAAAAGCGGTAGCAGAATCTTTAAAATATTGTATTAATATTTCAGGATTTTCTGTGGCATAAATTATTTTTGCCTTACCTTCGTAAATTTTATGTGTTTTTTGCATAGTTGTTGTTAATTATTGCCATACAGCCATAGGTGGCAAAGACATTAAAATTGCCTCGGGGTTGCCGTTGGTTAATAAACCAAAACGGGTGCCACGATCGTAAATTAGGTTAAATTCGGCATAAAGCCCACGATAGCAGAGTTGTTGATGTTTTTGAGTTTCGTTGTAGGCAAGATGCATATTTCGTCGAACTATTTTTGGAAAAATATCTAAAAAAGCCAGTCCAACATTTTTAGTAAAAGTGAAATCGTTTTCAAAATTATTAGTGTTTAGGTAGTCGTAAAAAATACCACCAACCCCGCGTGCCACATTGCGATGTTTGATAAAAAAATATTCGTCGCACCATTTTTTAAATTTATCGTAATAGTTAATATCGGTTTTGTTGCAAGCTTGTTGCATTGTTTGGTGAAAATCAAGAGTATCTTGCTCGTTAGGTAGGGCAGGGTTTAAATCGGCACCGCCTCCAAACCAGCTTTTTGTAGTGCAGATAAAGCGAGTGTTTAGATGCACCGCAGGTACAAGTGGCGAAGACATATGTGCAACCAAAGAAATGCCAGAGGCCCAAAAAGTAGGATCAGCTTCGGCACCAGGAATTTCGTGCTTGAATTTATCGCTAAACTTGCCAAAAACTTCTGAAAAATTAACCCCAACCTTTTCAAAAACTTTACCTTTCATAACCGACATTTCGCCATAACCACCATTTTGCTTTGTGGTTTCATCGAATCTTTGCCAAGGTTTTTTTTGAAATTTAGCATCATTATTGCCAGAAAACTCTTGCTCTATTAACTCAAATTCGGCACATATTTTATTGCGTAGCTCTAAAAACCAAGTAGATGTTTGTTTTTGCTGTGATGTAAAATTCATAAAATTAAATTAAAATTGCTAAAATATTAGAATATTATAATGTAATTTCAACTAAAAAGTGATAGCATTTACAACCCACTAAAAAATTTATTTTTTAAAACAAAAAAGCTATTTTGTTAATTTTAATATCAACAAAATAGCTTTTTTAAGAAATAAAAAATAAAATTACCAGCGATAGTGTGCGAAGGCTTTGTTTGCTTCAGCCATTTTGAATACTTCTTCTTTTTTCTTGGCGGCCCAACCTTTATTTTCTAGGGAATCAAGAATTACAGAGACAACCTTATTAGATAGTTTACGCCCTTTGATATTTTCGATAGAAATTTTTAACCATTTTAAAGCAAGAGCAGAACCTCTTCTTGCAGAAACCTCAACAGGAATTTGATAGGTTGCACCACCTATTCTACGTGAACGAACCTCGATTTTTGGAGTAATAACTTCAAGAGCTTCTTTAAAAATATCGATAGGAGATCTCTTTAATTTTTTTTCGAGATCGCTAAAAGCATCATAAATGGCTTTTTCAACTACTGATTTTTTGCCGTCGTTCATTAAGCGATTAACAAATCTAGATACTATTACTTCTTTGTATTTTGCATCTGGGAAAATTTTTCTGATTTTGGCAGCTCTTCTTCTCATAAAATTATAAATGATTGTTTAAAGATTTATTTAGGTTTTTGAGCACCGTATTTAGAACGGGCTTGTTTACGATTTTTTACACCTTGAGTATCGAGAGAACCTCGCACAATATGATAGCGAACACCTGGTAAATCTTTTACCCTTCCGCCACGTATTGCTACAACAGAGTGTTCTTGTAAATTATGACCTTCGCCTGGAATATAAGCGATAACTTCAAAACCATTTGTAAGTTTTACTCTAGCAACTTTTCTCAAGGCAGAATTTGGTTTTTTTGGAGTGGTTGTATAGACTCTAGTGCAAACACCTCTTTTTTGTGGGCAAGAACTGATAGCAGGAACTTTGTTTTTTGCTGTTTGTTTAACCCTTGGTTTTCTTATTAATTGATTAATTGTAGGCATATAAATAAAAAACAAAACATAGCAATGCTAATGTTTTAATTAGAAAAATTTAATATTATTTTAAAACTTAATATTATAAGGTCAAGTATTTTTTAAACTTATAATGAAGTTTTTTTTATTTTCCGATGCAAAATTTAGTAAAAATCTGATCTAATAAATTTTCGTTGGTAATTTTGCCAGTAATAAAACCAAGTTCGTTGCTAGCAATTCTTAAATTTTCAAAAGCAATTTCTGGATAAGGTAATAAACAAAAATTTTGTAAAGCTTGTAAAGTATTTTGCAAAGCTAAGCGGTATCTTTGATTAGTAATTAAATTATTACAAGTGCTAGGAATAATATTTTTTACTTTATGATGTAAAGATTGTTTAAGATTAAGAATATTGATATTTTGTAACAAAGAAATTTCAATTACATCGAATTGTTTTTTTTGTAATAAAGATAAAATCTTCATTAATTTATACGATTTTTCTTGATCAATTTTATTAATTACAATTAAGGTATTTTTTGGCAAAAATTCGCTAGTGAAATTTTTAGGTAATTTAGGATTGGTAGCATCAAGAACTAATATTTTAAGATCAGAAGTTTTGGCTTTTTGTAAAGATTTGGTAATGCCAATTTTTTCGATAGCATTTTTGCTATTTCTAATGCCAGCAGTATCGGCTATTTTTACCATAATATCTGCAATATGTAAATGCACTTCAATAACATCGCGAGTAGTTCCGGCATAAGGAGAGACAATAGCAACTTCGCTATTTGATAAATGATTTATTAAGCTAGATTTGCCAACATTTGGAGAGCCTATAATTGCTAAACTTAAACCATCTTTAATTTTTTGCCCAATTAAATTATCGTTTAGATGATCTTGAATGTTAGATGTTAAATGGTGTATTTGTTGGTCAATATTTTGTTGTAACTCTTGCGGTAAATCATCTTCTGGAAAATCAATGATGGCGGTAAGTAAAGAACTAATTTCTAATAAATTTTGCCTCCATTGAAAATATATAGTACTTAACCCCCCTCTCATTTGATTTAAAGCTTGCTGATGTTGTATAGCGGTTTCGCTATTTATTAAATCAACAATTGCTTCGGCTTGCACTAAATCGAGTTTGTTATTATAAAAAGCTTGTTTTGAAAACTCACCTGGCAAGGCAAGAAAAACACTAGGAATAGTAAGTAGACAAGAAGTTATTTGTTGCAAAATAAATGGTGAAGAATGAATGCTTATTTCAGCAATATCTTCTCCTGTAAAGCTATTAGGAGCATTAAAAAACACTATTAATGCTTCATCTATTAAATTTTGATTAATAATTATTTTTTGCAACGAAATTTGCCGAGGATTGAGGTTATTTTTGATACCTAAAGCATTTAGGCAATATTTGGTTTTTGAGCCAGAAATTCTAATAACAGTTACTGCCGAAGAATGTATAGAAGTTATTGGAGCAAAAATGGTATTTTTGAGATTAGAAGATTGTTGCATAGCAAATTTATTTACTTTTGCTAGTTTTTTTAGGGAAGTGTTGCAAATAATTGATTTATATCTTTAAAAGATTTGAATTCTAAAGCATTGCCACAATAGTCATAAAAAAACATAGTCGCTTGCTCACCAACTTGATTTTTAAAACGAATATAGGGCTCAATGACAAATTCTAGGTTTTTTTGTTGCAAATAATTAGCGAAGTTATGCCAATCTTGCCATGCTAAAACCACTCCAAAATGAGGAACTGGCACTTGATGACCATCAACTAAATTTGTGATAGTAGTATTAGAATTTGGTTTTAGATGAGTTACTAATTGATGACCAAAAAAATTCCAATCTATCCAAAATTGTGACTGCCTACCTTTTTTTAAGCCAAGCAAATCACCGTAAAAATCGTTTGCTTTTGTTAAGCAAGATACTGGTATAGCTAAATGAAAAGGAGCTAGCATATTGTGAGCTTAAGATATTAAAACTTAAGCAGAAATAACTGTTACAAAAGTTCTATTTTTGTGAGCACTTTTTATAAACTTAACAATGCCATCAATTTTGGCAAAAATAGTGTGATCTTTACCGATGCCAACATTTTCACCAGGATGCCATTTGGTGCCTCTTTGACGAAGAATGATATTGCCAGCAATCACTAATTGACCGCCGAATTTTTTAATGCCGAGCCTACGACCTGCAGAATCTCGACCATTTCGGGAACTACCGCCCGCTTTCTTTGTTGCCATAGTTTTTTAGAATTAATTTTTAGTTATTAATTGCAGTAATTTGTAATAAAGTATGATTTTGACGATGCCCTTTTTTTCGGCGTGAGTTTTGTCTTCTTCTTTTCTTAAAAGAAATTACTTTATCGCCTTTGAATTTCTTTAAAACCTCTGCTTCAACCGATGCAGAAGAAACATAAGGAGATCCAAAAATTGTTTGGTTATCAGAAGTGCCAATTAATAAAACATTGTTAATGGTAATTTTAGAGCCAACATCATGGTTTTGTTTATCGACAATGATTTTTTGTTGAGGAGATACCCGATATTGTTTACCTTGAATTTCAACTATTGCAAACATAATTTTTGAAAATTTTAATTAAAAATAATGCTAAAATTATAAAAATAAAAATTTAACAAGCAAGAACTTTATTTAAAAAACAAACAACTTTTTTCATTGATTTCTAAAAATAAACAGATATTTTAAATGATTTTTTACATCAAGCAGTTTTCTAACTTCTGTTTAAAATCATTTTCGTTTAACTGATTATAAAATGGCAAACCTGTAACAACATAGCGATCGGTAAAAATTGTAATGATCTGTTTTTTATCGGCGATTTCTAGTAAAAAATCTTCTTTCCATTGATCGTTTTGTTTTAAATGATTGCCCTTTGGCTCAATAAAAACTTGATATGTTAATGATTGTTCTTTTTTTTCACACAATAGTAAAAAATCTGGCTCAAAAGCTTGCCCTAATTTATTATAAATTTTTAATTCTCTTTCGTTTCTAATAATGTAAATATTACTAAATTTTGCTTGTAAATCGGCAAATTTTTTGCTAAACATTTCAATAAAAGCCTTCTCTTCGTTGGTGCCGTAGTTGGCATTATAAACATACCAATTTTTATCGAGTAAAAAGTTTTCTTGCCCATCTGCTCTTTCTGAATTTTTTTCAATTCTAATTTCTTTATCTTTAAAAATATCTTTTAATTTAACAAAATAATAATCAGAAGCGGTAAATTTTGTGCTGTTGTTTTGAATTTCGGTTTCTATTAATGATAAAACTTGTTGCACTGCTAATAAATAATCGTTGTTAGTAATAAGTTTTAATCTCTCTGGCAATCCTGTAAAATCAATCATCAATCCACCAAGATAATTTGGGTTATTAATAAAATCGGAAGTTGCAAAGATGTTTTTAAAAATTTTGCTTAAATTATTAAAATCAAAAAATTTATTTTTTGCCAAAGCAAATTGTATAATATTTTTTGGAATTTCACTAAAACTGATGCTTTTATGCTGTTTTGCTTCGGCAATTTCAAGTTGATGATTAAAAACTGTAATTTTACTGCCAAAAGCAGAAGATAATTGATAAGTAAAATTTTTTTTCATTACTCCTAAATCGTTAAAAGATTTAACATAATAATAATCTTTAGCAATTTTTTTATTCACCACAACTTTAGCATTTTTATAAAAATCGGTGTTTTTAAATTTTTCTTTTAAAATGAGTTTTTTGCTAATTAAGTTATCTGTGTAAAGCCCCATTTCAACCATGGCTGTTGTTAGTTCTCTTATGTATTCGCTTTCTTGTTTGGTATGATAAAAAAGCTCTTCTAAAACTCGTAAATTGTTGGCGGTGTCGTTGTCAAATTTTCGAGTAAATTTATCTTGCCCTTCTTGTAAAATAAACGGAAAATATCTGGCTCCTCTGCCAATTAATTGAGCTTCGGCGATAGTTGTTTTGCTTGGCTTTTCTGCTTTGCCATCGGTTTTTTCGTAAAGCCGAACAATATCAAACAAATTTAACACATCCCAGCCTTCGTTTAATTTATGCACAGCAAAAATTGCTCGAATTGGGTTATTGCTATCTTCTAAGGTATTTAACAAAATTTGATTTTTTTCTGCATCGGCATCGTTGTTGGCACAAAGGCAATTTGTTGGTTGAAAATTTTTTTTAATTCGTCGGGCAATTTCGTGAAAAGAAATATTTTGA
>CAMAWV010000003.1 GCA_945862075.1 Rickettsia typhi | reverse complement strand
ACGACAGCTATTTGCAATTTATGTATGAAAGGCTAATTTTATTAAGAGAGCTTTTAAGCGACCAAGGATCAATTTATCTGCATTGCGACTGGCACAAAAGCCACCACTTGCGTTTTTTGCTTGATGAAGTTTTTGGCGAGGAGAGTTTTTGTAGAGAGATTGTATGGTATTTTGACAACGTTTCTGGCTTTAAAAGTATTGCAGATAATTTTATAAGAGATCACGAAACCATAATATGGTATAAAAAAAATAGCGATATTATTTTTAATAAGGTCTACGGAGAGTACCCAGAAGGTTATGAAAATAAATTTTGTAATCTGGATGGCAGTGGTAGAAAATATATGAAAAGAGGTGGCAGAAAGCAATATTTGGATGAACTAAAAGGAAAACCTCTTGGTGATGTATGGAAAATACCGTTTATTAATAATATGGCAGATGAGAGAGATGGAGGCTACCCCACCCAAAAGCCCGAAGCCCTGCTTGAAAGGATTATAAAAGCAAGCTCAAACGAGGGCTCAATTGTGCTTGATTGCTTTATGGGCAGTGGCACCACGCAAGCGGTTGCTCAAAAACTAGGCAGAAAATGGATTGGTATTGATTGCAATAAAGGTTCAATTCAAACCGCAATTAAAAGATTGCAAAAAATCATAAATGAAAACAACAAAGATTTATTAAATCAACAAAAAACTTCAGCAAAAATCTTGCATTACAAGGTTAATAATTACGATTTTAGAGAAATAAAAGACAGCACCGATATTATTGTTAAAAAATATGGGCTTGAAAAATCAAATGATGATTATTTTAACTTCAAAAAAGGTGAAAAATTTGTAAAAGTGATAGATTTGCATCGGCCCCTCACCCCTCTTGATATTGCTCAAATAATTGATAAAGCACTTGAAAAAGAAAGCGATGAAGATGTTTTGGTTTATTGTTCTGGCACACAAGATTATTTTAAAATCGAAGAGCTAAAAAACCAACACAACAAAATGCGTGCTGGCATAAACACATTAAGCATAACCGACATTCAAAAAGATGGAGTTATTCAATTTAAACCAGCCGAATTTGAAATTGAAATCAAAAAAAATGGCAAGACGGCAGAAATTGAAATTAAAAATTATCTCTCTCATCAGATCTTGCAAAAAATGAACCTAGAGAAAAGTATATTTGATACTCAAATCACCAACTTTAAAAGCCAGATCGACTATATTTTGATTGATACAAATTACAATGGTGAAATTTTTACAACTCATTTTAGCGATGTTCCAAAACGAAAAACAGATTTAATAAAAGCCAAATATACACTTGAAGCACAAGGCAAAATTGCTATAAAAATTGTTGATATGCTTGGCGAAGAGAGTTTGTTTATTGATTAGCACAAGATAAATAGCATTGCTCTTGACTAGTTATTTTTGTTGCTTAAAATTGAAATAATTTTCTATAATTATCATCATTTTTTATGAATTTAGCATTATATAGCCCAAACGAATTATTATTTTTTTTGTTTTCTACTATTTTGGTTTTAAGCTCGTTTGTAGTGGTTTTAAAGCAAAATATGGTGCATTCGGCCATGTTTTTAATTTTAGCTTTTTTTAATGCTTCTGGTTTGTTTTTGTTAATTGGTGCCGAATTTATTGCTATGCTGTTAATTGTGGTTTATGTAGGGGCGGTTGCGGTGCTGTTTTTGTTTGTGGTGATGATGCTAAATACCGACCAAGAAATTATGCTACAAATTGATCGTAAAAAGCCTTTTTTAGCTTTAATTGGTATAGTGTTATTTATCGAAATATTTTTATGCATCGAGTTTTCAACAATTGGTAGTTATCAACCAAAAATTACTTATGCTATTAATCACGGCATCAGCAACACTCATAACATTGGCAATGTTTTATACACCGATTTTATTATTCCGTTTCAAATTGTGGGTTTAATTTTGTTTGTGGCCATGATTGGGGCGATTGTGCTTACCTTGCAAACAGATAATCCTTTGGCAAAAAAACAAAATATTTCTCAACAAGTTGCTCGTTCTAAAAAAGATTCTCTAGAAGTGGTAAAAGTTGCTTCTGGTTCTGGTATTAACCTTTAAAATATACTGTTTATGATCAATCAAATTCCGCAAAATTATTTTGTTATTTTATCTGGTTTGTTGTTTTGCATAGGGGTTATGGGTATTTTTTTAAACCGCAAAACCATTATTTCTGTGTTAATGTCTATCGAAATTATGCTTTTGGCTGTTAATATTAATTTTGTGTCTTTTTCGGTTTATCTGCAAGATATTTCTGGGCAAATATTTAGTATTTTTGTTTTGGCAATTGCTGGGGCAGAGGCGGCCATTGCTTTGGCAATTTTGGTGGTTTATTTTCATAATAAAGGCAACATTGAAATTATGCAAGCATCTTCTATTAAAGGTTAAAATATCAATGTTTTTTGTTAGATTTTGTTTATTTGTATTGTTTTTTTGGCAACATTTACCAGTTTTTGCTAAACAAACCACTGGCAATTACTTATCGGCAAAATCAGCATTATGTAGCAATCAAGAAAAATATTTTAATCAAATTTTACAACAAGTTGAGCTTAAAAATCCTAATGCAATTTCTGATTTGCCTGTGTGTTTTAGTCAAAATAGAAACCTGATTTTTCAGGTGGCAATTATTGATCCTGTTTATTTTCAAGATGCCTCCGATATTTTAAGACAAGATAAAATTTTTATTCAAAGGTTAATCAAAATTAAGCCAGAAGTTTTAAAATATGCTGCGCCAGAGGTAAGAGGAAATGCTATTTTTATTGCCGAATCGGCTTTATTAAGCAGAAATGTATTAAAATTTGCCACATGGAAGCTTCTTGATAACCAAGAGTTTATTGCTAAAATGATCGATCTCGATGCCGATAATTATCAATATGCTTCTGATAGGGTAAGAGCAATAGAAAGCATTGCTCTTAATGCTTTTACTGATAATGGCTTGTTGCTAGAATTTGCCACTAATAACTTAAAAAGTAACTTCGATATTGTTAAAGTGGCAGTTTCTAATAGTAAAACAGCTATTAAATTTGCCTCAGAAAATTTACAAAAAAATCAAGATCTATTAAAAATTGTTAGTAGCAACCAGCAAAATTTACAACAGCTCGACAACTTTTTATTGACAAATTATTTGATAAACAATGAGCAGTATAAAAAAATGCAATATTTTCACAATAAAGGTAAGTTTTTTGGTAAAAATCAATTAATCGATCATAATTTTGTTAGCAAATGGCATATCAATCTTGCTTATGATAAACAAGAGGTCGGTGTTTTAAAAGAAAATTGGCAACTCATACCTGTATATCATCGCAATTATGAGCAATCTTGGCGAGAAGATTTCAAATTTCAGCCCGATTTGATTCAAAAAATTGATGGTTTTTTTGCCAAAAGAAAAATTAACAAAAAAATTATTGATAATCTTAAAACAACTTTTTTATGGAAAGTTAAAAATAAGCCAGAAACTTTTGTTTTTAATCTTTATAATTTAACCGAAGTCAGTGAGGCAATTTTAGGTTCGCAATTTGCCAATATTACATCGCTTACTGCAATTGCTCAAAAAACCGATAAAAAGTGGGTATTATCAGTAATTGAAGTTATTTTTGCCAAAGATATGCAACTTTCTACTAATTTTACTCTTGGACATAAAAAATATACAGTACTCGATTTATTTACTGATAATAAGGTGTCAGAAAAAAATCCAGAAACGATGGTAATTTTTAAGGTTGAAGATGAGTTAAATGAATATTTACAGGTATATTTTCAGCAAGAGAATGGTAAATATCGGTTATTGCATCAAACAAAAGCTTATCCAGAATTTTTTAATAATTAACAGCCGATAATTGTTAAATGTTCTTGTTTGTTAATTTTTGCCCCAGCTTCTTTGGCTAATAAAAAAAATGGCTCAATATTGCCAATGTTTTGTGTAGAATAATGAAGCTCTTCTAGTCTTGCCGATGCTAAATAAGCCACTTCGAGAGTTTGGCAACCATAAGAACGCAGTTGTTGATAGTTTTCTGGTAAAAAATCAAGATGATTGCAGGCAAACAAAACATCTCCGCCAGATCTTTTAGAAACCCTAAGTCGACGATTATTAAGATAGGCTCCAAAGCCTTTTTCGGCATAAAAAACTTCATTGCCAATATTTTTAAAAATTGCCACCGCAACGGTTTCGAACTGTTGATTTTTATTTTTATATTGCAAAGCTACAGAAGTGGTAAAATCGCCACTTGCTCTTGCTAGATTTGCCAAGCCATCAATTGCTTTAATAATTAAAGAATACTCGGCGTTTGGACTGGCAATAATTTGATTTTTTTCATCAAAAAATATATTAAAATCTGGGCGAAATTTTTGAAATTCGCTCAATAAAATTTGCTTAACTTTTTCTTGGCACGAAACGGCGAATTTATTAGCAGAAATTGGGTTTGATTGTAAATTTTCTAACTCTACAAAATCTCGAGAAATATGTTTGCAGGCTTTTTCGATGGCTTTTAAAATGATATTTAAATTTGCACTATATCGCATATTGATTTAATTAAAAAATTGATTTTAGCAAAAAGTTATTCTAATATAGTAAAATCAATATTGCAAATTAATTTTTTACTATGAATAATTCTTTAATGTGGTTTACTGGCTATCTTACAGCCGATCTTCGCTTGCAAGATAATGAGGCTTTCATTGCAGCTTGCCAGCATCAGCAAGTTTTGCCAGTTTATATTTTTGCACAGCCTAAAAATAGCCGAAAGCTTGGTGAAGGAAGCTTGGTGTGGCTATATCACAGCTTAAATTCTCTAAATAAAAGCCTTAACGGCAAGTTGAATTTTTATTGTGGCGAGCCCAGCGAAATAATTTTACAACTCATCAAGAAGCATAAAATAAACAATGTTTACTACAATCAATCACCGCAATTTTACCAAGCAGAGCAACAAAATTTTGTGGCAAAAAATATCAAAAATCATTGCCAAGTTGAATGTTTAAAAAATGGCTATCTTTTATGGAATCCTGCCGAAATTTTAAATAAAAACAACGAGCCTTACAAGGTTTTTAGCCATTTTTATCGATCTGGTTGCTTACCGCACAGCAAGCCTAGGCTACCGCTAAATCATCATTTTAACTCTAATTTTTTGTTTGATGAAAACTCTATTGCTCTTGATGCCTTACAACTTTTGCCTCAAAAAAACTGGCACCACAACACCATTAGTTTTTGGCAAGTTGGCGAGCAGTTTGCTTGGCAAAAATTAACAGATTTTGTGAAAAATGGTTTAAAAAACTACAAAGAAGGGCGAAATCTTCCTTCTTCTGCCCAGTTTGTTTCTGCTCTTTCGCCTCATTTGCATTTTGGCGAAATATCGCCCCAGCAAGTTTGGTATTTTGCTTGCCAAAATCATCCAAATAACGAAAATTTGCAGTGTTTTTTAAGTGAATTAGGTTGGAGAGAGTTTTCTTACTATTTGTTGCATCATTTTCCTAGCTTGCCTTTTGAAAATTTTCAGCCCAAATTTAATAATTTTGCTTGGCAAAATAATTTAGAGCATCTGCAAAAATGGCAACAAGGAAAAACAGGCATTCCAATTGTTGATGCAGCAATGCGACAACTCTGGCAAACTGGCTATATGCATAATAGGGCAAGAATGATTGTTGGTTCATTTTTAGTGAAAAATTTGCTAATAGATTGGCGATATGGCGAAGAATGGTTTTGGCAGTGTTTATTTGATGCCGATTTGGCCAGCAACTCTGCCAGTTGGCAATGGGTGGCGGGCAGTGGCGCTGATGCGGCTCCATATTTTCGGATTTTTAACCCTGTTTTGCAAAGTGAAAAATTTCAAACTGCTAATTTTATTAGAAAATTTGTGCCAGAATTGGCAAACCTGCCCGATAAAGATCTCTACACTCCGTGGCTTGCCAGCCCAGAATCTTTACAACAAGCTAATGTTAAGTTGGGCGAAACCTACCCTCATAAAATTGTCGATCTCGATTTATCTCGCAAACTGGCTTTGCAAAATTTTTCGGCTCTAAAAAACTAATTTATAAAAAATTTTAATTTTGTTGCTTGCTTTTAAAAAAAAGTGTTTTAAAATATTGCTAAATCTATGCATTCCTTGGTAGCTCAGTGGTAGAGCAGTTGGCTGTTAACCAATTGGTCGGGGGTTCGAATCCCTCCCAAGGAGCCAAAAATCTCTCCTCATAAATTTTTAACATTAAAAGTTAAAATCATAACATAAAACAGATGCTTAAATACTTCTTTTTATTTTTTTTATTGCTTTCTTTTAGTGATAAAGCATTCTCTAAAGATAATTTATCTGAAAAAGAGTTAGATTCCTATTATAAAAGGTTGAGCTATGCAAAAAAACATAATCGTATTTCACTTTCACGCGATCATACCTATTTTAGCGTTATTACTCATAATCTATATTCTTTAAGAGGAAAAGAAGGTTATCTTTTAAGAGATCTTATAAAACTACAAGAAAAAGCAAAACAAGGAGATGCAAAAAGTCAATATATTTTGGCGAAACTTTATGATTATTCAGTTTCAGATGGTGAAACTTATGACCTTCCTGTAGATTGTTATAATTCTCCAGAATATTATCAAGATCGATTAGAGTTGTGTCTACATAATAATGGAACAGAATATGAAAAATGGATGATAAAAGCTTCTGATAATGGTTTTACAAAAGCTTTTTATTATAAAGCTATATATCATATATACAAACATACAGAAAAAGATTTTAAGCTAGCATTTCATTGGGCAAAAAAATCTTTAGTAGCAAATGATAAAAATGCTTATCATTTACTCTCGGTACTATATTTAAATGGCATAGGAACACCTATTAATTATAAAGAAAGTTTAAGATTGGCTTTAGAAGGAGCAGAAATTGGAGATGAACCTTCTCAAATACTTGTGTCAATGTTAACTACAAATTCATTTGAAGCTTATAAATGGGCTTTAATAGTGCAAAATCATTTCTTTCATGATATGTATCAAGAAGAAAATTGTGGGCCTGTGCAAGAAGGTACTCTGATACAGGTTGAAGAGATAATAAACATGTTAGACCCTTTCTTATCAAGGCAGCAAAAGCAATTAGCTCGAATTATGGCTCACTACTGGAAACCAAAACCTCGAAACTTAAAAAATAAAGAATTTAAACTTCCAAAATTAGCTAAAAATTATTCAGATACTATCACACAAATAGAAGCTCCATCAGAACTCGAAAAACTAGGAATTGGCAAAGATAAATATTTATTTTTTCGAGCAATCAAAGAAGATAATTTAGAAGTATTTAAGCTTTTTATTGATGCCAATATACCGCTTAATTTACTAACAGAAGACTATCACTATATATTTCACGATTCATTTAAAGAAAATAATCAAGAATTATTTAAACTTTTTCGTGAATTTGATACTTTTATAAAACCAAAATTTGAATATCTTTCTTCTGTATATTCATTTAATGTTATTACTTCTTTCTATTTATCAATTTTTTTTGATAGTAAAAAAATCTTTGATTATCTTGTAAAGATCAATTATTATGGTCCAGAATTTGAACGACGCGAAGTAATGAATGCAAAACTCAATAAAGATACCCCAATATTATTTGCTTTATCAAAAAATAGAATCGATATGGCGAAACAATTAATAAATGCAGGAGCAGATTTATCGCATCCCGCCATTATGTGCAATGCAGTTAAATATAATGATGTTTCATTATTAAATAAATTATATGATTTAGGGGTAAAAAATATCGATAAGTGTGATATAGCTATATCTAATGATGCTTTATTAGTAAAAACATTATGCGAAGTAGAAGATACCGATGATTTCTGTGGTTACGAAGCATCAAACATACCAAATATCAAGGATAATTTTGTGGCAAATTTAGGAATCCCTTTAATTAATGCTGTTAGTAGTATTGATAATAAAAACTTATCAAAACATTGTTTTGCTGATAGCACTAAATTTTTGCTAGAAAAAGGGGCAAACCCAAATCAATTAAACAACGAAATTAAAGATGCAAGAGAAAGCATTCTGATGAAAGCTGTTGGTAGTGAAAATGCACAAAAGTGTGTCATGTTGCTTTTAGATCATAAAGCAAACATAAACTATCGCGACACTCAAGGAAAAACAGCTTTGTATAAAGCTATCCTAATTGGTAATTCTCAAATTGTGAAAATATTGCTACAATATGGAGCTAATAAAAATGATAAATACTATTTATTAAAAAGTGATATTCCAATTAGAGTAGAAAAGCCTTTATCAAAAATTGTTCTTACTAGTGGCGGAACAATGCTGATGTTTGCTGTTTCAGAAGGCTATATATCGATTGTTGAAGAATTGCTTAAAAGCGGCGCCAATCCTCTTATAGAAACAAAAAATGGTTTAACGGCTTTATCAATAGCAAAAGAAAATAAAAATCAAATTTTGATAGATTTACTTTCAGAATATATGAAAAAATTTTCTACAAATAACAAGGGTAATTAATGCCATTTTACATTTTTTCTAAGCGTAATTTATGCAACATGCTAAAGCTTCTATTAACAACGATCTAATTCTTGCTGTGTTTTAAAGGAGTGTAAAAGATGTTGAAAATGCAATAAACAAAGGTGCAAATGTTAATGCAAAAAATGATGAACAATTTACCTCGCTTCACATAGCTTCACAAAATGATCTTTATAAATTGTGCAAACTCTCATTGTAAATGGTGCCAATGTTAATAAAGTAGCTTTATTTCGAGTGTTGCCTATTAATTTGGCTAAATAAAAAAATTATTGATTATTTAATGAAAAATGGCTCAAAAACCAATAAGTAGCAATATAGTTACTGATGAAGAAGTAGGTAGGATGTTATTTTTTGCGAAAAACATCAATAATAAATACCAGCGATAAGCCAAAAATTGCAATAAAAAAATTCACTAACATTAAAGATAATTTTGTTTGATTTAGCAATACAACATCTTCTTTAAATAAAACAGAATTAAAAAACAAGCCACAACTAAAGCTAGCACTACTAAATATTGCTAAACAATAAACTTTTAGCCAGTCAGTTTTTGCCGGTAACTGTGTAATTTTTAATTTGGTAATAATAAAGATAAACAACAAAAACCCCATTTGTTTTCCTACCAAAACACTTAAAACAACACTTATTATCATTGGCTGTAGTAAGTATTCAAATTGAAAATTATCGAAATTTAATCCGGTGTTGGCAAAAATAAATATTGGTAACACAAAAAAATCAACAATAGGAGAAATATTTTTGACTATTTTAATTGCTACAGGTTTATGTTTATGTTGTAAAGGAATAAAAAACCCTAAAACAACCGCAGCCAAAACTTGCGGAACATTGCAAAGCCATAATAAAAACCATAAGACACCAGCAGTTAAAATATAAGCATAAATATTGTAGAAATTGCAATATTTAAAAATAAAAAAACAAACAAAAATCGAAGCTAATAAAAATAAATAAACATACTCGGAGCTGTTGTAAAAAGTGCTAATCAAAATAATAAAAACAGCATTATTAATAGCGGTAATTGCTAAAACAATGGCAATTATCTTATTATTAAAAAAATTGCCACACAATTTGACTAAACAATAAAATAAAACTCCGTCGGTAAGGCAAGAAGTTAAAAATCCGTCAATATTGCTTAGTTTATTATAACTTGTGATATAAAAAACAATGATTGCCCCCAAGATGCTTCCCATAGAAGCAAAAACTGAAAAAATAGCTCTTTTAGAAATTGTCAGTTCACCTATCAGAAATTCTTTTTTTAATTCTATTGCCATTAATAAAAAAAACAGCAACATAAAAACATTATTAATAAAATCGGTAATAGTAAATTTTTGTTTAGCAAAACTAAACACAACCGACTCAAAAAATTTAAGATAATAAATGCTTGCAGAAGAATTGTTTACCAATAACGAAAACAGCATTGCGAAACAAATACAAATACCAGACGATGTTTCGCTGCGAAAAAAATTAATATCTTTATAAATTTTTGTTTTGATAGGTGTCATGTAATTTTTTAGCTATTTCGAAAATAAAAGATGGACTCAAACCGCCTTCTTCTTGCATTGCTTCAATAGTATTTTGCTCAATAAAATGATCTGGCATAAATAAAGAGCGAAAAATTATTTTACCTGTATCAAGTAAATTATTTTGCAATAATAAATTAGCAACAACACTACCAAAACCGCCTATCACTCCTTCTTCGATAGTTAAAATAATGTGATGATTTTGAGCGACTTCTAGAATTAGATTTTCATCAAGAGGTTTTGCAAACAAAGCATTAACTACCGAAAAACCAAAACCATATTTAGCAAAAAACATTTCTGAAGCTAGTAGAGCATTCTCAATAATTGTTCCGTAGGCAATGATAGCAATTTTTTGACCTTGCAATACTATTTTGCCTTTACCAATTGGTAAAATTTGCTCATCGTGATAATTTAAATTTTCTTGAGTTGTAGCTCTTGGAATGCGAATAGCAGAAGGTTGATTATTGATGGCACAAGCGGTGTTAAGCATTTGAATAAATTCTGCACCATTTGTGGGAGCCATTAAAATCATATTTGGTAAATTAATTAAGTAGGCGATATCAAAAGATCCGGCATGGGTAGGGCCATCGGCACCAACAAAGCCAGCTCTATCAATAATAAATCTAACAGGTAAATTTTGAATAGCAACATCATGTATTATTTGATCATAACTTCTTTGTAAAAAAGTAGAATATATGGCACAAAATGGTGCAATGTTTTCGGTGGCAAGACCTGCGGCAAAAGTTACTGCATGTTGTTCGGCGATTCCTACATCAAAAAATTTATTTTTATGCTCAGAGGCAAAAATATCAAGCCCCGTTCCGCTAGGCATTGCGGCAGTTATGGCTACAATATTTGTTTGTTTATGAGCTAAAAGAGTAAGTTTTTTGCCAAAAATTTGCGAATAACTAGGAGAATTAGATTTAGTTTTGTGTTGAATGCCGGTAGCGTAATCGAAAGTAGAAACCGCATGAAGTTTATCGGCTGTAGGCATGGTTTGGCTGTAGCCTTTGCCTTTTTCGGTGATGCAGTGTAGTAAAATTGGTTGAGTTGGTTTAGTTTGTTGAATATTTTGTAAAATTGGCACCAGCAAATCAAGCCTATGACCATCTATGGGGCCAATATAATAAAAACCCATTTCTTCAAAAATATTACCACCCATCCACCATTCTTTGATTGATTTTTCTATTTTTCTCGGGTATTTATTAAGTTGATCTGGAAAATGATGAGCTAGCCTTTTAGAAAATTCACGTATTTTTAAATAAGATTTTGAAGAAGCTAGCTTCGAAAAATAATTAGCCATTGCTCCAGTTGGTTTAGCAATAGACATTTCGTTATCGTTTAAAATAATAATTAAACGATTATTAATAAAGCATTCTTTTAAAGCTCCTGCATTGTTCATGGCTTCATAGGCCATGCCGGCCGACATTGCTCCATCGCCTATTACTGCAATTACATCGCCATTTTCACCTTTTAAGTGCTTTGCCAAGGCAATACCTACCGCAGCCGAAATAGAAGTAGAGCTATGCCCCGCTCCAAAAGAATCAAACTCGCTTTCTTTTCTTTTAGTAAAACCCGATAAACCATTAGGTTTTCTTATGGTGTGCATTAAATTTTTGCGTCCTGTGAGTATTTTGTGCGGATAAGATTGATGCCCAACATCCCAAATAATTTTATCTTGCGGAGCATTAAAAACATAATGCAAGGCACAAGTTATTTCTATCACACCCAAGCCAGCCCCCAAATGGCCACCAGTTTGAGCAACAAAAGCAATAGTTGCTTGTCTTAATTCGTGAGAAATTTCTTGCAATTCTGTTAAAGAAAATTGCTTTAAATCGGCAGGAAAATTAATTTGATCGAGATATTTAGTAGTAAAAGACATATATTAAATAGAAAAATCGTTGCCTAAATAAACTTTTTTAACAGTTTCGTTATTAATAATTGTTTGTTTGTCGCCAGAAGCCAACACCGCTCCGTCATAGATGATGTAAGCTCTATCAACTACCAATAAGGTTTCGCGCACATTGTGATCGGTAATTAAAACACCAATGCCACGATCTTTAAGATGTAAAACCATTTGCCTAATATCGGCAACGGCGATGGGATCGATTCCTGCGAAAGGCTCATCAAGCAAAATAAACACAGGATTAGTAGCAATGGCTCTCGCGATTTCAACCCTTCTTCGCTCGCCTCCTGAAAGAGATAAAGCATGAGATTTTCGAATATGTATAATGGAAAACTCATTTAATAATAGCTCTAGTTTTTCTTGTTGTTTTTTAGGATTTTTTTCAACAATCTCTAGTACCGCCATAATGTTTTGCTCAACCGTAAGGCCACGAAAAATAGATACCTCTTGAGGCAAATAACTAATACCTAATTTAGCGCGTTGATGAATTGGCATTTTTGTGATGTTAATATCATTTAAAAAAACATCTCCGCTATTTGGTAAAACAAGCCCCACTAACATATAAAAACTAGTGGTTTTGCCTGCGCCATTGGGCCCTAAAATTGCCACCACTTCGTTTTGTTTTACATCAAACGAAACATTTTTAATCACAGTTTTTTTACCATAAATTTTTGATAAATTATTGGCAGAAAGAGTTTTGATTTTATTCATTTTGTTTTTGATAAGATTCTTGTGGATTATCACCAATGATTACAATTACTCGATTATCGATAGGTTGATTTATTGTATTTTTTTTACTTTTAATTAATGAGTTTTGATTAGAAAATTTGCCAGTTTTAGTGATTAAATCGTAGATGAATTTATTGCCAGAAATAATTGATTTGCCGTCGTTTACTAAAACATTATTTTTGAGAGTAATTAAGTTTTTTTTAGGTTCATAAATGCCAAGATCACTAGTTGCAGTGATATTTTGATTAAATAATTTAACATTTTTATTGGCAGTAATTAAATTTACCTCACGTTTTTTACTTGCATTTTCTATATAATCAACCACCATTTCAGAGGCAAATAAAGAGCTGTCATTTTGCTCAACAACTACATTTTGCAAAAATTTTACTTGTTGTGATTTTTGCTTAATAGTGATAAAATCAGAGCGAATGATAATTGGTTTTTCTGGCGATTTTTGATTTTGAGTATTTTTTGCCAAAACTTGTTTAAAATCAAGCAAACACAACAAAATAAAAAGATAGCAAAATAAAATTAATTTTGGTATAGTAAATATTATTTTCACTCAATAATTTAAATTATGTTAAAAAAAATAATCATAATCTTATTAATGCTAATATCAATAAGTAAAATAAGCAAGATGAGTTTTGCAAAATCACCAGCAAATTTTACAGAAATTGCCGACAATATTTTTGCTAGTAATTTAAGCAATTATAAGCATATTGGTAGTTTTTGGCGAAACTCACAAGAAATAACAAAATTTCAAGTTGCCAAATCAGAAACCGATCAGCAAAAAACTATTGGCCTTATGCATCTCAAAACTTTACCAAAAAATTATGCTATGCTTTTTATTTGGCAAGAACCACAAAAAATCAATATGTGGATGAAAAACACTCATCTTAAACTCGATATGATTTTTTTTGATGAAAACTATCAAATTGTTAAAATACACTCTATGGCAAAACCATTCTCGCTCGAAATCATTTCTTCCGAGAAAAAAGCCAAAGCAGTGCTAGAAATTAATGGCGGTTTAGCCAAAAAATTACAATTAAAATTAGGAGATAAATTTATTTTATGAAAATTTTTAATCTAGATACTAATTTTGCTAGCGATCATAAAGCTTTAAAATTTATTAATATACAACAGCAGCAAAACCACAAAATAGCTAAAATTGTGCAAGCAATTCTTAAAAATATCCAAAAACATCAAGATGTTGCCTTGTTAAAATATTGCCAGCAGTTTGATGGTTTGCAATGTCAAAATATTTCTGAGCTTTTAGTTGATGAAAAACTCATACAAAATAGCGATAAAAACCTCGATAAATCATTAACAGAATCAATAAATTTAGCTTATGAGCGAATTTTTGCTTATCACCAAAAACAAATGCCTCAAAACTTTGATTTTATTGATAATTTAGGAGTGAAACTTGGCAATCATTGGCAGGCGATCAGCAAAATTGGGCTTTATGTGCCAGGTGGCACAGCCTCTTATCCTAGTTCGGTTTTAATGTCGGCAATTCCTGCGTTGGTGGCTAATGTTGAAAAAATCACAATGTTTATGCCTGTTTCTGGCAATAAAATTAACGAAGCAGTACTTTATTGTGCAAAACTTTGCGGTATTAAAAATATCTATAAAATTGGCGGAGCTCAAGCCATTGCATCTATGGCTTTTGGCACTCAAACCATAGAAAAAGTCGATAAAATAGTAGGGCCAGGCAATGCTTTTGTTGCTTTGGCAAAAAAAATGGTTTATGGTAGTGTAGGTATTGATAGCATTGCAGGACCAACCGATATTTGCCTTATTGCCGATAAAACCGCTAATCCAGAATGGTTAGCTTACGATGCTCTTTCACAGCTCGAACATGGAGCCGATTCGAAGGCTTTTTTAATTACCGATAGCCCAAAAATAGCCAAAGATTTTGTAAAATATGTTGAAAAAATCTCTCCAACTCTTAATCGATCGGCAATTATTGCTAAATCTAGCAAAAATTCTGCTGTTTTTGTGGTGCAAAATATGCTTGATGCCAGTAAAATAGCCAATATAATTGCTCCTGAGCATCTTGAAATAGCCACCGAAAATCCTCAAAATATTTTACCACACATTAAAAATGCTGGGGCAATTTTTTTAGGCAACTACACTCCAGAAGCTATCGGCGACTATATGGCAGGGCCAAGCCACACCTTGCCAACATTTGGCTCGGCAAGGTTTTCTAGCGGTTTATCTGTTTATGATTTTTTAAAAAGAATGTCTATTATTGATTGCAGTCAACAAGCCTTTGAAAAATTGGCTTTTGCCACTAAAACTTTTGCTGAAGCCGAAAATTTACAAGCTCATAAACTTAGTATTGCAATTAGGCAAAATATTTTTTGATGTTATGCTATTTTTCATCTTTAATAATTGAGAGATAGAGACGTTGTTTTAAAAGCAGTGAAGAAAAATGGTATTATTATAATTCGGCAAAAAAATAGTTGACAAATATTTTTGTAAAACTTAAAATTGATGTTGCCAATTTTTTGGGGATATAGCTCAGTTGGTAGAGCATCTGCTTTGCAAGCAGAGGGTCAGGAGTTCGAGTCTCCTTATCTCCACCATTATTTTATCTGCTGTAAAACTTTGCAAAATGGTAGTTAAACTCTGCTCCTAAAATAAAAATAAAGCTCACAAAATAAAAATACATCAGCGAAATAATAATATTTGAAATTGAACCATAAATTAAATTAATCTGCCCAAAATAGTTTAAATAATAAGCAAAAAGCTTGGTGGTGAAAAACCATAAAAAAGTTGTAGTAATTGCTCCTGGTATGGTTTTTTTAAAGTTTTGTTTGGTGCTTGGCACAATATAATAAAGCAAGGTAGCCGAAATAATTAAAATCAGCCCTGTAATAATTTGTCTTAAATAGAAAAAATCAAAATCAATATTGATGGCTTTTAGCATTTTAGCTGGTAAAAGCTGTAAAATGTTTGGTATTACCACCAAAATTAAAGTGCTGGCAATAATTAAAAAAATAATCATAAAAAACTCAATAATACTTAAAAATCTTCGCCATAAATAAGGTGGGGGCGAGCCAATATGATAGGCTTTGTTTAAAATGGTTCGCAAGCCCTCTACGGCAGAAGAGGCGGTCCAGATGATGCCAATAAAAGCAATGGTTAAGTATTTGTTGCTTGGGCCTGATAAAATTTCATCTATTGTTGGTTTTAAGCCCACCGCCATTTCTTTTGGCAAATGCACCAAAATTTTTTCTAAAAAATGAATTGATAAACCATCAAAAAAACTAAGGGCGGTCATTAAAAAAATTAGCGATGGAAAAAAAGATAAAATTGCCAAAAAAGATAAATAACCAGCATGCTCCACTCCGTCGTGCTTGATGGTATCTTTTATGGCCCTAGTAATGATAATAACCGGTCCTAGTATTGCCTTGTTTAGTTTATTCATAGCTAAAACAAAAATGATTTAACCAAAAATGATTGGTAGCCAATGCTTGTTGCATATTTTTATGTTTAGTAGAAACACAAAATGTTATCTTAAAATCTTGTGGTAAAATTTTGCTAATTTCGTTTAACAAAAAAGTATTTGCTAATAAATTGCTATCAAGTAAATTATTAAACAACCAATAAGGCTTGGCTTGCTGATTATAGCAAGTGCTGGCGGTTGCTAAATTTAGCAAGTTTTCATTATCATCAAGGCAAAAAAATAGATTTTGCTGACTGATGATTTTTTGCCAATCGTTATATAAAGTTGCCGATTCTATTTGTAAATTTATAAAATAATTTTGATACAAAACCTGCCAATATTGTTGTAGATTTTCAGGCGAATTAATGTGAATAAATTTCATAAAATTATTGTTTTGATTTAAAACTTGCTACACTGCGATTAATAGTAGCAAAATTCATCTAAAATGCAATATAGAAATATTGCATCGCTAATTATATTTTTATTCTATGGATGTTGATTTTAAAAATCTAATATTTAAAATGCTTTTATCAACAAAAAAACAAGCCCAAAAGAAAAAACTAAACTATGAATATTGGGCAAATAGAAAACAACCTGCAAAATTTAATCACAAATTTTTGTCAAGAAAATTTTATCTACGATCTTTTGCTTGCTTATGGTTTTCCAAAAGCCACCATCACTTTGTTAAAAAATGGTAAATATAATTTAGCTAAACAAAACAGGTAGATCATTTTAAAAAACAAATTATTTTTTGTAGCAACGCAAAGCGAAAATTTATTAACTATTTTTTCTCAAACTCAAACCGATAAACTCACCAATCAACACAACCCCAGATTTATTATCATCACCAACTACCAAAATATTTTGGCTTTTGATACCAAAACCAAAGATTCACTAAACGAAACAATTGTTAATTTACCTAGTCGTTATGATTTTTTCTTGCCATGGGCAGGAATGGAAAAAGCTAGCTACCAAAATGAAAACCCTGCTGATGTTAAGGCTTCTGAAAAAATGGCAAAAATTTATGATGAAATTCAAAAACAAAATCAATTTACAACCGAAGCCGATTTACTAGATTTAAATATTTTTTTATCAAGATTGTTGTTTTGTTTTTTTGCCGAAGATACTGGCATTTTTAACCAAGCATCTTTTACCAATATTTTAGCTTCACAAACTCAAACCGACGGTAGTGATTTAGATAGTTTTTTTGCCAAATTTTTTACCATTTTAAACACCAAAGATCGTGCTAATTTTGCTTTTAGTTTTCGGCAATTTCCTTATGTTAACGGCGGATTATTTGCTAATAATATTAAAATTCCACAATTTAACACCAAATCACGCAAGCTGATTATTCAATGTGGCGATCTTGATTGGCAAGATATTAACCCCGATATTTTTGGTTCAATGATGCAGGCTGTAGTCACTTCTGAAAAAAGAGGTTCGATGGGCATGCACTATACTTCGGTGCCAAATATTATGAAGGTTTTAGAACCGCTATTTTTACAAGAATTAAAAACTGAATTTGCAAAAAACTTTCACGATAGCAAAAAACTGCATCAACTCCTTGCTAGGCTTGAAAATAGCAAAATTTTTGATCCTGCTTGTGGTTCGGGTAATTTTTTGATTATTGCTTTTAAAGAATTAAAAAAACTCGAAATAGAAATTTTTTGCCGATGCATCTGTAGTTTAAAACCTTGATTTATCTAGATGCACTAACGGTTTTAAAACTAAATTTAAAATTAAAAATCGTTGCTGTTACTTTAATGCAAACTAGTATTTTATTATAAACTATCTAAAAATAGGAATTGGTATTAATTTATCAGGGGAATTTTTTAAAACAACAAAAAACACTTGCATTTAAACTTTATTAGATTTATTATGCAATATAAATTATAGCAATTTTTATTGTTAGATAACTTGTAATTTTATATTTTAAAGATTTTTATCGCAAAAATATTTTGCTTAATTTAACATTTTATATTGAAAATGGTATAACAATATAATTTAAAATTCTTATATTTATAATTCAATGAACAAGTTGTTTATAGTTGCAAATTATTTATTATTATTTTCCCTTTTTTCTTGTGTAACACAAAAGGGTATTGATAATATTTTCGAATATCAAACCCAAGTATTGCCTAAAACAGAGGTTTTTCCACATCAGGAGCAATTCATAAATAAAGATATCAAAATTGGCATTGTTAAATTTAAAAATAACTTTAACAACAATTTAAAATTAGATCACGATTTAAGTTCTTTTTATACTCAAGAATTAGAAAAAACATTAATTAAAGCAAAATTAGCTAAACCACAAAATATTGTTATTATCGAAGATGAGCCCAATGTTTTTCAAAAAGCAGATTTTGATTATATTATAAAATCACAAATTATCGACAACGACATAGAAAATAGATATTATATTTTTGCCAATAGTCCCAATATAAATATGTCTTCAAGTTATTTTATTACAGCTTTAATTAATATTTATAAATTTCCTGCTTATGAAGAAATAAAATCATTTGAAATTTCTGGTTTATATAGTAAAAAAAGCTCATCTAATTTATTCATTACTAGGCCAAATGAAATAAACACTAGTTTTTTTGAAAATTCAATAGTAGATAGCTTAAATCATAATCTAGATTTATTTAGATCATTGTTTTTACAACAAGGATTTATTATTGGTAAAAAGCAAAAAGGCGAAAATTCTATATTTGAAATAAATTTAGGATACGATCATGGTTTAAAACAATCAGATAAATTAAAGATAATTAAGCAAAAAATCGTTAAAAATCCGTTAAAAAATAATCAAGAAGAAATAGAAGAAGAGCTGTTGTCTTTTGGTTTTGTTTCTAATGTCATAAATAAAGAATCTGCTTTTATCATACTAGAAAACAAGCAAAATGCTCAAAAAATAAAAAATGGCGATTTAGTAAAAATAATCTATGATTTTAATTATGCTGATAGTAAAAGTAGGTATTATAAAGAAATACAACAAATATATCAACATCAAAAAACTGCGGAAAATGTAAATTTATTTTTAAATATACTACTTTTCTTGTTAGAAGAATCTAGCAAGAAATAATAATCAAATTAAGAAGTTGCATCTCAAATTGTATAGGGGGCTGCTGCATCACTAATTATTTTTTGCTATTAAAGTAAAATATAATTAGTGATGAAACGGTTGTATTATTTAAAGATGGGGCCTTGTATTATAGCTTAAATTGATGATTTTTATAAAATATCTCTAATAAAATTACAAAAAATATTGAGATTTTTGAATTATTTTCCGCCTGCTTTGGCAATAAAGAAGTTTTTGATAGTTTTGCTATTGTTAATTGCTAACAAACCTATTTTTCTTGCTATGCCAAGCAGTTGAGAATTATTTTTAAACAAACTATCTAAAACATCGGTGGCAAATAACATTGCCACACTCTGTTTTTTAGCTTGCAGGGCAAAATTTTGTAAAAACTGATTTTGGTTAATTGGTAGGCCTGCTGCAATTTGTGTTTGTAATAATTTAAGTAAAAGTTTTAAATTACTAATTGCCAAATTAAAACCTTGCCCAGCAATTGGATGCACTCCGCAAGCCGCATCGCCCAACAAAAGCATTTGTTGATAAACAAAATTTTCGGCCTGCACAGCAGAAAGTGGATAAGAAAATTTTTCTGAAATAATTTCAATATCGCCAAGTTCGTTATGAATTTGCTTTTGTAGTTGTTGAGTAAAATTTTCATTATCAAGGCTTAATAATAATTGAGCTTGCTCTTGTGGTAAAATTAATACAATAGAAGATTGATGATTATTTGCTAAAGGCAATATTGCCAAAGGGCCGCCATTAAAAAATTTTTCAAAGGCAATATTTTGATGGCTTAATGTGTGATTTATTTTAAAAACAACGGCAGTTTGTTGATAGTTTTTACGATAAGTATAAATATTAAATTTTTCGCGCAAAGGCGAGAATCTGCCATCGCAAGCTAACAACAAAGGTGCTGTAATTTGTTGATTATTATTGAGTAACACAACCGCTTTTTGTTGTGAAAAACTAATATCTTGATAATAATTTGGGCAAAATAAAGTGATATTTTCTTGCAATTTAGCTTGAAAAGTATTTTTTAAAGCTTCAAAAAGTAAGTGATTTTCGGTGATAATGCCTAAATAATTTGTTGCTTGCTGTGTGTTAAAATGCAATATGTAAGGACATTTGCCATCGGTGATATTGATTTGCTTGATAATGCCAGAATCTTTTAAAATATTAGGTAAGATGTTAATTTCTTGTAATAAATCAAGCGAAGATTTTGATAAAGCATAAGCTCTGCCATCGGTTGTTTTTGGACTGGTAAAAATATTTTGCTTTTCAACTACTGCAATTTTTAAATGATTGTGATTTTTGTTTAAAGCTAAAGCAGAAGTCATGCCAACAAAAGAGCAACCAATAATTATGATATCAAACTCTAATAAATTTGAAGTTGTCATAAACTTTTATTGATTGCCAAGTGAAGCTGATTTAGAGCTTCTTTTACACCTAAAGCGTGTTGCCAAACAAAAGAAATTACCGCTAAAAAATCGGCTTTATTTGCCACTAAACTAGCACAATTGTTAGTATTAATGCCTCCGATTGCCACAATTGGTAAATTTAGTAACTCGGTTGCCCATTGTAATAAATCAACATCGGCATAGTACTCTATTTTTTTGGTAGTGGTTGGAAAAAAAGCCCCAAAAGCCAAGTAATTTGCACCATCTTCGCCCGCTTGCATGGCTCTGTGTTTAGAATTATAGCAACTTGCTCCAATGGTAAAGTAATCTGGCACTTGTTTACGCACTTCGGCTATTTTTGCATCATCTTTGCCAAGATGTACACCATCAAGCTCTAAATCAAGAGCAATATTTGGATAGTCGTTTAAAATTAGCTGGCAATTATAATCTTTGCAAACTTTTTGAATTTGTTTGGCAATTTTAGCGACATCGGTTTGCGAATATTCTTTTAGTCTGAGCTGAAAAACAGGCACAAAATTTGTACTAAGTGCATTCTTTAAAGAAAGCACAAACTCGGACAAAATAATTTGAGGTGGTGAGATTAAATATATTTGAGTCATTTTTTACGTCTAAAAAAAGCAGGAATGTTAATAATGTCGTCGTTTAACTCTTCTTCTTTATTATCTTCTTCAAAAACTGTGCCAAAAAATTGTTGCTTCTTTTTTTCTAACTCATCTTCTTGATGTTTTGCATTTTTATTGTTGTGACTTTCATTTGATTTTTCTTTGCCGTTCATAAAACTAAACAAATTAAAGCCAGAAGTTTCTTTTTTAACATTTTTTGGCTCAATATTTTGCAAAAACTCTTTATTTTTTTGGATTTGTTGTGATTTTTTATTAGTTGATAAAGCGGTATCAATGATAAAATCTTCTTCATTTTCTTGCTCTGTAAAAGATTCATCATTAGGTTGCGGTATAGAATCTTGTTCAAAATAATCGGGTTTAATATTTTCTTGGGCAGAGGTTTGTTGAGTAAAGCTTTCGGTTATTGATTTTTTTGTTTGAAAGTTTTTATCGGTTATTTCGGTTACTTCTTGTTGTTTTGGCTTATTAGGAATGCCTGGATCAAAAAAAGTTTTTTTGGTTGCTGGATTAGATAATCGAAAAGATTTAGATTCGGTTTTGACTGCTTCTTTTTTTGCCTCTTCGTGATCGATGCCAGTAGCAACCACAGAAATACGTATTTTGCCCTTCATGTTTTCATTAAAAGCGGTGCCAAAAATAATGTTGGCATTTGAATCGACTTCTTTTCGAACGGTATTAACGGCAATATCGGCTTCAAAGAGAGTCATGTCTGGGCCGCCTGTCATGTTGACTAAAACTCCTTTGGCTCCTTTAATAGAAATATCATCAAGTAATGGATTAGAAATGGCGATTTCACAGGCTTTAACGGCTCTGTTTTCGCCAGAAGCTTCGCCAGTTCCCATCATGGCTTTGCCCATTTTGGTCATGATGGTGCGTATATCGGCAAAATCTAGGTTAACCAACCCAGGCATAGTGATAAGATCGGTAATGCCTCTTACTCCTGCATGCAAAACATCGTCGGCCATTTTAAAAGCAGCTTCAAAAGTAGTGCTTTCATTGGCGATACGAAATAGATTTTGATTTGGAATTACAATAAGGGTATCGACATGTTTTTTAAGCTCTTCTATGCCCTGTTCGGCAATTTGCATGCGATATTTGCCTTCAAAATGAAAAGGCTTGGTGATTACTCCAACTGTTAAAATATCGCGTTCTTTTGCTAGTTTGGCAATGACAGGAGCCGCCCCTGTGCCAGTGCCACCGCCCATGCCGGCCGCAATAAACACCATATGGCAACCATCAAGATATTTCGCTATTTCTTCGAGATTTTCTTCGGCAGCCGCCTTACCTTTGTCTGGAAAAGAACCTGCCCCTAAACCAGCAGTGGTGCTAATTCCTAGTTGTATTTTGTTTTCAACACTAGCTAAAGAATGAGTGAGAGCTTGTGCATCGGTATTAGCGGCAACAAATTCTACTCCTTCGAGTTTAGCAATAATCATGTTGTTTAGAGCATTGCCACCTGCTCCACCAACTCCAAAGATGGCGATTTTTGGTTTTAACATTTCTGGTTTAGCAATATCAAGTTTGATAGACATATGTTAGAGGTTGGTTAAATTAAAACTGCTTTAATTATTTCGTCTTGCATATCAAGATACAACTCTTTTTTGTTTTTATCAACAATTAATTCGAAAAAATTATATAAATTTTTACTATAAAGTTTACTTGCATCATAAGAGCATTTGTTAATTAAATTAGGGAAGCCAACAATTTTAACTCCGTTAAGTACTGTAAGTTCGTTAATTTTACTATAAACACAATTACCGCCATTGGCAATAGCTAAATCAATAATTACCGAATTTGGTTTCATGGCCAAAACTAGTTGTTCATTTAATAAAATAGGGGCTTTTTTTCCTGGAATTAAAGCTGTGGTGATAACAACATCTTGGTTTTTAATGTGTTGCAACAATAAATTTTGTTGCTTTTCTTGATATTGCTGGCTGGTTTCAGTGGCATAAACACCATCATAAGAATCATTACTTTCGACTTCAATAAATTTTGCCCCCAAACTTTTTACCTGTTCTTTTACTTGATTTCGAACGTCAAAGGCACACACAACAGCTCCAAGTCTTTTAGCAGTGGCAATGGCTTGCAGGCCAGCAACTCCTGCACCGATAATCAGGAATTTAGCAGCCACCACAGTGCCAGCTGCTGTTGTAAACATAGGCAAGCATTTATTTAAATGATTGGTTGCTTCTAACACTGCCTGATAACCAAGTAAATTGCTTTGCGAAGATAAAACATCGAGGCTTTGAGCCCGAGTTATTCGAGGCATTAAATCAAGAGCAATTGGTTTTATTTGGTGTTGTTTTAATTTTGCCACTAAATCGGCACGAAAAACAGGGTTTAGAATTGAGAGAAATAAAGTATTGGCTTGGCATAAAGAAAAATTAATATCAGCCGAAGAAACACTTAAAATAGCTTGCACTTCTGGTAAAATAGTGTTTATATTTTCAATGATGATTGCCCCTTGTTGTTGATACTGTTCATTAGAAAAGCCAGACAAAACTCCAGCATCGGCTTGAACATAAACATTTAAACCCAGATTTTGATATTTTGCTATTAAATCGGGAGTAATGGCAACTCTGCTTTCGTTTGCTTGTTCTTTGATGGCTAAAATTTTCATACTTGGTGTGATTTATTTTTGATAATGAGAATTTTATTTATAGGCATGTTATATTTTAACAAAAAAATTATTTATTTGCATAGTTGCATGATTTATTATCAAATCTTCTTCGGCATTGGTCATAAAATTTAGGGCAGTAAATCTGGGTATTGAGATTTTAAATTTATTCTAGCTTTATCGATTTGATCTATATGTTTTTTCATATAATCTATAATTAACATCATTGGGCTAAGCTCTTTTTTTGCAACCTTTATTTCTTTAATGATTTTATTTTCTTTTTGGGTACAAAAAGATTCAATAAACACAAGAGGCTCTAGGTGAAGTGATGTAAGTGATATATTATAATATTGCTTATACATTATCATCCACCTTTAAAAGATGATCTAAAACATTTTTTAATTCTCTTGCATGGTCTAAATCAATTACTATTCTATCAATAACGGCAACTTGATTAAGATCTTCGTGATATACCATTGTTAGAACCACATTTTTACTTTTTAACAACCCTACATTAATTCCAGTGCAGAACTTAGGAACCATTTTATCTTGAGTTGCGGCAACATTTACTGACTCTAATTTTTTTTCTTGTGCGGTGTTTTTATTGTCATTCATTGTTTAAGATATCTTTAATTAATTAAACTCTTATAATGGTGCGGTCGAGAAGACTTGAACTTCCACGAGTGTTACCTCATAACGACCTCAACGTTACGCGTATACCAATTCCGCCACGACCGCAAAAGCTTGTATTAAGCAATTTTTTGTAAATAATCGATTGCTCGATTTTTAATTTCTTTAGCAACATCTTCATCAAAGCCTTCGATAGAAGCTATTTCGGATATTTCGGCTTCAACGATAGATTCAACAGTTAAAAAGCCTTCGCTTGCCAATAAATTAGCAATCATATCTTCAACATCAAGAGCTTCGATGAATAATTTTGATGCTTGATTAAATTCGGTGGTTCTTCTGGCTGATTCTTGTTCTTCAGTCATGACATCTATTTTGTAACCAACTAATTTTGATGCTAATTTAACATTTTGCCCACCTCTACCAATAGCTAAACTTAACTGATCTTCTCTTACCACAGCTTCGATGAGATTGTTTTCTTGATCAACTACCACTTTAGAAACTTTAGCAGGAGTAAGTGCTGAAATAACTAATTCGGCAACATTACCCGACCACTTGATGATATCTATTTTTTCACCTTTTAACTCAGAACTTACCGATTGAACTCTGCTACCACGAATACCAATAAAAGAACCGACAATATCAATATCGTCTCTTCGAGAGTAAATAGCAATTTTCGCTCTTGAGCCAGCATCGCGCACAACTGATTTAACTTCGATATTACCTTCGTAAAGCTCCGGAACTTCTTGTTCAAAAAGTTTTACTAAAAATTGTGGATGAGTTCGAGATAAAAATATTTGAGCCCCTATCATTTCTTGCCTAACATCTTCAATGTAGCAACGAACACGATCGCCAACTTTAAAGTTTTCTCTTGGAATTAAGCCACTTTCATGTAACACAGCTTCGTAACCATCGAGATCCATTACAATATTTTTGATGCCAGTTTTTTTAACTACAGCTGAAACAATATCACCAATGCGATCTTTGAATTCTTTATATTCTTTGTTTCTTTCGGCTTCTTTTACTTTTTTAATGATTTCATTTCGAGCAACTTGGGCAACTACTCGGCTTAAATCGATAGGTGGTAACTCTTGAATAACTACATCACCAATTTCAACTTGGGAGTTTTCTTGCTTGGCATGAGAAATAGTGACATGATTGCGGTTATCGAAGTTTTCGATAGAATCTTCAACAACTTGCAGTTTGTTAAATAACTTTATTTGCCCAGATTTGCGATCGATTTTGCACTCAATATCGAGATGTATGCCATATTTTTTTTTGGCAGCTGATTTTAAGCCTTCTTCCATTGCCTCGATTACTTCTTGCAATAAGATGCCTTTTTCGTGTGCGATGTTTTCTGCTACTAATAAAATTTCTTTACTGCCCATTATGGTTAAATTGCCCGACATAGTTATTTTTTTAATGTTAATTTGGGTTATGGAAATAAGATAATAAGCTAATATTAAAATTTTGCATTCAAAATAGCAAGCATGTTTTTGCAAAAAGACAAAATATTTTATTATTATAAAACTGTTGCATCTCAAATTTATTTTTCATTTTTTACCAATATTTTGCCATCTTGCATTTGCAAAATGAGGTTTGCTTGCTTTTTAGCAGTGGCAATGTTAGTAATTGCCTGTTCTTGCTCGTTATAAACAATGGCAAAACCCCTTTTTAGCACATTTTCATAGTGGTAAGAATCTAGCATTTTTTGGTTATTTTGAAGTAAGTTTTGCTTTCTTTCCAGATGAAAATCAAGTTTTGTGGTAATTTTGTTGTGTGTTTCAACTAATAATTGCTTCAAATTATTGATTTTTAGCACAATTAAATTGTTGTCAATTTTGCATTTATCAAGTTTTGCTTGTTTATTTTGTAGGATTTTTTCAAGATTGTTGGCAATAATTTGTTTGCAATGTGTGATTTTTTCTTGCAACTTGCTAAAAATATGGTTTAAATTTGGCAGAGTGTTTTTAAGGAGTTTTTGTTGTTGTAAAGTAAAAAAATTAGCTACAATGCTTTTTTGTTTTTCTTGTAAATTTTGTAAATCTTTGTGTTTATTTTGCAAATAATTAATAAAAACTCTGTTAATTATTTCTTTTGCTTTGGTTATTTTTTCTTGCAAATTTGCTCTTTCAGGAGTGACAATTTCAGCTGCTGCTGTGGGAGTTGGAGCTCTTTTGTCGGCAACAAAATCAAGCAAGGTAAAATCTGGCTCATGACCAATTGCCGAAATAACTGGAATTGTTGAAGCAAAAACTGCTCTAATTAGGGCTTCGTCGTTAAATGGCATTAAATCTTCAAAAGAGCCTCCGCCTCTAGCAATGATTATTAAATCGGGCTTATTTGTGGAGAGGTTATTAAAATATTGCACTCCAGCAATTATTTGCCTTGCGGCTTCGTTGCCTTGCACTAAAGTTGGGTATAACAAAATGTTAGTAGGAAATCTGGCTTCAATGCGATGTTTCATGTCTTCAATTACCGATCCGGTAGGTGAAGTAATAATGCCAATGATATTTGATAAAAAAGGAATTGATTTTTTATATTTTTCATCAAATAAACCTTCTAAAATAAGCTTTTCTTTGAGTTTTTCAACCGCCATCATCATGGCGCCAATGCCATCTAGTTCAAGGCTATCGGCAATAATTTGATATTCGGAGCGAGAGCCAAAAGTGGTTATTTTGCCTGTTGCTTTAACTTTTAAGCCATTTTCAAGAGCAAAATTAATTTTACTTGCTTTGCCTTTAAAACAAACTGCATTTAAAACAAAATCACCTTCTTTGAGTTTAAAATAAATATGCCCGCTACTGTGTGGCCTGTAACCGCTAATTTCACCTTTAATAGCAACATATTCAAAAGAGGTTTCGATGTGTTTTTTGATAGTTTGCGAAAAATCGGCAACTCCAAATTCTAAAATATTGTTGTTTGACATAAGTTTAATGAGCAAAAATATCGATTATTTCAAAACCTGCCAAATCAAGCTTTACTCTAGTTGGCAAAAATTTGAGGCACTCTAAAAAATAGTTGTATCGACCTTCGCGCTTTAACATATTGGTGAGTTTGTGTTGGAGTTGGTGCAAATAAAGCACATCGTGAGCCGCATATTCTTGTTGTTTTTTTGAAATGGTTTCGTTGCCCCAATCAGAGCTTTGTTGTTTTTTTGAAATTTCAATGCCAAGTAATTCTTCGCACAAGCTTTTTAAACCATGTGATTCGGTATAGGTGCGTACTAGTTTCGAAGCGATTTTAGTGCAATAAATATTTTGAGTTTCTACTTGCAAATAGTGTTGCAAGCAAGCTAAATCAAACCGAGCATAATGAAAAATTTTTTGCACTTGCCAATTAGTAAGTAAAGCCTTGATATTTGGGCATTGATAGTTATTGCCATGTTCAAACTGCACCAAATGAGCTGAACCGTCGCCGTTGCTAAACTGCAATAAACACAAGCGATCACGATTAATATTTAAACCCATAGTTTCGCTATCAATTGCTACCGCACTGCTAGCGGTAAAGTGATTTGGTAAATCGTTGTTGTGAAAAAAAATAGTCATAAAATTATTTAGTAAATGATAAGCAATAATTAATATCGATATTTTGGCTTTCTTGCCAAGTGTTGTTAAAAATATTGTAGCTAAAGCCTTGTAAATGCTTTAAGTTTAGATTGAATTTTTGTGCCGAATTAACAATTTCAGCAGGTTTTAAAAATTTATGCCAGTGATGAGTGCCAATTGGTAACCATCGTAGCACATATTCTGCTCCAAATTTTGCAAAAAGCAATGATTTTAAATTGCGATTAATTGTTGCTACAAACAACACTCCGTTTGGCTTTAACAAATCAGAACAGGCTTGCAAAAATAACTCAACATTTTCAACATGTTCAATTATTTCAAGAGCCAAAACCACATCAAACTGCTGATTTTCTTGGGCAATTTGCTCGGGAGTTGCTTGCTTATAGTTAATGTTTAGGCCACTTTGCTTGGCATGAATTTTGGCTACCTCAATGTTGGTTGCCGAAGCATCTATCGCCAGCACTTCTGCTCCTAAATTTGCCATCGGCTCTGCCACCAAGCCACCACCACAACCAATATCGATCAGGCTTAAACCTTTTAAAAAATACTGTTGATTAGTGTTTAGCTCAAAATGCCCTGCAATATGCTTGCTAATAAATTGCAAGCGAATTGGGTTAAAACAGTGTAGTGGCTTGAATTTGCCGTTTTCGCTCCACCACTCGCTGGCTATGGCCGAGAATTTATCTACTTCGTTTTGATTTAGGGTTGTCATATTTTTTAAAGTTGGTTATGAAATATTTTGCATTACACAAGAGTTTTCGTAGTTATTTTTTACAATTTGCTCAAAATATTGTTGTATTTTTTTTGTTGCTTCTAGTTTTGAAATATTAGCATCGGTATTAATAAAATTTTGTAAAAAATTATTTCTTGCTAGGCATTCTGTAAGAAAAAAATGTTTATATTCTTGAAAATATTGATGATTAATAAAAACATCGAGATTGCCAAAATAATAAGGTATAAGATTGCTAAATTGCTTAAAAACATCAACATAAATATAATATTCGAGCTTTTTTTTATCTACTATAATAGTATTATAACAAAAATTTTTTACAAAAGTTTTGTTTCTTTTGAGGGCATTAATATCGCGCATTGTCCAAAATAAAATATCGTCTTTATTTGGAGAAGAGTTTTTTAATGGATATTTAGTAATATAGTTTGAGATAAAATCGAATTTTTGCAGTGTAAAAGATTTATTATTAAAGGTTTTAAAGGTAAAATTTTTAATATAATCATAATTCATGCCGTTTTTATTTTTTAAATACAGGCCGATAATTATTGGAAAAGATATACTTCTGGAGGTTTCTTTAAAGGTTGAGCTATCAATAACGATACCATCAATTAGTTGATAATTGTTGGTAAAATCTTTTAATAAATTAAAATTCGATTTTTTGATTAAATAAGATAGCGGATGTAAAACACAAACTATATCGGCATTTAATTTGGCATAAGATAGTAAAAAAGAAATACCATAATCTCTGGTTTTTATAACATTATCAATGGGTAAATTATGTTGTTTTAGATGGTTTTTGATTATAGAAGTAGTGTCGTTGTAGGGCGGATTTCCTATAATAACTAAATGTTGATTTTTATTAATGTTAAACTGTTCTCTTGAAACATTATAAAGTGCATTTTTATTAAAAATTTCGAGATGAGAAAAATTATTTTTGGCAATTTTAGATGCTGTTGCATCTATGTCGTTTGCTTTTAAAGAATAGTTTTTTGTGTTATTGATAAAAAAATTTCCGTAGCCACAAGAACTATCAAAAATAACAGAATTTTGATTAAGAAAAGGCTCAATTAAATTCCACACTATTTGCACATATTTTAAAGGAGTATAAAATGCCCCTAAATTTATTTTTTCGCTATGCTGTAAATGATTTTGATTAACAGAGGATTGCATAATTTGGTTTTTTTTGATGATAATAATTGGTGTTTTGAAAATTTTATCACAAATCAATAAAAAAGCTAGTACAAAATTAATTGATACAGTAGTTTTTTAATTTTTTACTAGCTTTTAAAATTATTGTAAAATATAATTTAGTTCATTGATTAACTTAATTTAAAACACTATGGATATCAAATCTTTAATGAAGCAAGCGCAACAAATGCAAGATAAAATGAAAAAAATACAAGACGATTTTTCTAGTAAAGAATTTACTGGTTCTGCTGGTGGTGGCTTGGTAAAAGTATTAATTAATGGAGCAGGGGTAGCAAAAAAAATCACTATCGATCCTAGTTTGATTGTTATTGATGAAAAAGAAGTTCTCGAAGATCTGATAATTGCTGCTTTTAACGATGCCAAAAAAAATTCCGACGATCAATCAAGCGATATGCTAAAATCTGCTACCGCTGGCATGCCATTACCTCCGGGTTTAAAATTTTAACTCAAAAATTATGCACCAACAAAACAACAGCTTTTGCCAAGATATACAACAAGAGTTTAATCAAAAATCTGTTACTGCTGGCATAAATAATAATCAGTTATCAGAAGTTTTAGAGTTGTTTGATTTACCTTTTAATGACTTATTATTTAAAGCAGCCCAAATTCATCGTCAACATCAAAACCAAAATGAGGTGCAAATTAGCACTTTACTTAGCATTAAAACTGGTTCTTGCCCTGAAAATTGTAAATATTGCCCACAATCTGCGCACTACAACACTGGTTTAGAAAAACAGGCTTTATTAAGCCTTGCAACTATCAAAGAGGCTGCAGTTTCTGCCAAGCAAAGTGGGGCTTCCAGATTTTGTATGGGGGCAGCTTGGCGAAGTTTACACAATCGTGATGTGCAAAATATTTGTGAAATTATTACTGAAGTAAAAAAACTTGGTCTTGAAACCTGCATGACTCTTGGTATGCTTACCGCAAAACAGAGCCTTGCTTTAAAAGAAGCTGGGCTTGATTATTATAATCATAACATCGATTCTTCACCAGAGTTTTATGAGCAAATTATTACTACTAGAAATTTTAATGATCGTTTAGAAACTCTTCAAAATGTGCGTGATGCTGGTTTAAATGTGTGTTCTGGTGGCATTGTTGGCATGGGTGAAACGTGTTTAGATAGAGCAAAAATGTTGCTAGTTTTGGCTAATTTACCAACTCCACCTGAGTCGGTGCCAATTAACATGTTGGTAAAAGTTGCCGGCACTCCACTTGAAAATGTGGCTGATTTTGATCACTTTGAGTTTATCAAAACTATTGCTGTTGCTCGAATTTTAATGCCAAAAAGCAAAATTAGGCTTTCAGCAGGGCGAGAACAAATGAATGAACAAACTCAAGCTTTATGCTTTTTTGCTGGTGCTAATTCTATTTTTTACGGCGAAAAATTATTAACCACTAATAATCCGCAAACTCAAAAAGATCAAAAATTATTTGCTAAACTTGGCATCAACACTGTTTAAAACACAAGATATGAATTTTAACTTAAAAAACCATCAGCAAGATTTGCTCTTTTTACCACTTGGTGGTGCAAATGAAATTGGCATGAATCTTAATTTATACCATCTAAACGGCAAGTGGCTAATGATAGATTGTGGTGTTGGTTTTGCTTACGATGTGCCTGGTGTTTCAATGATGGTGCCTGATATTTCTTTTTTACAACAAATTAAAAAAAACCTGCTTGGCTTGGTAATTACACATATCCACGAAGATCATCTAGGGGCTGTGGTGCATTTGTGGCCAGAATTACAAACCCCTATTTATGCTAGTAATTTTGCTATTAATTTTTTGCAAAGCAAATTGTCTGAAACTAAATTTGCCAAAGAGGTTCCGTTACATAAAATTACTGGTAAAAATCTTAAATTAAACCCTTTTGAACTAGAGTTTATTGGCCTTACCCACTCTGTGCCCGAAATGCAAGCAGTGCTTATCAAAACACAAGTTGGCAATATTTTACATACTGGCGACTGGAAGCTCGATCCAGACCCAGTAGTAGGCAAGCCTAGCGATCTTGCTACCATAAAGGCTTATGGTGATAGCAACCAAATTTTAGCTATGGTGTGCGACTCAACTAATGCCATCAATCCTGGGCATTCTCGTTCAGAAGGAGAGCTTTATATGTCTTTAAAATCTTTAATGCTTAACAGGCAAGGCATTATTGGAGTTACTACTTTTGCTTCTAATTTAGCACGCATTCATACAATTGCCAAAATTGCCACCGAAATTGGTCGAAAAGTTATTTTAGCTGGTTTTTCATTGCATCGGCTTTATGAAGTGGGTAAAAAAAGTGGCTATGATTTTGAAAATTGTCATTTTATTTCTGAAAGAGAGTTAAAGCTTTATAATAAAAACGAAGTGTTAGTTATTTGCACAGGTTGTCAAGGTGAGCCTATGGCTGCAGTGCGAAAAATTGCCACTAATTCTCATCCTGTTATTCATTTTAGCAAGGGCGATTTAATGATTTTTTCCTCTAAAATCATTCCAGGTAACGAAAAAAAAATATTCGAATTATTCGATTTATTAGCAAAAAAACAAATCGATGTCATGACTGAAAAAGATCATTTTGTGCATGTTTCAGGGCACCCTTCACAGGCAGAATTGCGTATTATGTATGATTTGGCAAAACCGCAAATTGCCATTCCTGTGCATGGCGAGTTTATTCACACTAAAACACATTGTGAGTTAGCTCTTGAGTGCGGTGTGCCAAAAATCATTCAAGCCGAAAATGGCTTGGTAATTAAAATTAACTCACAAAATCCTAATAGTTCTACATCAGTAGGTTTTGTTAAGTCTGGTTATTTAGGAGTTGATGGCAAACAGTTGCTTGATTTAAACTGCGAAATCATTAGAGAACGCAAAAAACTCCAAGATAGTGGGGCGGTTTTTGTTGCTTTACACCTCGATAAATATTTAGCTCGGCAAAAACAATCCAAAATAATTTGTGTTGGTTCTTATAATTTAAAACAAGATAAATTTACCACCGATTTAATTTACAAAGAACTCGATTCTTTATTAAGAGGTAAAGCAAAAGAGGTTAAACTCGATGAAAGCTCTTTTTCTTTTAATTTTTTAAAAAAGAAAAAATCATTTGATTACTCAAAAATAGTGCAAGAACTCGAAAAATCTATCAGAAGCAAATTATTAAAAATTTTTAACGATTTAATGGGTAAAAAACCAGTTCTTGAAATTAACATCATCATAGAAAAATAATGATTATTTTAGCATTTATCGGAATGTGTTTAGCTTGGGGTTTTAGTTGGTTTGCAATGAAATTGCAAATCTCAACTCAACTTGTTGCACCAGAAATATCTTTATTTTATCGGTTTTCTGCAGTTTCAATCATTATGTTTGCGGTTTGTTTTTTTACCAAAACTAGGCTAAAACTAAAAAAAAACGAATTTATTTATCTGTTATTTATTGCTCTTTGTAATTTTTCGTTAAATTTTTTTATTGGTTATCATACTACTAAAATTATTCCAAGTGGTATTATTGCAGTTATTTTTAGTTTGTCGGTAATTAGCTCTGAGTTAATAAAAGCTTGGCTTGATGGTCATAAAATTAGTAAAAAAATTTTATTAAGTGGTTTTATTGGCACCATTGGTTTGGCTTTTTTTATTTTGCCAAAAGTTTTGCAAAATAATAGTGGCTTGCCAATAATTGGCTTTGTTTATGCTTTTTTAATGATGTTGGTTTTTTCGTTTGGTAATTATTTGGTGGCCTGCAACAGTAAAAAAAATCATACTCCGCTCTTTACTACTATTTCTTTTGCTTCGGCATTTGGGGCTATTTATTTTTTGTGTTATAGCTTGGTTTTGGGCTATAAATTTAATTTTGATTCTAGCTATTCTTATGTTGGTTCGTTGATTTATCAAATTTTCTTTGCTTCAATTTTAGCTTTTGTGTGTTTGTATTACTTAATCCAAAAAATTGGCACTGCTAAAGCTAATTATACCGCCTTGGTTTATCCTGTTATTGCTCTTGCAGTTTCGAGTTTTTTTGAAAATTATCAATTTCAACTTATCAGTACTATTGGTTTGTTATTAATTATTGTCGCTCTTTCGCTTGATTTTTTTTACCACAAAATTTTTAAATAACTTGTTAAATATGCTTGCCAACAATTTGTCTATAAATCCACAATTTAAAATTATCGCCGATCATCTTCGTTCTTCTTGTTTTTTAATTGCCGATGGTATTTTGCCAAGCAACGAAGGTAGGGGTTATGTGCTACGTCGAATTATGCGTAGAGCAATGTTGCAGTGCTATAATTTTGGCAAAAAAAAACCGCTAATGCATTTATTGGTTGATACTTTAATTGCCGAAATGGGCGAGGCTTATCCAGAGTTAATAAGAGCAAAAGATACCATCACCAACACTTTATTTTTTGAAGAACAAAAATTTTTAGAAACACTTGAAAAAGGCTTAAAAATACTTGATGAAACTCAAATAATCAATCAACAATTATCAGGCGAAGTTGCTTTTAAACTTTACGATACTTATGGTTTTCCGCTTGATTTAACTCAGCAAATATGTCAAGAAAAAAACATTACAGTTAATTTGCAAGAGTTTGAGCAAGCCATGCAACAACAAAAAGAAAAAGCCAAAAATAGCTGGATAGGTAGTGGCGAACAGGCTGAAGATGCTATATTTTTTGCTTTGCAACAACAATTTGGCAACACACAAAATTGCTATCATACTTCAACTATTGCTAAAGCAACAATTTTAGGAATTTTGGTGGGCAATAAATTGGTAGAAAATATTAATCTTAATCAAGAAAACTCCCAACAAATCGCCATAATTTTAGACAACACTTCATTTTATGCTACTTCTGGTGGGCAGAAAGGCGATGATGGCAACATTATTTTACAAGAAAATTATCAAGAAAATCTTAGTTATCAAAAATTATCAAGCTATCTTGATATTAAAGAAACCAAAAAAGTGGCAGGTGGTTTATTTTTGCATTTAGTTGCTTGTGGAGTTGGAAAATTTGCAGTAGGAAATCAAGTGACAACCTTGGTAAATCAGAGAAATCGCCAACTTCGAGCTCAAAATCATTCTGCTACTCATCTTTTACACAAGGCTTTAAAGCAAGTTTTAGGCAATGCCATTACTCAAAAAGGTTCAAATGTCGATGCGCATCAGCTCACTTTTGATTTTAATTTTAACAGAGCGGTAAATCATCTAGAATTGCAACAAATAGAAGAGTTAATAAATTTTTACATCAGGCAAAATTCTCCTGTGCAAACTAAAATAACGAGCTTGGAGCAGGCAAAACAAGAAGGTGCCGAAGCTCTTTTTGGCGAAAAATATGCCGATACAGTTCGAGTGGTGCAAATGGGGCAATCGCACGAGTTATGCGGGGGAACCCATGTTGCTAACACTGGTAATATTGGTTTATTTAAAATAATCAATGAAAACGGTATTGCTTCTGGCATCAGAAGAATTACCGCAAAAACTGGTTTTTATGCTCTGCAACATTTAAAATTGCAAGAGCAAAAACTTTATGCCTTGCTTGATTCTTTAAAAATCAAACAACAATTTGAAGAAGCAAAAATTGCCGAAAGTCAGTTTTTATCAAATAAAGTTGGTTTTGATGACAATAGTTTTTTCATCGATGAAAATCAAGAAAATATTATTCATCATACTCAACAACAAGCAACTACATTAGTTTTGCAAAAAACTAATCAAATTGGAATTGATTTTTTACAGCAACAAAAACAAAAAGATAAAGAAATTCTCCAGCTAAAACAACAACTTTGGCAACAAAGTATTGTTAATACTAACATTCAAAATTTTGCTAATTATTATTTGATTCATCAAACTTTTCATAATGCTTCAATTGCCGATTTACGCAATATTTTAAGTATTTATCAAAAATCAAATCAAGTTCATATGCCAGCAGTTATTGTTTTTTTTGGTATCGAAAATAATAGTAAAGTTAATGTTTTGTTAGCAAGTTCGGTGGCTAATTTTGATGCTGGGCAAAATATTGGCAATGTTGTAGAAATTTTACAAGGTAAAGGCGGTGGCGGTAAAAAAGATTTAGCGATGGGCTTTGGTGTAAATTCTGATAAAATTTTGCCTGCTCTTGATTTTATAACTAAAATTTTAGCTAACTAATCTATACAAATAGCAATATTAATATTATCTGATAATGTTATGGTTATCAGATTTTTTATTGGCGACAATTTTTTGAGCAAAAGTTGTATTTTTACTAACATCAGAATTATAGCTAGTATGTTTTGGTATATCGAGTTTTTTATTGTTTTTTATAGTTTGTTTGCCCAATAATTTTATATTTTTTTGTATTTTTAGTAGTTTAGCATGCCAAAGTAACATTGCTTTTTTATTGCTTGAGCTTATTGGGCTTACTTGCCCTACTTTTAATAAATTTTTTGCTCTATCATCCCAAGCATCTTTGACATGTTTTTGATTTTTATTATCAGATTCTTCAAGCCCGCCATTTTCAATATCAAGACCTCTAACTTTTCTTTTAAAGGGGCGAATTTTCTTGCTTCTAACAATATTTTGATTGCTAAAAAATTTGTTACTAGAAGTATTGCCGTTTAATTGCCAAATGATTATGGCTTTATTGATAGTAGACTTTTTTTTGCCAAAAAATAAATTAATAATTTTTTGCCATAAGTATTGCAAAAAAGTACAAATATTTTTAAAAATTTTATTGAAGCTGATCATAGTTAGTTCGTGACATCAAATATTTATAAACAATCATATTTTCAATGATTCGTTGCACATAATTACGAGTTTCAGAGTAGGTGATAAGTTCAACCCAATCAATAATTTTGTTATAATCTTTTTCAAGCCTAGGATCATAAAATTCGTTAATCCAGCGTTTAGTAGCATTTGGACCTGCATTATAAGAGGCTATAGCCAGCATTTCGGAGCCGTTAAATTCGTCGATTAATTTTTTAATATAAAAAGAGCCGAGTCTTACATTATATTTTATATCGTCAGTGAGTTGTTTTTGATTATATTTTATACCTAATTCTTTTGCTACTAATTTTGCAGTACCAGGCATTAATTGCATATAACCTAAAGCCCCAACTTTACTTACTGCCATTTTGGCAAAGCCACTTTCTTGCTTGATAATAGCATGCACCAAGGGAGCATATTCATCTTGATAGACCTCTTGCACAATTTGAAATTTTTCTCTGATAAAGAAAACATTTTTTCTAGCAGCAATACGCGCTATTTTAGCATCAATTTGCTTGTCGCCGATTTCGTTGATTATTTTGATAATTACTGCTATTTGTCCTTCTGTTGGAGCATTATTAACCAACCATTCAAAAATTTTAGTAGCATTAACTTTATCGCCTGACATAGCTAAAATATAAGCAATTTGAGCCCCTCTTGATTCTGATATTTTAAGCATATCTCGAGAGGTAATGTCTGGACTTTTTGGTAAAATGATGTCTTTTTCGGAACCAACAGGATCTAGGGTGCGATGCTTATGAATTGCCAATTGACCATAAAAAAAAGTAGGATAATTAGTGCCTTCTTTGTAAAATTTTAAAGCTTTTTCTTTATCTTCTAGCTCTTCATATGCCATGCCAAGCCAATATAATGCCCTAGAAACAGTAACTGGCATAGAAACATTGTTGTGTAATGCAGAAAAATGCGATAAAGAAGTTTTTGGTTGTTTTAAAAAACGAAGAGCTATCCAGCCAGAAGTCCATTCGGCTTCCCAAAAATCCGAAGAAAATGTTGGCAAGTTATGATTGCTAATAATAGTATAAGATTTTTTATATTGTTTTTGTTTTAACATTTCTCTGCCATAAAGCCTTCTTAAAGACCACCATTTTTCTGGTTTTTGTGTTTTAGGTAAATCAATTAATAGATCAATTAGTTCGTCAATTTTATTTTGTGATTTAAGCCAAATAATTCTTTTATAAGAAAGTAATTCGTTATTTCTTAATTTTCTTGGAATATTGGTAATAATGTTATCTATGTATTTTGGATTTTCAGTAATTTTTAAAATGCCATTAAAAAGATTTTGATGTTCAGTGTTAATAAATTTCAAAATTCTTGTAGCATCTTGAATTTTGTTGTCCCAAAGTAATCGCTCAATTCTTTCAATATAATCGGATTCGTGCAGAACATTTTTGTATTTTATTAAAAAATTTTCTTCTTGCAATAAAGAAAAATCTTCTTTTATCCAGATTTGAGCTATACGATTTTGAATGTTAAATTTTTGTTCAGTTTTTTGTTGTTCGGTGAGATGCGAACGAATAATTGAATCAATTTCAGATTCAACGGCAAAAATTTTAGAATCGGCAGTTCCAGGTGGGTTAATGGCAAAGTAATATTTTGATATTTCGTAGTCTATATTATTAGATATTGCCAATGTTTCAACATTTCGTTTTAACTGATTAATATTTGGCAAATAAGGATTATCTAACACAAAGCCAGAAATATCGGTAAATGCAATATTGCGATTTTCAACATTACCACTGTATTTATTCCATAAAACAATATCAAGTACAGCGGAAGCTAGGCTAGTTTCGGGATTTTTAATGTTTTTTTGCAATTGCAAAGCAAGTTGCGAAGCGGTATCGAAGTTTTTATTTTGTAAAGCTTCATTAATTTTTTTTACTGTTTCAACTTGACTTTTAGAAAATTTTTGCCATAGCTTATCGGTAGAGAACTCTTGCTCTTTTTTTGCATAAGCATTATTTAAGCTTAACCACAATAAAAATAAACATTGCAGAACAAAAATAAGTTTTTGCCAACCATTACGAAAATTATAAAAAGAACAAATTGTTATTTTGTGCATTTTTAAGAAATCAAAAACAAACCCTCAACCTCAACACAAGCCCCAAAAGGTAAAGAGCCGGCGCCAACTGCTACTCTAGCATGCTTACCTGCTTCACCAAAAACTTGGCAGATTAAATCAGAAGCACCATTGGCAACTGCAGAATGTTGAGTAAAATCGGCATCAGCATTAACAAAAATAGTTAATTTCAAACAACGAGAAACCAAATCTAAATTATCTTGACAGGCTTTTTTTAGCTGAGCAAGTAGATTGATAGTGCATAAAGTGGCAGCCTCTTTTGCTTGTTCTATGGCTATTTGTGAACCAACTTTGCCTGTAAATTTTATTTTGCCATTTTCTACTGGCAACTGCCCAGAAATAGTTATTTGTTGTTGATAATTTACAAAACTTACATAATTTGCAACAGGAGAGGTTGCTTCTGGTAAAGTTATGCCTAGTTGTAAAATTTTTTGTTCAAATTTTGACATATTTTTAAAGATTAAAGTTAAGGGGAATTATTTTTACTTTTTTACCATTTTTCTATGGACGAATAGTGAATTTCTCTGGCTCTAAACTACTTGCTTTGTTAATAAAAAGCCTATGATTAGCTTCAAAACCCAATAAAGCTAAATAAATATCGGTAAGCACTGGTTTATGTTTAAAATAGCTATGCCCCAAGCCCATTAAACTGTTATCGATATTAGTTACATTGATAATATCAAGATTTGGATCGTTAATTTTTAAGCATTCGCCTAGTCGCTGATTATTGTTAGTGATTTTAGAGGCAGCAATTGCCTTATCGTTTTGTGAGCAATATAAAGTGATGCGATTTGCTAATGGTTTAATGGTGGCTAAATTCTGTTGAAATAAATTTGCTTCGTAATCGGGAGCTAGTAAAAATAATTCTTGAATAATTTGGTTAGAAGTTGTTAAGATTTTGTTTGCAGATGTTTCGTTGTTGTTTTGTGGATTTAGCTGGGGGAGTTGTTGCCCAATTTGATTTAGTGCGGTAAGTACAATTTGATGCCCCATAGAATGCACCATAAAATTGGCTTTGATGCCTTGTTTTTGTATTTCTTGTAAAAATTCGATAAACGGATTTATTGAGCCTATGGCATTTATTTTGTTGATTTGATAGGTTTTTTTCAGCATAACTTCGTCAAAACCTTCGCCTGTAGAACCAGCGGGCCAACTAAAAACAATAACAGGACCTTGATATTTTAAATCGTAAGCTAATTGAGCGGCTCTTAAAACCGCCTCTTCGTATTTAGTATTAAAGCCATGCACATAAATTAAAGGAGTAGCAAGAGCATTGTTTTGATTTTCTTGAAGTTTAGCAAAAAATTGTTGTTTATCAAGTGTATTGGCCTGTAAAACTTTTAAGCTAGTATTGATGGTATTTTCGTTAGCAGTAACTTCGCCAACAACTCTTCTTCCAGAAGTTAAAACCACACAAGAACCATATTTTGTTTGGTGATGTAAATCGTTGCTGAAATCGTTATTAGAACAACCAAAATTGTTAGTTTTTTGTTGGCGATTAGTAATAACGAAAACTTCTATTTTAGTTGGGCTATCAAATTTATTAATAAGAGCAGAAGCAAGAGTTGATTGTAAATTTTGCTGAAGTTGAGCTGTGGTTAGTGGCTTTTTTGCTTCGATAACAGATTGTAATTTTTGCAAAGTTTCGCTAGTTTTTACTTGTTGAACTGAATTATTGATGCTAGTTTTGGCGCAGGCAAATAATATATAGCACATCAAGCCAAGAATAATTTTTTTAAATATCATATTGTTTATAAAAAATTAACATAAATTTCAGCATGCAACAAAAGTGCAAAACAAAAGCACGATTTAAACATTTTAAAATTTTAAAGCCAATAAGTTTTTTAGTCAAGCATTTTTAAAGCCACTACCATATTCGCATGATTGCGAAATTAATAGAATATTTATCGTAAAAAAGATTGTTGTGAATAAAATAAACTCGTTAAAAAAATAAAGATTATGTTTTGCATATTAAGACTATCTAATACTGATTATTTATAAGATGGGAATGGGTATTATAATTACTAATAATAGATAAATAATTAGTTTTCTCATATTTGTATTAAATAACAAAGAAAATTTCTTGACATTTAAAGAAGTTTAACACAATATTATAAAAACACAACTAAAAAAGTTTCATCAAAGCCCATGAATACAACCCTAGCTATACTAGTATTTTTACCACTGATAGAAATATTTAGCAGTAATCTTGCAAGAAACTATCACAAAATCTATTTATTTTTTATTCTTTTCATTGCTAGTTGTAGCTTTCTTTTAAGCTATAATCTTGAAATTAGTTCGCAAATTTATGTTATCGATTTTGGTTTTCTCAAGCTAAAATTTATGTGCGATATTTATGCTTATTTTTTTGGTATTTTGGTTAATATTGTGTGGTTTGTTACCAATCTTTACTCTTATTCTTATGCAACTTTAAACATACATAAACAACAAATAAACAGTTTTTTTCGTTATCTTTCCCTCTCTATATTTTCAGTTTTTGGCATCTGTTATGCTGGCGATTTAATTACCACCTTTATTTTCACTACTTTACTTACTTTATTTACTGCTCCACTGATTATTTTAACTAAAAGCAAAGAAGCCATTAAGGCCAAAAATCTTTATTTATTTACTCATCTTGGCTCTGATTTAGTTTTCATGGTGCCAGCTTTTTACTTGATTTATCATTATACTGGCAATCTTGATTTTACAAAAAACAACTTATTACAATCTCTTAATAATAACACTATTTCTAGTGTAATCTTGTTCTTATTGGTGTTTGGTTTGTCAAAAAATTGCATCATACCTTTTCATCGTTGGCTTATAAAATCAACAATAGCTCCTGTTCCTGTAAGTGGATTACTGCACTCTGTGGCTGCAGTTAAATTGGCTTCTCTTGTTATTTTAAAAGTTATAGTTTATATTTTTGGAGTAGATTACATAAAAAAACTCAATGATAATTTTTTTACTGGTGGCTGGATTTTTTATCTATGCGGTTTTACTGCAATTTATGTTGCTTATCGAGCTTTAAAAACAACAGTTGTAAAAAGAAGATTCGCTTATTCAACAGTAAGTCAACTATCTTATATTTTATCTTCTTTTATGTTAGCAACTCCTTTAGCAATTACTGTTGGAACTTTGTATATTATTTCACATTCTCTTTGTAAAATTGTATTATTTTATGTTGCTGGAATTTTTGCAACTATTTACGGAGTTCATTCTACTTCAGATGCTACAAAACTCGCTCCAAATGTTAAATATTTGATTGCTTGCAGTGCTTTTTGCGGTGCTTTTATTATTGGCTTTTCACTATTGCCGGGCTCTTTTGGTAAAGACTACATAATACTTGCCGACTGGAAAACTCACCATTATTCTTCGTTGATTTTTTTATTAATTGGTAGTTTTATCAATATTCTTTATATTTACCCTATTGTCAAAGCTGGTTTTTTTAACCAAAACCCAACAAAATTAGATTTGCAAAATAAAGTTGTTCCTTTTACTATGTGAATGGCTATTATTATTGCTATCAGTTTAGCAATTTATATGAGTATTTTTATTAATCAAATTATAACTTTTTTTCATCAATATGTCTAGCAATACTAATTTAAAACAAAATGTTATTTCTGGATTATCGGTTTCTCTTATTGCTCTACCCTTATGTTTGGCTATTGCTAATGCCTCTAATTTTCCCATTTTAGCTGGTATCATTACTGCCATTATTGGTGGTTTGTTGGTTTCAAGAATTAGTGGTGCATCTTTAGCAATTAATGGCCCCGCTGCTGGTATGATTGTTATTGTGCTTGATTGTGTTGAGAGATTGGGCAAGGGTGATATGCAAATTGGCTACAAGGCAACTTTAGGGGCAATTGTTGTTGCTGGCATTTTGCAAATAATTACAGGTTTTACCAAGCTTCCAACTTTATTGCGAAAATTTCCAGAAGAAGTAATACGTGGTATGATGGTGGCTATTGGTGCTATTATTGTTATCAAGCAAGCATTTATTATATTTGCTTATCAACCCCCAAAACATAGTTTAGTGCAGTTAATTTTAGATTTGCCGAAAGCTTTTTTAGGTATGAAAATTGAAGTTTTTGCTATTAGTGTTGCAGTTATTTTTTTTATTTTATGGTGGCAAAAAAAAGTTACTCATAATTTCTTAAGTAAAATTCCTGTTTATTTATTAACAATTTGCCTTTTCTCGGTTCTGGCATTTTTTTTAGATATTAACAACAATAATCATTATTTATTTAATAGTTTTTCTAACCCAGCTAAATCTTTATTTATTAACATCCCTAGCTCTTTGCTTTCTGCTTTTTCATTACCAAATTTTGACCAGTTTTTTAGTTTTGAATTTGCGATTTCGGTTTTTGCAATTTATACAGTAGGTAGCATAGAAACAGTGCTTTCGGCAATTGCGGTTGATAAACTCGATCCACAAAACAGAACTACCAATTTACAACAAGATCTAAAAGCCATCGGATGCGGTAATTTTTTGTGCGGTGCTGTTGGTGGCTTGCCTATGATTACCGAAATTGTTCGATCTTCTGCTAATATTAAATATAAAGCAACTAACTCTTGGTCAAACTTTTTTCATGGCTTGTTTTTGCTCCTGATGGTGTTGTTTTTTGCTCATCTTATTAATTTTATACCTTTGTGTATTTTAGGAGCAATTTTAATAATGATTGGCATTAACTTGATAAACTTTAAGCTTATCAAACATATGTATCAAGAATCAAAAAACTCTTTGTGGGTAATTTTAACAGTAGTTATTTTAACTATCGCTATTGATTTGTTGATTGGGGTTTTTGCTGGCTTGTTGGTGCATATAATGTTGCAAAAAATATCAAAAAAATAACTGGTTGAAAATGTTGAAGTTATTAGAAAAATTTTTTGGTGTAGAGACTGTAAAAATAAAAACCAATAATAATATTTTATCGGAAGATGATATTTATGAATTAACAGATTTTGAAGAAGATTTAGTTGATAACGGCCTCAAAGAAGCAGAAAAAATGCTAGAAGATTGTTTAAAAACTAAAAAAGATCTCGAAGATAAAGCTGGTAAATTACTGACCGCACAGCTCTTAATTATTTCGATTTTGATCGCTATAATTAACATAAAAATAGACAAGTTTCAGGTTTTTTCATTGACTAATGAAATAATTTGGTGGTGGCCGATTTTCTTTTTGATAATAGGATTGATAGGAAACCTTCTTTGTTTGCAGGTTAATGAGTATGGATCTTGCGGTGTGCATCCAAATTTTTTTCTAGAAAAAGAAACTTTCACAACTAAAAAAGAAAAATTCAAATCTCTAAAAGCTTATATTTTAGTTGATTATGCAAAAAGAATCAATGTTAGCATAATTTCTAATGAAAGGAAGGCATCTTTTTTAAAACTTGCAATTTGTTTTATGGTTAGTTTTGTGGTTACATTTTTACTAATAAACTGCACTCAATCTAAAGCTGTTAAAATTATTATTTCTCTTTTATCTATTCTGGGGACATTTTCTTGGATTCACCGCACTAAGATAGAGAAGATATTTAGTGGTTTTAAAAAAATTATTTCTTAATTCCTTTTGTTTGAATTCCGCGCATATCTACTTTATTTGGTTTGGGATTGTCGTTTTTTTTACCTAGGCTTGAATTAGAATTATGATTTTGCTGATTTGAAGTAGATTTATTGCCAGTGCTTGATTGCCTATTTGCGGTAGATCCAGTATTATTTTTTGGCATAAAAATGGTATTATTGCATTATTTAGTGGTTGGGGTGGCAGGATTCGAACCTACGGGTGGCGGTACCAAAAACCGCTGCCTTACCACTTGGCTACACCCCAAAACTAAGCTAAAAATTATAAAATGCTTAAATATAATAGTCAAGCAACTTTTCGTTAGCATTTTAAGAAAATTTTATAAACAATACTAATGCAGATTTTATTATAAAAAACCGCTTGCTTTTAGAAAAAAATCAAGCATAATTGTTTAATAACAAATTATGTTTTTTCTATGCAAATTATCACTGATATTTTAAATAAAATTTGTATTCGTTGCAACAATAAAAAAGTTGGGGTAGATTCTTACGGCAACGAATACTATCAAAATGCCAAAACCAAAAAAAGATTTGTGGTTTATCAAGGCAAACCAGAGGCTTCAAAAGTTGTTGCCAATTGGCATTCTTGGCTACACTACACCACTAATGAACTACCAATAACTAATCAACTTACCTATTCTTGGCAGATTAATCATCAGCCAAATCTTACAGGCACTGCAGATGCCTATCATCCTAAACTCACAGCTAAAACCAATTCTGCACCAAACTTTTGGCAACCAAAATAATAATATATCACTATGCAAAAAATTCACAACTACTTTGATTTTTTTATTGGCACCTTGGTTTTATTTGTTGCTGGTTTTTTCTTTTTTTCGTCTTTTTCTAAAACTCATCAATTAAAAAATAGCGAAAATTATTTTTTATTTGCTAAATTTAGCACGGCCGATGGCATTAACACTGGTGCCGATGTGAAAATTGCAGGAGTAAAAGTTGGCAATGTAACAAAACAAGAGCTTGATGTCAAAACTTATCAAGCGATTATTCATTTTGAACTCGATAAAAATGTGTTAATTCCTGCCGATTCTTCTATAAAAGTTGCCTCCGAAGGTTTGCTTGGTTCTAAATATTTAGCAATTGCCGTGGGTAGTGATAGCGAATTTTTACAACCTAATCAAGAAATATCTTTTACTCAATCTTCGGTAAATTTTGAAGAACTTTTAGGGAAATTTATTTTTAGTAATAACAATAAAACATCAAATCAAAATTCGCCAAATGAAATTAAGTAATTTGCTTTTAAAAACTTTATTTTTTATCTTATTTTTTGGTTTTTCTGTGGTTTTCGCCGAAAATATCACCGCCGATACTAAGATAGTAGAAGAGCCTATTGTTTTTTCTAGCTCTGGTAATGTGCAATTGCTAAATAAAAATACCGCTAAAGTTGAAAAGATTTTTTTACAGTTAAAAAAACCAATAATCATCAGTAACCTGCAAATAACCTTGCATAAATGCTGGCAAGCCCCAGCTTACCAAAAACCAGAAAGTAAAATGTTGCTTGAAATTAGCGAAATTTATCAAGATACCAAAAAACCTATATTTTTTGGTTGGCTTTTTGCCTCAAGCCCATCTGTTTCTAGCCTCGAACATCCTATTTACGATTTGGTGGCGCTTAATTGTTCAAAAAAACAAAATGATTAAAATCGCTCCTTCTTTACTTTCTTCTGATTTTTCACAACTTGGCAATGAAATTAAATTATTAGAACAAGCAAAAGCCGATTATTTACATCTCGATGTAATGGATGGCAGTTTCGTGCCAAATATCACCTTTGGCAACGAGGTAATTAAATCTTTACGCAAAATCACTAAATTACCATTTGATGCTCATTTAATGATAAACAACCCACAAAATCATATTCCGGCTTTTGCCAATGCTGGTTGCGACATTATTACTATTCATAGCGAAAGTTGTATTCATCTCGATCGCACTCTTGATTTAATCAAATCTCATCATAAAAAAGCAGGGCTCTCTTTGGTGCCATCAACCCCTGAAAATATAGTGCAATATTTGCTTGATAAACTCGATTTGATTTTAATCATGACGGTCAATCCTGGTTTTGGTGGTCAGCAATTTTTAACAAGTCAATTGCAAAAAATTAACAATATTCATCAACTTATCAAAAATAGTGGCAAAAATATTGAGATACAAGTTGATGGTGGCATTAATCTACAAACTGCACCTTTAGTAGTAAAAGCAGGAGCAAATGTTTTGGTAGCTGGTTCTTACGTTTTTTCTAGCAACAATTATGCTAGCAACATTGCTAATCTAAAAGAAGTATGTTTTCGTTAGAGGTTCCGCAAAATTCCGCCTCTCAACATTTTGCCGAGTTGCGTCTTAGATTAATTTGGGTTGTGGGTTTTTTTTTATTTTCTTTGGCAGTTTCTTATTATTTTTCGCAACAAATTTATGCTTTTTTGCTAGAGCCGTTTTTATCTGTTTCGCCAGGGGGGCGAAAACTAATTTTTACTAGCCCTTCTGAGGTTTTTTTTAGTTATATTAGGTTAGCTTCTTACTCTGCTGTTTTTATCACTATTCCTGTGGCTTTTTTACAACTTTACTTGTTTTTACTTCCTGCTCTTTATTGGCAAGAAAAAAAAGTAGCTTTCTTATTGTTATTAATAGCTCCGCTGTTATTTTTTATGGGAGCAATTTTTGCTTATTATTTGGTTATTCCGTTGGCTTTAAAATTTTTTGCTAGTTATGAAACTAGTTTTTTTCAAGCAAATATAGCCCAGATTAACTTAGTTTTAGAGGCAAAAATTAGTAACTATCTTGATTTTGTATTAGATATTTTGATTGGTTTTGGCTTGGCTTTTCTCACCCCTGTGGTGCTTTTATTACTCATCAAAACTAAAGTTATCAGTATTGCCAGTATAAAAAATAAAAGACGCTATTTTATTGTGGCAATTTTTATTATTTCTGCCGTACTCACTCCGCCTGATATTTTTAGCCAACTTATTTTAGCAATAATTATGTTATTTTTACTGGAAATTTCTTTATTTTTTGCCAAATTTTTATAGTCTTTTATGTCAAACAATAATTTTTTAAACATTTTATTTTTAGGTTGTGGCAACATGGGAAGAGCGGTTGTGCAAACTTTACAAAATCACTTAAGTTCTAGTCAAATTAGCATTATTAAGCCAACTATCAATAATTTACCTAACCAAGTTGCTTATTTTGCCAATTGCTCCGATCTGCCAAGCAATTACATTGCTGACATTATTTTTTTGGCAATTAAACCCCAACAAGCCCTAGAAATATTACCTTTATTTGCTAAACAAAAATTTTTACAGCCAAAAACTGTTATTATCACAATGTTGGCAGGCAAAAAACTAGAATTTTATGAACAGATTTTTGTCAAAAATACAAAAATTATACGTATTATGCCAAATTTAAATATCGAGGTAAATTGCGGAATTGTTGCTTATTTTGCTAATCAACACCTTGAAAACCAAGATTCAAAAATACTACACCAAATTTTTGGTAAGCAACTTTTTGCTTTGTCAAAAGAAGCCGATTTTGATATTGCCACTGCTATTTTTGGTTGTGGCCCGGCTTATTTATTTTTATTGCAAGAAATTTTCAACCAAATTGCTAGCGAATACCAAATAAATCAACCGCAATTGATTATCGATTTATTTCTAGGATCGTCTATGATGATGCAAAAAAACACTCAATCTCCTGCTTTTTTGCAACAAATGGTGGCTAGTAAAAAAGGGGCAACCGCAAGTGCTTTAGAGGTTTTAAAAAATCAAAACCAGCTAAAAAATATTTTTAAACAAGCCATAGCAGAGGCGGTGAAAACTTCTTCTAAATTATAGTAAAATACAATGTGTTATTTTTATAAAGTATCGAAACTTTTATTGGTCAAATTTAAAAATAAATAAAAATCGTGCTTGGCTTTTATTTTTGTTGTTTTACAATTTTATTTTGGGGATTTTTTAATAAATTAAAATTTAATTATGTCTATAAATAAAGTAATATTGGTTGGTAATGTTGGGCAAGATCCAGAAGTGCGAACCACACAAGATGGCAGAGAAATTGCTAATTTTTCATTGGCTACCTCTGAAAGCTGGAAAGATAAAAACAGTGGCGAAAAAAAAGATAAAACCGAGTGGCATAGAATTGTTATTTTCTCTCAAGGGTTAGTTGGTATTGTTAAAAATTATGTCAAAAAAGGCAATAAGCTTTATATCGAAGGAGCCTTGCAAAGTCGCAAATGGACTGACAACCAAGGTAACGAAAAAACTACTACCGAAATTGTTCTACAAAACTATAGTTCTGTTTTACAAATTCTCGATCGAAATGATCGTCAAAATTCTGGCAACGATTATCAAGTAAATCAATCTTCTGGTGGCAAACATAATCAAGTTGCTCTCGAAGATAACGACGATGAAATTCCATTTTAACCAATAAAAATAAAATATTTTTATCTCTTCGAATAAATTTTATTATGCACTTTGTTATTTGAAAAAATTTTAAAAACATATTTAAACTATGCTAAACATAGCAAAAATTATTGCTTATCAAATTTTAGATTCTAGAGGTTGCCCTACTTTAGAAGCAAAAGTAAGTTTGTCAAATGGTGTTTCTGCCACGGCTTCAGTGCCTTCTGGAGCCTCTACTGGCAAGCTAGAAGCCTGTGAACTACGCGATAATAATTTGCAATTTTATTTCGGTAAATCTGTTTTAAAGGCAGTTGAAAATGTTAATATCATTATAGCTAATAAATTAGCTGGTTTTGGTGGTTCGCAACAAGAACTCGATAATATTTTAATAAATCTTGATGGCACAAAAAACAAATCTAAACTTGGTGCCAATGCTATTTTAGCAGTTTCTTTAGCGGTTGCAAAAGCTTATGCAAATAATGCTAAACTTTCTTTATTTTCTTATCTTGGTGGCAATTCTGCTAGAGTTTTACCTGTTCCGTTAATGAACATCATAAATGGCGGAAAACATGCCAATAATAGCATCGATATTCAAGAATTCATGATTGCCCCAGTTGGTGCAAATTCAATGTCTGATGCAATTTGCGCAGGAGCAGAAGTATTTTTTTGTTTAAAAAATAACCTACATAAAAAAGGTTATAGCACCAGTGTTGGCGATGAAGGTGGCTTTGCTCCTAATTTTTCTTCGGCAACACAAGCTCTCGATTTTATATCAGAAGCGGTGCATCAAGCGGGCTATAAAATTGGCTCCGATATTTTATTGGCTCTTGATTGTGCCTCTTCCGAATTTTATGAAAATTCTATTTATAATTTAGTTGGCGAAAATAAAAAATTAACCAGCCTAGAAATTATTGATTATTATCAAAAGCTAGTTGATTCTTACCCTATTTTTTCTATCGAAGATCCTATGGCCGAAGACGATATCTCTGGTTGGCAAAATATTACCTCTAAACTTGGTAAAAAAGTGCAATTAGTAGGCGACGATTTATTTGTAACTAATCCTCAAATATTAGCTCAAGGAATCAAACAAAATTTAGCAAATGCGGTATTAATTAAACCAAACCAAATTGGCACCCTCACCGAAACCCTACAAACTATTGATTTAGCAAAACAAAATAACTACAACAATATTATTTCTCATCGCTCTGGCGAAACAGAAGATGCTACAATAGCGCATTTAGCGGTCGCCACCAATGCCGGGCAAATTAAAACTGGCTCATTGTGCCGATCTGATCGTACTGCTAAATATAACGAGTTACTACGCATTGAGCATGAGCTTGGCTTGCAAGCAATTTATGCTGGCAACCAAAAAGGGCAATTTCGTTTTTTTTAAAGAGTATTTTAAAAAGATGTTAATTATTTAAACAGAAATTAGGTAAACAAATCTTTTATGAATAATTATCAAATTAAATTTTTAAAATACGAAAAACTTTATAATTTATGTTATAATATAGTTTTAGCTTGGCAGAAATCGGTAAAAGCAAAAGATGTTGATTTATATCGTAATATAATTGATCCTTTTTCTGCGATATTTGATGCTTCTTTTCATAATATTTCTCTAACAGAATGGTTGCAATTTGAAAAAATCAGACAAATTCAAAAAACATTTCAAAATGAAATAGGTCCTTTTCATCAAAAATTATTAGGAAGTATTGAGGGATGGGAAAACTTAGAAACAGGAGGGATTATTGATGTGATAAATAAAGAAAGAAAAATAATAGCAGAAGTAAAAAATAAATTTAATACAACTAAAGGAAATCATAAAATAGCTATTTATGATGACCTTAATAATTTATTAGAAAATAAATATTATGGCTATAGTGCATATTATGTTTCTATTATTTCAAAAAAAATAATTAACAAACCATTTACACCTTCTGATAATAAAACAAAAGAAAAAAGATTGCAAAATCTAAATATAATAGAAATAGATGGCAACTCTTTCTATGAAATAGTTACAGGCGATAAAAATGCAATATATCAAATATATCAAGCAATACCTGCTATATTATCTGATATTTTAAAAAATGATAGTGAAAAAATTATTTCTGATCCCTTGTTTGAAAAAATATTTAATCAAGCATTTATAAAAAATAAATAAAAATCTATGAAACATAATCTCACCACAAATAAAAATAACTTCTCTCTTAATCAAAACCTAGAATTATTTGATTTTAATAATCATAATATGAATAACAAAAATATTATTAAACCAAATTTCGGTAGGTATCAAATATTAAAATCTTCACAAAAAACTAATTATCAGGTAATAGAATTATTTGCTGGAGCCGGAGGAGCGGCTTTAGGTTTTGAAAATGCTGGCTTAAATCATGCTTTATTAAATGAGCTCAATAAAGATGCTGTTGCAACCTTAAGAACTAATCTAGCTAAAAATATCAATATTATTCATGACGATATAACCAACATAGATTTTACAAAATATAACAATATAGATGTTGTGCAAGGCGGTTTTCCTTGTCAGGCTTTTAGTTATGCTGGTAAAAATCTTGGTTTTGAAGATAGTCGTGGTGCTTTATTTTTTCAATTTGCAAGATGTATAAAAGAGGTGAGGCCAAAAATTGCCATAGGTGAGAATGTTAAAGGTTTATTACAACATGATGGCGGAAAAACATTAGATATCATGATAAACATATTGCAAGAAATTGGTTACAATGTAAGATATAAAGTATTGAAATCTCAATATTTAGATGTTCCGCAAAAAAGAGAGAGGTTAATAATTATGGCTATAAGAAAAGATTTAGATTTGCCATTTATTTTTCCGGAAGAAAAAAAATATATTATTACAGTTGGTGATGCTTTAAAAAACTGCCCAGTGTCTTTTGGGCAACAGTATCCAAAGAAAAAAAAAGAAATACTTGATATGGTGCCAGAAGGTGGCTATTGGAGAGATCTTCCAGAAGATATACAAAAAGAATATATGATGACAAGTTTTTATCATACAGGTGGCAGAACTGGAATAGCTAGAAGACTAAGCAGAGAGGAGCCATCTCTTACCTTAACCTGCAGCCCTTCACAAAAACAAACAGAAAGATGCCATCCAACCGAAACAAGACCTCTAAATATAAGAGAGTATGCAAGAATACAAACTTTTCCTGATGAGTGGCAATTTCAAGGCTCTATCTCTTCGCAATACAAACAAATAGGAAATGCGGTTCCAGTAAATTTGGCTTATCATATCGGTAGATGTTTAATAAAAATATTAGATTGCCAAAAATAACATTGAGAACATAGTGGAACTGTTGCATCACAAATTTCTTTTAAATTAATGCAAGAAATACTAGGTAAAAATAGCCAAAACCAAAATAAATAAATAGTCCAATCGTTTGTTTTTATAATTTTTGCTTGCAAAGTTAAATAAGATAAGTAAAAATTTAGTTTTTGTTATTCTTTTTTGGGTGGTTAGCTCAGTTGGTTAGAGTGTTACGTTGACATCGTAAAGGTCGGAAGTTCGAGTCTTCTACCACCCACCATTTTTTATGAACAACTCCAGCAACAAATATAATTTTTTTGATCGAAGAAACCTTAATTTTTTTAAATCTTGGTGGTTAGATATAGATAAAATTAATTTCACTATTGTAGTTATTTTAATTGCTTTAGGTTTAATTTTTACCACTACCTCTAGCCATGTGGTTGCTAAAAAAATCGATGTCGATAGATTGTTTTTTATCAAAAAACAATTAGTTTTTGCCTGTTTATCTTTGTGTTTAGTGATTGTTATTTCTTTTTTGCAAAAAGAGCAAATTAGGTTTTTGGCGATTTTAGGCATTGGTTGCTCCATATTTTTATTGTTGTTAGTTTTGTTGGTTGGCTCAAAAATTAAAGGAGCAACTCGTTGGCTTAATTTTGCTGGCTTTAATTTACAACCATCCGAATTTGCCAAAACTTTTTTCATTATTTTTCATTCTTATTGCTTTGCTAAATTAAGTGTTTATAGTGCTAAAACACAGTATTTTTGCTCATTTTTTTTGCTGGCGATTTTTGTTTCCTTGCTTTATTTACAACCAGATTTTGGTATGATTATTTCTTTTGTGGCAATTTGGGCAACTCAACTTTTTTTATACGGCATTCCGCTGTTTGTGGTTTTTTCGTTGTTTATTTTATTTATTTTAGGCTCGGTGATTACTTATCTGACCTTGCCGCATGTTGAAGATCGTATCAATCGCTTTCTTGATGCAAGTCAAAAAAATTATCAAGTTGAAAGATCGCTTGATGCCTTTCAAAACGGCTCTTTTTTAGGTAAAGGAATGGGTAATGGAGTGGTAAAAAAATTTGTACCAGATGTGCATACCGATTTTATTTTCGCTTCTATTGCCGAAGAATTTGGTATTTTATTTTGCATTTTTATTATATTGTTATTTATTTATTTAATTGCTAGAATAGTTTATAAAGCATTAAGTGAAAAAGATTTTTTTATTTATCTTTCATTGTGCGGTTTAATGGTGCAATTTACCATGCAAGTAATTGTTAATATTGGAGTAAGTTTAGGCTTGTTTCCAACCAAGGGCATGACTTTACCATTTATTAGTTATGGCGGCTCTTCAATGCTGGCCACTGGAATTGCCTTTGGGCTTATTTTGGCTTTTACTAAGAAAAAATATCATTTAAAAACATATATAAATCTTTAAAATTTGCCAAATGTCAAATATTATTCAAATTATTGCCTCTGCTATTAGAAAAAATCAAGATAATTTGTTTAATTTTTTTACACAAAAATTTCATAATAATCCGGCAATTTTTTATAGTTCGCTTGATGTTCGTCGATCAAGTTTTAAAATTGCTCCTGTCGATGCCAATTGTTTTCCAGCTGGTTTTAATAATTTAAGCAAGCAGGGTTTGCTTGAGGCTAACAAAATGCTAGATATATTCTTTTCTCAACAACAACATTACTCAAAAATTTTAATCATCACCGAAAATCATTCTAGAAACATTCATTATCTTGAAAATCTGGCGGTTTTGGAGCATTTACTATCTGGTTATGGTGAAGTTTATATGGCAAACTGGCAATTAGAACAAGAGCAGATTTTTACTATCAATTTGCCAAATCTTGCATTAGAAAAAGAGCTTAAAATTTGGCCTTTACTCGTTGTTAATAATTTTTTAACTATTCCAGTTCTTGATTTTACACCAAATCTTGTGATTTTAAATAACGATCTTACTGCTGGTTTGCCTAAAATATTTCTTAATCTCAAGCAACCAATTATACCTAGTCAAAATTTTGGTTGGTATCAACGAAGCAAAAATAATCATTTTAATCATTATAATTTACTAGCTCAACAAGTTGCCGAAATTCTTAATATCGATGCTTGGTTGCTTTCAACTTATCACGATTTCGCCACAAACATTGATTTTAAACATAAATTAGGGCTTGAAGATTTAGCGAAAAAAACTCAAGTTTTGTTAGATAAAATTAAGCAGAAATATCAGCAATATAATATCAATGAGCAACCTTATTGCTATTTAAAAGCCGATAACGGCACTTATGGCATGGCGGTGTGGCCAGTTTTTGAGCCAGAAGAAATTTTGCATATTAATAAAAAAGAACGAAATAAAATGCATATGCTAAAAAATTCGGTAGAAAATCATAATATTATTTTGCAAGAAGGTGTTGTAACTGCTGATTTTGTTGATTCTGCTCCTAGTGAAATAGTATTATATTTAATGTGTGGAAAAATTATTGATAGTTTTTTAAGAATAAATAAAAGTCGTAATTCTAGTAATAGTTTAAATGCGGTAGGATCGGAGTTTTTATCGGTTTTACAATTGCCAAAACAACACTTTTTACAACAAAATGATAATGATTTAAATTTGGTTACACAACTAATTGCTAAAATTTCTAGTTTAGCAATTGCTTACGAATAATCAAATTTTTTGCAATCTACAATAAATCTTTGTGTTAAATAAGTTATGTAAAGATGAGATAAATTTCTTATAAAAATAGATATAATATCGTTGCAAAAACATAACTACTAATTTATACTATTTCTAATATTTAAAGTAACCGTGGGGCTGTTGCAACAACAGTCTTGTAACAAAACCAAATTTTCTTTTTATTTATGTTGCAAAATCAAGTAAATTCTAAAAATATCACTATTAATTTTGGCCCTCAACATCCTGCAGCTCATGGTGTTTTAAGGCTAATACTTGAGCTTGATGGTGAAGTTATAACTAGGGCCGATCCTCACATTGGCTTGTTGCATCGTGGCACCGAGAAACTTATTGAATACAAAACTTATTTACAAGCTGTGCCCTATTTTGATAGGCTCGATTATGTTTCGCCAATGTGTCAAGAGCATGCTTTTGCTTTGGCTGTTGAAAAGCTTTTAAAATGCCAAGTTCCAAGAAGGGCTAGTTTTATTCGAGTGTTGTTTTCAGAGCTTACTAGAATTTTAAATCATATCATGAATATTACCACTCAAGCTCTCGATGTTGGTGCCATGACTCCTCTTTTATGGCTATTTGAAGAAAGAGAAAAAATCATGATTTTTTACGAAAAAGTTTCTGGCTCTCGCATGCACTCAGCCTACATAAGGCCAGGAGGTGTGGCTCTTGATTTGCCTATTGGTTTGCTTGACGAAATACACGTTTTTATTTGCGAATTCGAAGCAAAAATCGATAATCTCGAAAATTTACTAAATGATAACCGTATTTTTAAACAACGACTAGTTGATATTGGTGTTGTTTCAGTAGAGCAGGCGCTTGATTGGGGTTTTTCTGGGCCAATGTTAAGAGGCTCTGGCATTGCTTGGGATCTGCGTAAAAATCAACCTTATGAGGTTTATAACGAGCTAGATTTTGACATTCCCATTGGTAAAAACGGCGATTCTTACGATCGTTATTTAATTAGAGTGCAAGAAATGCGAGAATCTCTAAAAATAATTAAGCAATGCCTAAATAAAATGCCCGATGGAGCAGTGTTTTGTCAAGATCCTAAAATTGCTCCTCCAAGTCGCCACAACATGAAGGAATCAATGGAAAGTTTAATTGCTCATTTTAAACTTTTCACCGAAGGTTATAAAGTTCCTGCTGGCGAAGTTTATGCGGCGGTCGAAGCTCCAAAAGGTGAATTTGGAGTTTATATAGTAGCAGATGGCACCAGTAAACCATATCGATGCCGTTTGCGTGCCCCGGGTTTTGCACATTTGCAAGGTTTAGAATTCATGACTAAAGGTCATTTATTGGCCGATGTTGTAACCATAATTTCAACGCAAGATATTGTATTTGGAGAGATCGATAGATAAAATCTATGCTAATTTTTACCACTATCAAACAATTAAAAACTTTTTTAGCTACACAAGATAAAACTATCGCCTTGGTTCCAACAATGGGAGCTTTGCATTTTGGTCATCTTTCTTTAGTAAAACATGCAAAAGAAATAGCTGAAATTGTGGTGGTAAGTATTTTTGTAAATAAAAAACAATTTAATAATTTACAAGATTATCAATCTTATCCAAAAAATTTATCTGCCGATTTAAAATTATTACAAGAGCAAAATGTTGATGTAGTTTTCGCCCCTAGTGATTCTGAAATTTTACCAGCAAATCAAGATCATTTTACCATTTCGCCTGCGGAAAGCCTTGAAAATTGTTTATGTGGCAAGTTTCGTCCAAAACATTTTGCAGGAGTTTGTTTGATTGTTGCCAAGCTTTTTAATATTGTAAAGCCAAATTTTGCTATTTTTGGCGAAAAAGATTTTCAACAACTTACCATTATAAGGCAAATGGTAGAATACTTTAATTTTGATTTGCAAATTATTGCTAGCCCAACCGTAAGAAATAACAATGGTTTAGCACTCTCTTCGCGTAATTCTTTACTTTCAGAAAATGGTTTGCTTATTGCTAGTAATATTTATAAAGCTTTGTTGCAAGTAGCGCAAAATCCAACTAATATAAGCGATATTTCTCATCATCTTTTAAACAAAGGTTTTGATAAAATAGAATATCTCGAGATTCGTGATAGCCAAGATCTTGCTCTTATAAACCCAAGTGAAATTTCTTTAAACAACAAAACACAAGCTCGAATTTTTATTGCTGTCGTTTTAGAAAATGTGCGATTAATTGATAATATTGTTCTAATGCCATTTTCCATTTTTAAATAGAAAATTTATTTATGACATTACTTACTTTAGAAAATATTAGTTTAAAATTAAATAAGCAGAAAATTTTAAATAATATATCTCTAAATATCAAACAAGAACAAATTACTACAATTATCGGTCCAAATGGTGGTGGCAAAACTTCGTTGCTAAAAATTATTTTGCATCTTATTAAACCAACATCTGGCAATATTATTCGGCAAAAAAAAATACATTTTGGTTACATGCCTCAAAAAATCAATCTAGATTATCATATTCCAATGACTTCTCTTGATTTACTAAATTTAACTAATAAAAAAGCTTTAAATGATGAGTTCTTCCTTGATTTAATAAACCAGATGCAAGTATTTGATTTATTAACCAAGCAATTATCGCAACTTTCTGGCGGGCAATTGCAAAAAATTATGTTATTAAGAGCAATCGCCAGCCAAATAGAGTTTACTAACAAGCAAAATACTATGTTAGTTTTAGATGAGCCAACTCAATTTATGGATATTATGGCAATTAATAGATTTTATTATTTGTTGAATTATATTAAAAATACTTGGAAATGTTCGATTTTATTAGTTTCTCACGATCTTAATTTGGTAATGCAAAAAACAGATCATGTTTTTTGTATCAATCAGCATATTTGTTGTCATGGCAGTCCGCAAGATATTAGCCAAAACCCAGAATATCTTAATTTATTTGGAGTAGATTTAGCAAAACAGCATCTTGAGATTGCCTTATATCAACATATTCATTATCATAAACATGAAAATTAGTGAAATATCATTCTAGATGTAACATTTTTATAATAAAATTTTTCTTGCTAAATTACTTTTTTATAATTACCATAAAATCTTAAAGACCGTTGCAACGGTTCCTTTATTACTTGATAAAAAACATTCTCTGTAATATAATCATTTTGGTATCTTGTTTTATAATATTAAAACTCACTCATTAAAAATATTTTTACTTGCTTGCCTTTTTGTTTTGTGTGCTTGTGATAACAGAAAGGGCGTTTGTATTGAAGCAGATGATTTTGGTTTTGAAGATATCGAAAGATTTGATGTATTATCTTTTAGATCTCCCACTAATGTAGATGATGAATGTTCTTATCGAGTAGTAGAAGCAAGTGGTTTTTCTAGTTCGAATAAAGATTTAAATTATTGCTTAAATGGAGCAAACGACCAATCTTGTGAAGAATCTTACGACGGCTATATAGAAGCTAATGGCGCCGCTTTTATAAGAAATTGTCGCTTTTTGAATAACGATAGCGAATCACCCGAACTTCAGATAAATGAATTGAGTTGCATAAAACCTGATGAAGCAGTGGCATATAAAAATAAGGGCTGTAACTTTTCAACCACTTCTCCTATTGTTCCGGCTAATTACTTATTTGCTTATAATGCAGCTTCTTGGGCAAAAGCCCCGATATCACCCTCCTTAAATCTAGATCTTGATTCTGTTAAAAATCAGTGCATAACGAGTTGTGTTGAGCGATGCAGAAAAAAGAGGGCTTGTAGCCATGTTGCAAGCCGATTACCAATCAAAAATCAAGCCGCTGTTGTTGGTATTTCGGATTCGGTACCTGAAAATATTATATTTAACCCTTACACTGGAACATCTATTTTAAAACATAACCTAGATGGTAATTTATTTGTTGCCACCACTAATCTTAAGGCTAGTCTCAATGCAAGCAATCGCGATAAGCCTATTTACACTTTTACGTGGAATGATAATGGTTCTGAGTTAACAACGGTTTTTGGTCAGTTAAAAAACCCTGATAACAAAAAAAAATTAGCTTTAGCAATTGTTTTTGATTCTACAGAAAAACAAATATTGATAGATAGTTTTGATAGCTGTACTTATGACACAGGAAGAACAGAATTTACTTGCATAATTACCCTATCAAGTATTGTTAGTAAAGATAAATTTACAAAAATTTTTTCATCATTATCATTGTCATCAACTCAATCGCCATTAAATGGTGCGACGGCAGTAGCGATATTTGATTATATCAAAATCAAGCCAAGTGGTGGAATTGATACTGCCGAAAGAAGAATAAACACCGATACCCAACATCATTTTGGCACTAATTCTATTTTAGAAATAGTCAACTCTGGTGTTGAATATAAAATTAAATTAAAAGAAATTATTAATAGTAAATCTTTTATCTATGACGATATATCTGTATCTCCTGCAAAAACGATTAATGATTTAAAAAATACTTGCGAAAGAGCAGGGGTTCAATGTTTTTTAATACCATCGGTAGAAAATATTGATTCTGAAGATAAATTTATGCCACCTTGGAAAGCTACTACTTTAAAAGTCTCGCCAAATTCAAGTGGCGGTTTGCAAATATCGGCTGGTTCAAAAATAGAAATTCAAGCAACTGGTAATATTACTTTAGGTGGCTCAACAACCACTTTTTGTCATAAGGTTCCTTCATCTGCTTCAAGTTTACTTGCTTATAATAATTTTTCATTACTTAATGATAGTTGCTCAACACCGCAGGATTTTCTTTTTACACAACAAACTCAATATAAACCAGATGTATCTTTAAATATTGCTTCCGTTAATTCTGAAGTTAAAAATAAACTAAATTTCTATCGTTCGCTTACTGATTTAGAAAAACAAAATATATCTCATATTAATGAAGATCTTAGTGATTTGTGCCAAAGTTTATGCTATATAAAAATACAACCAACATCATCAATATCGAAATCAGATTTTGCTTGCGACACTTCTAACCAAATTATCAAAGGTAATAGTTGTTATGTTTCAATTGGTGGTGCTAAACATCAAATAACAACATCATATAAATCTGAAGCAGAACAGGTGAGAATTGCTAATTATAGTAAAAGAGTTATTGTTGCCGCTGTTTCGCCACCAACAACAGAAGCTCTTGGTTTTAGTGGTTATGGAGCGTCTACAGAGCAAAATGTGTTTACAGGTAGTGGCCGACAATCTGTTAAATTTTTATATAGTAGTTTAAAATCATTAATAACAGAATCTAATAATGCTAATTCTCCATATAAGAACTCTTCAATACCTTTATACGTGCAGTTTATAATTCCTGCGCAATGTGAATTTACACGAACTATTACCGATGATACTAATAAAAGCTATTTTGTTATACCAGATAGTGATATACAAATAGTATATCCAAACACAACACTAAATATAACAACAGAAAGTGCTTCTCAGTGTAATAGTTTAAAAATAATCGCTCATCCTTTTATTTTATTTACCGCTACTCAATCTGGTTTTGTGGAGTTTAATACTCAAAATAGTTGTTCATTAAAAAATGCAGTAAGAGTGGTAAATAATAACAAAAACTATCCTCCTAGCAGTAATGATAAAACAGTAAACGGTGGTCAAACAAAATCAGCACAACTTGATTTTATATTTACTGGCAATAGATTTGTTGATGCTATTTTTAATAAAATTGCCAATAAAATATTTACTACTTATCGTTCTTTTGCCACTATCGCAGTTATAAAAAGTAACTACAATTCGCAAGGCGAGAATGGTTCTAATGTAGTTTGCGAGAGCTGTTTTACTGGTGGAACTCTAACCCTAACTAACCAAGCTATCAATTGCCCGACAGATAATAATGGCTGTGGTGGTTCAAAGGTAAATCAACCAACGCTCTCACTACCGCTCTCTGTTCCTGAAAATGGCAAGCAAGGTAAAGTTGTTATTAATTTTTTAGATGGAGAATTATTAGAATATAATAATGAAGGTATTTATCATTTAACAATTCCGGCAACACATGCAATTGCTAAAATCACAATGGTGGGTGGTGGTGGTGGTGCAGCATATTCTTTTACAGCCCCTTCTGGGTCTGGAGCAATTTCATCTTATAATAATAATGGCAAAGATGCTACACTGCTTATAATTGAAAAATCGGATGGTTTTACAATCGGAAATCATTCAGGCTACAAGAGTGATGAAACTTATACTCTGAAAATTATTGTGGGAGCTGGCGGAAAAAACTCTACCGAAGTTAATCCTTACAGATTTTTTGCTGGAGGTTCGCATCGTGAAAGCGAAGATTATGCTCTTTATAAAAAAAATTTTGGTTATGCTGGAGGTGGTGGGGAGGTAAGTGTAATTGCTTTAGCTCATCCAACAGATTCGAAAAAAATTTTACAACTTGCAGTGGCTGGAGGGGGTGGAGGCGGTTCTGGTAGAACTTGTAATGATATCATTGGTATTGCTGGCTCTGGTGCTACATTAGTAGATGATGGACATATTTTAGATAATGCCGATTATGATTATTTAAGAAAGATTGTTAAATGTCCAGGAGGAGGTGATTTGCAAAAAAATTCAGGATCTGCAAAGCTTGATTGCAACAATTTATTAGCAAGTGGTTTTCCTGGATATTGTCCTGGATTTTCTGATTGTGTAGTAAGTGTGGATTCTGCAACAGGATGGTCGGCTTATCAAGTTCCGGGTTCTTCTGCTGCAACATTACGACGCACTCTTGATATTGATACTTTTTTTGTGACAAATGCTATTGCTTGTGCTTCTGGTTATTTTAAAGATTCATCATTTGAAATAACATATGCTTGCTCTTCTCTTAACGGAGAAAACAATGCTCTTATGCTAAAAGGTTGTTACCCTTCTCTAAATATCGCTCCTTCTCTGTGGTTAGATGCAAGGAATGACAATACTATTATAAAAGATGCTAGTAATAAAGTGGGGGAATGGTTTAGTTTGGGAAAAACTGCATCTAGCAAATTAACTCAAGCAACACTAGCAAATCAACCAACTTATAATGCCAACGGATTTGGTTTAGGCAAACCAGCTATTAGTTTTGATGCAGCTAATTCTCTTTCTGCAACTACTAATTTACCTTTAGCAGGTGGTGCAACAACCTATACATTAATTGCAGTGCATCAACCAACAGATGTTGTTAATTCTACTATTATCTCACAAGGATCAGCGGGCATTTTGATTGATGGTAGTAAAATAAAAATAAACACCACATCTTGCAGTGGTTGTTCTCTAATCGCTAACAATAAGTATATTACTGCTATCAGTAGCAACAGCACAAATATTAATTTTTATCATAATCAATCAACTCCTAATCAAACAACAACTGCCACTATTGATTCTGGAAGTAGTTTGTTATTAAGATCTAATTACCAAGGCAACATCGCCGAAATATTAATTTACAACACTGCACTTACTGCGGCACAAATAAACGGCGTACAAAATTATTTAGCTACAAAATGGAGTTTACCAAAAGTGTGTAATGGTATATCTACCGTTACAGGATACACAGGATCTGTTTCTGGAGTGTTTACTTCTGGACAATCTCTTACTTGTGATACTGGTTATACTGGCACCATCACTGTCAACTGCCCTACTTATGGCGGAACCGCACTTGTAAATGGTAGTTGCACTATCAACACATGCACCCCTCTTGCCAATAGCGATTATTCTACCACAAGAGTTAATTATGGAATTACAGCCACTTGTAATGGCAATTTAGGTTTCGGATCTAGCACTAGTGGATCTCATCCATTTTGCCGAGCAAATGGCACTTGGAGTGCATATTGTCAAGTAAATCTATGTTCTGTAAATACTGGAGTTGCTGGCTATGATTATACTAAAATTGGCGGAATGGTTCCTTATGGAGGAAATAGAGCAGGAAATAGCGATGCAGGAGATGACATGTGGTTATTCGGTGGCTCACAACATTGTTTAGCTGGTTATACTGGCTACGGAGGAGATAATCAAGCTGTTTACATCTGCAATAATAAAAATTCAGATGGCACTATTGTTGCCATAGACCCTGGCGGTTGTATTATAAACACCTGCACTGTTGCTACAACCTCTGGCTATAATCTGCCAAGTGTCTTTACTTATAGCTACACTACAACACCTGTAACAATTACAGGAGCAATTTGTGCTAGTGGTTATAGCGGAACACCTACTGTAAGTTATACTTGCAATAATACAAACAACACCCCAACCCCTGCCACA
>CAMAWV010000002.1 GCA_945862075.1 Rickettsia typhi | reverse complement strand
AGTGTGGTGAAATTGTCCAAAATACGCACAATTTCCGCCTGAATTTCAAGCGACTTTTTAGGATTTTCTGGGCATGGAATGGGGATTTGGAGATTGGCAATAGCTTCTCTGTTAATTGTTGGCACGCCACCCTCTCTTTTTTGTGATTTAAAATAAGTTTCATTTATTTTTAGAAAGAAATATAAAAATCTATCATCAATTTCATCTGGTGTTTTAACAACAAATGTTCCATCGGAAGACCAAAAATCAACACTACTCCACACAACCTCTCCAATACTGCCTGTGTTAATTATCATTGTTTGATTAGCATTACGATTATATTGATTATAATAACCAAGTGGAATTAAGCCGCCGTGAAAAACAGGGTATTGATACTCATCAGACAATTCTTTTTTTGTTAAACGACTTCCCCTTAAAACCTCACAAACCTCCCCCAAGCTCTTCCACTCCACCTTCTCTCCATCTAATAATTTTGCTAAAAAACTCGTCTCTTTCATTTCTTTTCTCCTTTTGTTTCAAGTGCCTTCAACATTTTATCAAAATCTGATTCAAAAGAATTAACTCGATAGCCAACACAAATAATTGCATCCAAATTATAATGCTTTACACGATATCTTTTTTTGTCATCGGCAGTTACCGAGAAATCCTCGGTAACTGAATTCTGCTCTAATTCGCCACTATTAAAAATATTTTTCAAATGTAAGCTAACATTGTCAGAACTGCAACCAAACAAATGGGCCATGGCTTTTTGCGAAAGCCAAATTGTTTCACTTTTGAGTAAAACATTAATTTTTACCTCGCCATCTTGAGTTTTATAAAGTAGAAAATCTTGAGATTTTGAAGGTAGATTTTTATTGGCTATTTCTTTTGTTTTCATGGGTTAGTTAATTGGTATTAAAAAATTTGTGTTATTCATTTGTTCCTTTTTTTGTGATCTTAATCATTTTATCAAAATCTGATTCATAAAGCCGATCTTGCACAATGCGGTATTTTTCAAATTCACTTAAGGCATGAGCCTTGGCAATTTCAGCACTTACCTTGCCAGCATCTTGCAAAATTTCACGGTCCGTGGCAGAAATGAAACGATTTAAGCGCTCTTCCCAATCGCTCATCGTCATTGGAATTTGTCTTTGCGCCATATCTTCGGCAATGTCTAAATAGGCACTAACCAGTCTTTGCAAGCCAGCTATTTCAGCATCATTTAAATAATTTTTGGCAATGCCCACATCAAATTGTTGAATTTTACCATCGGGAGCATCTTTCCAAGAAGTTAATCCCATATTTGGTTTTGTAGAATTGGCTCGATTAAAAACCACTTCGGCGGCGGTCTGCCCATGAATTGCCCAATGTAATTTATTTTGAACAGTAGCAAAAAAGCGTTTTGTTGCGGTAGCGGTTATGTCATAGTCAATTGCTGTTGCGTAAATGTCGGTGATTTTTTGGTAAAATTTGCGTTCACTGAGACGAATTTCACGAATTTTTTCCAGTTGACGCTCAAAAAATTCATCGCTTAGAATACTGCCTCCGTGTTTTAGTCGTTCTGCATCCATAGCCCAGCCCTGAATAGTATAATCGTTCACAATTTTATTTGCCCACTTGCGAAACTGCACAGCACGCTCATTTTCAATCTTGAAACCAACCGAGATAACGGCTTGCAAGCTGTAATGCTCCAACTCTCGCTTAACTTCTCTATTGCCTTCAATTTGAACTGTTAAGTAATTCTTAATAGTTGCCTCGCGGGTAAGTTCGTTGTCAGTATAAATTCGCTTAAGGTGTTGGTTAATGGTTGAAACCGTGACATCATATAAAGTTGCCATCATTTTTTGAGTTAGCCAGATATTTTCATTTTCGTAACGAATTTCTAGGCTGGTTTGCTTATCGCCAGTTGAAGCAATAAATGTTAAATATTCGGCCGTAGATGAACGAATAGTTGGTGTTGTTGATTTATTTTTACTCATTTTATCTCCTTTTACCTTCTCCCCATCTAATAATTTTTCTAAAAAATTTGTGTTATTAGTCATTTTGTTCTCCTGCTAATTCTCTTTCAATATCTTCAATGCTTGGTAATTGGGTTTGTAGGTTTACAGGTAATGATTCTAATAATTTAAATTCTGCAATTCCCATCGGCTGGGTTTTGTCGCTTAAAGCATATTCGGCAACAATTTTGTTTTTAGTTTTACAAAGCAAAAGCCCGATGGTTGGTAAATCATCTTTGCTTTTAATTTGCTTATCAACTGCTGTTAAATAAAAGCCAAGCTGACCTAAATGCTCGGGTTTAAAATCGCCAGTTTTAAGCTCAATAACGATATAACAACGAAGCTTGAGGTGATAAAATAAAAGATCGATAAAAAAATCATCGCCACCAACCTCAATGTTAACTTGCTTGCCAACATAAGCAAAGCCAGCACCAAGCTCCAATAAAAATGCCGTTACTTGCTTAACCAAAGCATTTTCTATTTCTCGCTCCCCCGCTTCTTCGCCCAAGCTCAAAAAATCAAAACGATAAGGGTCTTTGAGGCTTTCAATTGCCAAATCGGATTGCGGTTTTGGCAAGCATAATGCAAAATTAGTTATCGCTTTGCCTTGTCTTGCAATAAGCTTGCTTTCAATTTGCATCACCAAAACATTACGCGACCAGTTGTTTTGTATGGTTTTTTTAGCATACCAAACACGATCTTCACTATTTTTAAGTTTATCAAGCAAAACTAAATTATGTCCCCATGGCAATTGTCCAACAGCTTGTTGGACAATTTGCTCATCAGGCCAACCTTCGGCAAAAGAGCGCATATAGAGTAGATTGGTGCGGGAAAAGCCCCTCATCTCGGGGAAGGCAGTTCGTAAATCATAAGCTAACCGCTCAATAACTTTCGCCCCCCAGCCTTGCTTTTCTTGTCTAGTTAAAATCTCATTGCCAATTTGCCAATACAAAAGCACTAATTCTTTATTTACCGCCAGAGTTGCGCGTTGCTGAGCGTTATGAATTTTTATTTTTAACTCTGATAGCCAATCAATATAGCCTATTGGTGGCTGGATTATCAAATTATTGTCTTTTTTCATAATTAAGAGCCTCCTTCAATTTCTGCAACAATTGTATTAATATCGGCACGCAAGCGATTAATTTTTTCAACTGTAATTTTTAACTCAGAATTGAGTTTAGTAATATCAACCGCCTCACGATTATCTTTGGCTTCAACATAGCTACTAACCGATAAGTTGTAATCTTTAGCAACAATCTCTGCATATGGCACCGATCTAGCAAAATGCAGAATATTTTCTTTGCTATCAAACACTTGCATAATCTGGCTGATGTTATCTTCGGTTAAAACGTTGTTGTTGGTTTCTTTTTTAAACAAGCCACTAGCATCAATAAATTGGGTGTTGGTGTCTTTTTTATTTTTCGCAAGAACCAAAATTGTAACCGCAATTGAGGTGCCATAAAACAAGTTTGAAGCCAGTGAAATAATGGTTTCAACATAGTTATTATCTACCAAGTATTGCCTTATTTTTTGTTCGGCTCCGCCACGATAAAAAATTCCAGGAAAGCAAACAATTGCCGCCCGCCCTTTGCTTGAAAGATAGCTTAATGCATGAAGCACAAAAGCAAAGTCGGCTTTTGATTTTGGGGCAAGCACTCCTGCTGGGGCAAAGCGATCGTCGTTAATTAAGGTGGGATCATCAGAGCCGATCCATTTCACCGAATAAGGCGGGTTAGAAACAATAGCATCAAATAGTTTGCTGTTTCCAAAATGAGGCTGAAGCAAAGTATCGCCTAACTTAATTTCAAACTTATTGTAATTAATGTTGTGTAAAAACATATTCATTCTGGCAAGGTTATAAGTGGTGTGGTTTAACTCTTGGCCAAAAAAACCTTCTTCAATAATATGGGCATCGAAATGCTTTTTAGCTTGCAACAATAAAGAGCCCGAGCCACAAGCAGGATCGTAAATTTTGTTGACAGTTTCTTGCTTGTGCATTGCAAGTTGGGCAATTAATTGAGAAACATTTTGCGGGGTAAAAAATTCACCGCCAGATTTGCCAGCATTGGCGGCGTAGTTAGAAATAAGAAATTCGTAAGCATCGCCAAATAAATCAATTTGACTACCAGAAAAATCCCCAAATTCTAACTCGGCCACTCCTTTAAGAACGGCGGTTAAACGGGTGTTTTTATCTTTTACTGTATTGCCAAGGCGGTTGCTAGTGGTATCAAAATCGGCAAAAAGACCTTTAATATCGTTTTCTGAAAGGTAGCCGATGGCTGATTTTTCAATTTCAGAGAAAATTTTGGCTAGGTCTGTGTTGAGGCTTTCGTTGTTATGAGTATTTTTAATAACATTAGCAAATAGCTGGCTAGGATAAATAAAATAGCCTTTGGTTTTAATGGCATCATCTTTAATGGCAGGAGTAATAACTTTATCGGCAAGTTCTAGGTAATTAATAGTTTCATCGCCTTTCATATAAGAAGCAAAATTTTCGCTGATAAAACGATAAAAAAGCGTGCCTAGCACATATTGTTTGAAATCCCAGCCGTCAACTGCACCTCGAACTTCGTTGGCAATTTGCCAGATTTGGCGTTGTAGAGTTGCTCTTTGTTGTGTGCTTTTCATTTTTTACTTTTTTGATAATAAATAGAATTTTATGTTTTGCCATATTTTAAAAAATGACAATTATTTTTCAATGATTTTAGTTACTAGAATTGTTATGGTATCTAGTAATTAAATCATTTTCTAAACTAAAATGCGAGTGTATTTTTAGATTTTGCAAAGCATCGTTAATTGCTAAAATATTGAGATTTTGCACTGCTGATAAACCTTCGTTGCCAAGTATTTTTTGGCTTTTTATCCAGATTAATTCTTGCACTAAATTTTGCTGTAAAAAACCAGTAAATAATTTGGCTCCACCTTCTAGCAAAACCGAGTTAATATTATGCTGATAAAGTTTTTTAAGCAATAATTCTAAATCGAATAAGCCGTTTTGATGTGGCAAAAAAATTGCTTGATGATTCTGGTTTTTAGCAAGCCATTGTTGTAAATTTTTATTGTGTTGCTGATTCGTTGCGGTAATAATATAAATGATAGTTTGGTTATTAAAAACCGTTTCACAAAAAGTAAAATCAAGATTGGCACTTACAATAATTTTAATTGGCGACAAATGCTCTAAACCAGCAATTCGACAATCTAAACTTGGATTATCTTGTTTTACAGTATTTGCGCCCACCATAATTGCCTGATATTGGCTTCGTAGCCAATTGCCATATTGCCTTGCTTGCAATGAGGTTATCCATTTGCTTTGTTGGTTTTGAGTGGCAATTTTACCATCAAGAGAAGTGGCGATTTTAGCGGCGAGCCAAGATTTTTGATGCTTTTTAGCATAGAAAAAAAATTGATCTTGAGCTTCTGTAAAATTATTTAACAGTACCACCTCTATTTTTGCTTCTTGTAAGGCTTTAATACCCAAGCCGTTCACTCGCAAATCTATATCTTGATGACAAATCACTACTTTAGCAATTTTATGCTCAATAATACTTAATACACAAGGGTTTGTTTTGCCATAGTGAGAACACGGCTCAAGAGTTACAAACATTGTTGCCCCAATTAACAAATGTTTATTTTCCACTTTACTGATGGCAACAATTTCGGCATGAGGCCTACCGCCAACAGCTGTTGTAGCAGCGCTAAGAACTTGATTATCTTTGACAATAACACAACCAACACTAGGGTTTTCGCCAGTATTACCAAAATTAATTTTAGCCATTCTTATGGCATAATTAATAAATTTTAAATCATATTCAGTTAAATTAATCATTTATGTGAAAATTATTTGCTATTCTTAACCAAGAACTTAAAATGTAGCATTATTTTTTTAAAATAATACAAAATATGAAACAATTTTTTATTATACTATTTTTTTTCAATCTTATTTCTTGTGCAACAAGCGAATTTAGTAATCCAAAATTTATTAATAAATTACCAAACAATATTCCTTATGATAATAATCTACCCCCTCCAAGCCCCGATTTTTATATACGTACTCAACCAATTATAAATCAAAATTATAAATCAATGACTTATTCTAATCCATATATTATTCCGCAACCTTATTATCCTAATTATGATGTTGACAAATACTACACATTACCCTTAAAATATTCTCATCCAAATTAAAACTCAACCAAATAATATGTTTAGCACTGCTATAAAAATTTTTAAAACTTCATTACTTTTTGTGTGGCTGTGCTTGATTTGTGGCTGTTATTATCTTTATCCACACGATGATCCTTTACCAGATTCTTACTTTAAAAACAATAATAAAAGTCAACAACAACCAGAACAACAACATCAACCTGCCTATCCAAATCAAAACCCTGTTCCCAATCAATATTATGTTCCTGCGAATCAGTTAAATTATCAACAACAATATGGTTATCAGCCAGTTTATTATCCATATCACTATTATCAAGGCGGCTCAACAATTTATACCAATCCTTATGTTATTCCACAACCAGTTTTACAAAGAATGCCTCAAATTCAAGATCAAGATCAATACTATAAAATTCCTAACAGTGCTCAATATTTCGATACTAACCGTTAATTTAAAAAAATATGGCTAAAATTATTATTTATACCACAGATATCTGTCCTTACTGCACCAAGGCAAAAGCTTTGTTGCAAAAAAAACAAGCGCAGTTCACCGAAATAAAAGTAATCAACGAACAAATTAAAGCCGAAATGGTTGCCAAAGCTAATGGCAGGCTTACAGTACCGCAAATTTTCATCAATAATCAGCATATTGGCGGTTGCGATGATTTATATTTACTTGAATCTACCAATAAACTTAACGATTTATTAAAAAATTAGCCTATGAAAAACTGCCTAACAAAAAAAATTATTTTTTCTCTTGCTATTTTTGTTGCTATTGCTTTTTTATATGTTGCAAAGCATAATTTTGTTGCTAATTTGCTACTAATTTTATTGGTTATTTTTGCTACTCCGCTTAGAGCTTATTTAGTTTCAAAGCTAATAATGCAACTTATTCATTTTTTAAAGCTTGCTCCAAAAATTTCTAATACCGAAAAAATCGCTCTCACATCTGGCACAGTTTGGGTTGATGGCGAACTTTTTTCAGGAAAACCAAATTTTGCTAAAATATGGCAAGAATCCTATCCAACTCTCACTTGCGAAGAGCAAAACTTTTTAGATAATCAAGTAAATAAAGTTTGTGAAATGTGCAACGATTATCAAGTGCAGCAGCTTAAAGACTTACCGCAAGAAGTTTGGCAATTTCTAAAGCAAGAAAAATTTTTTGGCATGATTATTCCAAAAAGTTATGGCGGTTTAGGTTTTTCGGCTTTTGCTCATAGTTGTGTTATCGAAAAACTCGCTTCTCGCTCTGTTTGTTTGGCAATCACTGTAATGGTGCCAAATTCGTTAGGGCCTGCCGAGTTATTGCTTCATTACGGCACTAAACAACAACAAGATCATTACCTGCCAAAACTGGCTTGCGGTCAAGAGTTACCTTGTTTCGCCCTCACCGAACCAAATGCAGGTAGCGATGCTACTTCTATTGTTTCTAATGGTGTATTATTTACCGATAGCGACGGCGAAATAAAAATCAGACTCAACTGGAATAAACGATACATCACTCTTGGAGCCTATGCTACATTAATTGGTGTAGCTTTTCAACTCAAAGATCCTGAAAATTTATTATTTCAAAACTCCGATGTAGGTATTACTTGCGCTTTAATTCCTCATAACACACAAGGAGTAAGGCAAGGCAGAAGGCATAATCCACTCTTTACTCCTTTCGTTAACTCACCGCTCAACGGAGAAAATGTGATAGTGGGGCTTAATGCTGTTATTGGCGAAAAATCTGGTTTAGGCAAAGGCTGGCAAATGCTGATGGAGTGTTTATCGGCAGGCAGAGGAATTTCTTTACCTTCTACTAGTTGCGGTGGCTCAAAATTTGTATTGGCAGTAGCTTGTGCTTATAGCAATTTAAGAGAACAATTTTCTACCGAAATTGGCAAGTTTGAAGCAATAGAAGAGGTTTTAGCAAATATAGCAGGCAAAACTTTTGCCCTTGATGCCATGAGATCTTTCACCGCTTCTTCTGTTGATTCTGGTGCCAAACCTGCCGTGGTAAGTGCTATTGCTAAATATCATGCTACCGAAATGTTTCGACAAAACATCAATGCTGGCATGGATATTTTAGGTGGAGCAGGTATTATTTGTGGTAAAAGAAATTTATTTTCTGCTCCTTATTTTTCTACTCCTATTTCTATTACCGTTGAAGGAGCTAATATTTTAACTCGAGGCTTAATTCAGTTTGGGCAGGGTGCTATTATGTCGCATCCTTATATTTATAAAGAATTTATGGCAATAGAAAACAACAATGTTGCCCAGTTTGATAAAGCTTTTTGGCAACATATTTGCCATTTTATAAGAAACATCGGGCTTTCCATTATTTTATCTTTAACTAGAGGTTATGCTTTTAGTTTTATGCAAAGTGGCAAAATTGCTAAATACCAGCGCAAAATAGCTTGGTGTTCGGCAACTTTCGCTTTTTTAGCCGACATAGCTTTATTAAAATTTGGTGGAAAACTAAAAAGCAAAGAAAAGCTTAACGGTAGATTTGGCGATGTGCTTTCGGCAATGTATATTAGTGTTTGCATTTTACGCAAAATACAGCATTCTGCTATTAGCCCTCAACAATATTTAACAGCAGAATATGCTTTAAAAGAGCAACTTTGTAAAGCTCAACAAGCTATTGAAGGCATTTATCAAAATTTATTCACTGGGCTTTTGGCTTGGCTTTTTAAACCAATTAACTGGTGGGTAAAATTAAATGTTTTTTCTTGCCCTGCTAGCGACACCGAAACTCATCAAATTGCCCAAGCCTTACTTAACGATGCCGAATTTCAAAACAGCCTCACAAATGGCATTTATAAAACCAACAATAAAGATGATTCCTTCGGCAGATTTATCTATGCTTTAGAGTTAAAAACACAAGCAAAAGATGCTATCAAACAAATTAAACAAGCGATTAAAGAAAAAAATTTACCAAAAGAAAATTGGCAAAATCTCATCATTTTGGCATTACAAAAAAATATTATTCACGAAGAGCAGGCCAATTTGCTACATAATACTAAACTTGCTATTGCCGAAGTTGTGGCTGTTGACGATTATACCTTAGAAGAATATCAAAAAATATAACTAGGTTCGTATGGCAATGCTACATAAATATTATAAATTTACAAACTCAATCTTGTTACCAACCACTTTCAAATATTACAAGAAGGGAAATAATATTTTTAGTTAAAAACTTGATTTTATCTAATTACTTAACAACAACGATTGCAATTTTGCCATTTTTGTTTTCGTTTTGCGGCTAAAAATTGTTTTTTACTTGGCACACAACAACCGCTATGATGTTGCAAAAATTGTTGATAAGCAAAATCGCCATTTATGTAGCTAACAACTAGCTTCATAAAATTATAAATTTGTGTAAATTTTTTAGTCAAAACCATATAAATTTTCTTTTTTAACCCAACCTTCTTTGTTGTTAACATTCATTAAACACATTGTTTCATGGCATTTTTGATATTCACCAATCACAAAATTTTCAAGCATAAATAATACTTTAGAATTTAGATTATTTTTTTTATACATTGCAACATTTTGGCTAGCATTTACCACGATTAAATGTCTTTTTTTGGTAATTAAACTTTGCGAAACCCAGCCTTTTTCGTTTTGATAATCTTGTATTTCAAGCCAATTATCGTATTCACTTACTACTAAAACAGGAATATTTTTATTTTGAAAAGTAAATTTTATTGGATACTGATGCCCCGGACCAGATCGAACATTGGTTTCGCTTGCTCTAAGTGACGCAAAATATTTTACCTCTTGAATTGTAGCAGTCGCAAAGGTGATTTTGCTATAAAAATTGAATAACAACATCAAAAAAACAAAAAATTTCATAGCTCAATCGCTTATTTAGGTTTCTTGTTAATATTTTTTTTGTTATGATAAACAACTGCTCCGTTTTTAATGTTGATTTGTTTAGCTCGAGCAATAGCCAAATCGCCAGTTTCTAGCGACTTGGTAATAACAGAACCCGCTCCCACAATAGTGTTGCTTACCACATTAATGGGGGCAATTAAACAAGAATTAGAGCCAATAAATACCTCATCGCCAATATTGGTAGTAGATTTTTGATAGCCATCGTAGTTGCAAGTAATAACTCCTGCACCGATATTGGTTTTGTTGCCTACCACAGCATCACCTACATAACTAAGATGATTTACTTGACTATTTTCACCAATAGAACTGTTTTTAATTTCAACAAAATTGCCGATTTTCGCTTTTTGCTTAATAGTAGAATTTGGCCTAATTCTAGCGAATGGTCCAACACTTGCTTGCGATTTAACCACTACCCCTTGCAAATGCGAAAAAGATTTAATTTCGGCTTGCGACTCAATAACTACATCTGGCCCAATAACCACAAAAGGATGCAAAATAACATCGGAAGCAATTTTGGCATTATAGGCAATGTAGGTGTTTTTAGGCATTAAAATAGTAACTCCATTTTCTTGCAGGTTTTTTTTAATTTGTTTTTGATGGATTTTTTCAACCATCGCTAACTCAACTTGCGAATTCACCCCTAAAACCTCTTCTTTTGACACAGGCAGATGGTGACAAATTAAATTGTGCTGATTAGCAATAAAAATTAAATCGGTAAGATAATATTCGCCTGCTTTGTTATGGTTAGTAACTTCGGCAAGTAACTTTGGTAAAAGTTCGCCATCAATTGCCATAACACCTGAATTGCAAAGAGAGATTTGTTGTTGCTCTAAATTGCAATCTTTATGCTCAATAATTTGTAAAACTTTTTCTTGCTGAGTAATTAGCCTGCCATATTGGTGAGGATTATTTTGCACAAAACTTAACACCACTAACGAGACAGAAGAAAGAGAGTTTTGCATTTTTAACAGAGTGTCGTTGGTAATGAGAGGAGTATCAGCATAAAGCACTAAAACCTGTTTTGCCTGTTGTTTAGCAAGCTCTGGCAATGCCGACTTTACAGCATGTGACGTACCTAGTTGTTGTTCTTGCAAAACAAAAACCAAAGGTAGATGGCTAAATTCGGCAATAATTTGTTGTTGGTAAGAGAGTAAATGTTGCGAACAAACAATAATTATTTGTTGTGGTGCAAGCTTAATAACTTGATCTAAAACCAAGTAAAGCATTGGTCGAAAAGACAACTGATGCATTACTTTTGGCAGAGATGATTTCATTCTGGTGCCTTTTCCTGCCGCCAAAATAACCACTACTAGCTTGTTTTGAGACATTAATTTATTAGTTTTTATTAGTATCTACCAATTTATTTTTACTAATCCAAGGCATCATTTGTCGAAGCTTATTGCCTACAGCTTCAATGGCATGTTGCTTGCCTTTTTGTCTTAGAGTATCGAAGTTTTTTTTGCCAGTTTTATTTTCGAGCATAAATTCTTCAACAAATTTACCCGATTGAATTTCGGTTAAGATTTTTTTCATTTCGGCTTTTACTTCACTGGTAATAACTCTAGGGCCACGTGTGAGATCGCCATATTCGGCAGTGTTTGAAATAGAGTATCGCATGTTAGCAATGCCACCTTCGTAAAGTAAATCAACAATAAGTTTCATTTCATGCAGACACTCAAAATAAGCCATTTCTGGGGCATAGCCAGCCTCTGTGAGAGTTTCAAAACCTGCCTGAATTAAAGCAGTAACTCCACCGCAAAGTACCGCTTGCTCACCAAATAAATCGGTTTCACATTCTTCTTTAAAAGTAGTTTGGATAATGCCAGATCGACCGCCACCAACTGCCGAAGCATAAGAAAGAGCAATTTCCAATGCATTACCAGAAGGATTTTGAGCAACAGCAACCAAACAAGGCACGCCACCACCTTTAACATATTCGCCTCGAACAGTATGACCTGGGCCTTTTGGAGCAATCATAAAAACATTTAGATCGGACCTTGGTTTAATCAGACCAAAATGCACATTTAAACCATGGGCAAAAACTAAAGAAGCCCCTTGTTTTAAATGAGAAACTAAATCGTTTTGATAGATTTCGGCCTGAAATTCATCTGGAGTAAGCACCATTACTAAATCGGCCCATTTAGCTGCCTCTTGATTTGAAACAACCTCAAAATTCGCTTGCTTTGCCTTGGCAATAGAATTAGAGCCTTCTTTTAAGGCTATTTTTATTTGAACAACACCACTATCGCGTAGGTTTTGAGCATGAGCATGGGCTTGAGAACCATAGCCAATAATAGCAACTTTTAAGTTTTTTATAATATCGAGATTGGCATTTTTATCGTAATAGACTTGCATAAAAAAACATTTTAATTAGATTAACAAAAATTTCTATTAATTATTTTAAAACAACTACTGATTATTGTCAATAACTTGTTAAAATCAAAATCGATTCTGCTATATTTTAATTTTCTATCTTAATATTTTCTAAAAATAAATTAATTTCAACATTGTTAGCATTGCAAACATTAGCTAAATCAAGCAAAACATCATCGCAAAAATTATAATGAACAATTAATTTATTGATAGTAGTTTTCATTGATAAATTATGCTCTGATTTATATTTACGTACTGCAAAAAGTGTTGCCAAAAGCCATTCGCCTTGTTGTAAAGCTTTACTGTTTTCAAAACATAAAGGCAAATAGGCAAAATTATTACAACTATGAATAGATTTTTTTTCGGCAAATTCTGAAGGAAAAACTAAACTATAAAGTTCTTCACAAATATGCGGTAAAAAAGGAGCAAATAATTTTAATACCATATTAAATATTAAATACAAGCTACTTACCGCACTTTGTTGACCTGCTAAAATATTTTCTTGTTGCTCTTGATTTAATGTTTGACCTGCATATTTTTCGGCCACCAAGCCATAACAACGAACTTTGCAAATCTCTAAATAATTGTCGCAAAGATATTTCCAAAAAAATTCTTCTACCACTTCTCTTGCTTTAGCATACTCGAACTGCTGAAATTCTTGCTGGTAAATTTCTAAAACATTTTGCAATTTCTGTAAAATATATAAATCGGCTGCATGAGTAATATTTGCAACAAAATAAGCATTGTCAAATTTTTTTAGCACTCCAAAATGACTATAAGCAAACTTACAAGCATTAAAAAGCTTGGTAATTAATTTTTGCCCAATCTTAAATACTTCTTCACTATAAGTAATATCGGCACCCAAGCTCGAAGCCGAGGCCCAATAACGAACCGCATCGGCCCCTTTGCTAGCAATTAAACTAGCAGGAGTAATAACATTGCCTTTTGATTTACTCATTTTGGTTTTATCAGAAGCTAAACACCAACCAGAAATCATAAGATTATACCACGGAACACTATCGGCATGCAGTAAAGATTTGGCAATAGTATAAAATGCCCAAGTTCTAATAATTTCGTGAGCTTGTGGCCGTAAATCGGCTGGAAAAAGTTGCTGATGTCTATCGTAATCAAAACAAAAATTACTACTGATACCGTGCGATGAAAGTTGAGGAGTGATAGAAGAAGTCGCCCAAGTATCCATCACTGCGGTTTCTGGAAAAATTTGCCACCTCTGACCGCTAGTATCTTCAACCAAATTATGAGAAGTTTTAACATAGCCAAAAGGTAAATCAAGGAGTGGATCAACTGGTAGTTGCGAAATATCGGCAACTGCAAATTTAGTAGTTGTGCCATCTAGCGAAACCAGCTTCCAAACAGGAAATTTTACTCCAAAAAATCGTTGTCTAGAAATACACCAATCAAATGCCAAACCATCTATCCATTGCTGGATTCTTACTTTCATATAGTTAGGTTTCCAATTGCACTGCTCTACTTTATGATGCAAGTCGGCTTTTTTATTGAGTAACTTGATAAACCATTGTTCTTGTGAAATAATTTCAATTGGAGTACCTGATCGTTCGGCACATTTTACCGAGCGCACAATTTTTTGAGGCTCGCCTAATAGCAGTTTTTGTTGAGTTAAAGCCAAAACTAGGGCTTCTTTGCCTTCTTTGAGTTTTTTATCGGCTAAAAGCTCTTGATAAAGCTTGTTATCAGCTAAATGAGTAAGTTCGGAAGCGGTTTTAAATTTGCCAAAACTATTGATAATTTCTCGGTTTGGTAGATTATGTTTTTTTTGCCATTTTAAATCGGTTTCATCGCCAAAAGTGCAACACATTACCGCTCCTGTGCCCTTTTCAAACTGCACAAGATCGTCGGCAATTACCAAAACTTCGATATTAAATAACGGCGAAACGGCTTTTTTACCAATAAATTTTTGATATCGACCATCTTGCGGATGCACCATAATTGCTACACAAGCAGGTAAAAGCTCTGGGCGAGTTGTCATGATGGCAACTTGATATTTCTCAATTGTAAAATAAAATTGATACTGAAAACCTTCAACTTCGTTATCAACTAAATCGGCTTGAGCCAAGGCAGTGCGATCGGCAATATCGTAAAAAACTGGAGCAAGTTTTTTTTCTATGAAACCTTTATGCCATAAATCAAGAAAAGAAGCTTGCGATAACTTTTGCGATTGTGGTGAAATAGTTTGATATTTTTGCTCCCAATCAACAGATAAAGCAATTTGGTTAAATAAACTTTCAAATTCAGTTTCGGCTTCTTGCACAACTTCTTGACACTTTTTTACAAAAGAACCTTGCCCATTTTCTTGTTCGTAAATACTGGCTTTTTTGCCAATGATTTTTTCAACCAACCTTTCGGTAGGTAAACCATTATCATCAAAACCCATTGGATAAAAAACTTGTTTACCTTGCATACGCTGAAATCTGGCAATAAAATCGGCTTGAGTGTACGAAAAAACATGCCCCATATGCAAGAGACCAGAAACTGTTGGAGGAGGAGTATCGATAACAAAACTATTAAATCGTGAATCTGGAGCTTGCCATTGATAAATTTTTTGTTCTTGCCAGTATTTTTGCCATTTGCTTTCGGCAGCACCAACATTGTATTGAGTAGGAAAAGATGTAAACATTTATTGTAAAACAATTAGTTGACTAGTAAATTTATGAAGTAAGTGTAGATATATTTTATCATCTACCACTAAAGGTTGATGAAAAATTTCTGCTCCTAGAGTTATGGTTGTTTCTATGTCGCCATCAAGAGCAGAAATAATAATAAAATCACCATTTTGGCTAGTGATTAAAATTTTTTCACCGGCCACTACAAGACCATTATAAATAATTTTACTAGTCATTTTTTTGGCTTTTTTTAAATAAGGTAATTGGCTTTGCCACTTGATTTTGCCAGTGTTTTTGTTAAGAGCAATAAGTTTATTTTGATTGTTTATAAAAAATAAATTATCAGAAACTAGCCAAAAATTTGCTAAACTAGATTCGGTAATTTGCCATAATAAAGATCCGTCGACCAATTTTAAACTTTTTAATAAGCCGCCATTTCCTACCACAAAAACCGCATTATCGGCAATTACTAAATTAGCATTAATATCGTTTAAATAATCTTGATGAAAAGTGTTTTGATATAGATTAACATTATTTTGCCAAAGCTCGTTACCATTTTGTTGTTGCAATAAATAAATATCACCAGAAGCATAGGCCACCAATAAATTATTTTGCCACAAAACAATGTTTGAGCTATTAAAAATTGTAGTGTTTGCAAGCAGCCCTTGATGCAACCAATTAATGTTGCCATTATTTTTTTGTAATGAAAAAGTTTTGTTATTGCTACTGCTTACAAAAACAGAATTTGCCGAACATACTGGAGCCGAAGAAAGTATAGCAGATAACTCTTTTTGCCACAATAAATTGCCATTATCGGCAGAAAAAGCTTTTATTTTGTTGCTACCATCAATTAACAGAAGCATTTCTTGGCAACTTGAAATTTTTAATAAGCGATATTGATGGTTGCTAATGCTAGTAAATATTGGCTTTTCCCATAATAGCTGAAAAGAAATATTTTTATCAACTTCAATTATTTGATATTTTTGCAAATGCCCCGAAGCGCTAAAAACAAACAAATTATTTTCAACAATTTGGGGCTCAAAAACAAAAGTTTGGCTGTGATTTTGTAAATAAAATTTCTGATATATTGTTTGCTTGCTAAATTCATAAAATTGTTTTGATGATAGACCAAAAAAATTTTGCTGTTTGAGATGATAATTTTTAGCTAAATGCTCAAAACCATTAAGTTGATTATAAGTGAAAGACTTTTTGTTTATTGTTTTTGACAATAATACTTTTTCACCAGAAATTATGGTTTCTTGATTATTTGTAAGTAAGTCAATCGCTTTTTTTTTATCGTATTTTTTATCGGTAGAGCAACCAGAAATAAATAGAGTGAGCCACAAAAAAATGATAAATTTAAGAAAGTAATTTTGCATATTTTTTGTATATTTATTGAGTTTTCTCCATCATTTCTTCGAGTTTTTTAGGATCGATTTTGCCAAATTTTTGCATCATTTTTTGCATTTGTTTATGTTTTTTCATTAATCTATTTACTTCTTGAATATTTGAACCAGCGCCTTTGGCAATACGATGTTTTCGAGAAGAGTTAAGTAAATCTGGGTTAAGACGTTCTTTAGGAGTCATGGCTAAAATAATAGCCTCTTGTTTTTTTACCTCTGTTTCGAAATGTGACATATTTTTAAGTTGTTCTTTAATACCATTAAAACCAGGTAACAAATTAACAATAGATGCCATTCCGCCCATTTTTCGCATATTACGAATTTGACTTAAAATATCATTAAAATCAACTTTGCCTTTTTTAAATTTACTAGTGGTGGTTTCCATTTCTTTAATATCAAAAATCTCTTGAGCTTTTTCAACTAACGAAACAACATCGCCCATACCAACAATTCTAGATGCAATACGATCTGGGTTAAACTCGGCAAAATCGCCGAGTTTTTCACCAGTGCCAATAAATTTAATTGGGCAGTTGGTAGTTGCCTTCATGGTAAGAGCAACACCGCCACGACTATCGCCATCGAGCCTAGTAAGCACCACACCAGTAAGCGGTAAAGCTTGTTGAAAATTTTTGGCAACATTTAAAGCATCTTGCCCAATCATGGCATCGACGGTAAGTAAAATTTCGCAAGGATTAGTGAATTTATTTAAATTGATTAACTCTTGCATTAGCTCGGCATTTATAGATGTTCGACCTGCAGTATCAAGAATTAAAACATCATAAGCATAATCAGAAGCTTGTTGTTTAGCAATTTCTGCCAACTGCAACACGTTTTTTTCGGCAACAAAATGAGCAAAATCGACATCTATTTTTTTTGCCAAAATTTCTAACTGCTCAACCGCTGCTGGCCTGTAAATATCAAGTGAAGCTAGTAAAACTTTTTTGCGCATTTTATTTTTTAAAAGAGATGCTAATTTGGCAGAACTGGTAGTTTTTCCGGCACCTTGCAAGCCAACCATCATTATAACCGCAGGTGGAGTGGTAGCTAAATTAATTTCGGCTTTTTCTGTGCCAAATAAATCAACCAAGCAATCATGCACCACCTTAACAATCATTTGCCCTGGAGCGATATTTTTTAGAATTTGCTTACCTAGGGCTTCTTCTTTTACTTTATTAATAAAATCTTTGGCAACGGGTAAAGAAACATCGGCTTCAAGCAAGGCGATTCTGATTTCACGCAGGGTTTCGTTTAGATGATCTTCGGTGATAAGTTTTTTACCAGAAATACTCTGAAAAATTTGGGTTACTTTATTAGAAAAATTATCAAACATAAAAAATTGATTGAATGGTTGTTGGTAGTTTGCAAGGCTTAAAAGTTATGGTGTTAATGCAGGCTAAATTGACAACAAGACTGGCAATTTTTTTGCTATTGCAAGTAATTTTTTGCTCCATATCAATAGATGCCTTGCCTAAATTACTGATTTTGCTTTCAACTAAAAGTAAATCGTCAAAAATAGCAGGATGCTGATAATTTATTTGACAATTTCGCACTACAAAAGCAAGCTGTTGCTCTTTTGCTAAAATACTTTGCGAAATATTCAAACTACGTAAAAGCTCGGTTCTGGCTCGTTCGAAAAATTTTAGATAATTGGCATAATAAACAACTTTGCCACAATCGGTATCTTCGTAATAAACTCGGCAAAAAAATTGGTGATTCATTTTATTTTGGCAGAACAATTAGGAGTTTCAAAAACGGCGATACTTACACAAGTAATGTTATAATCATCAAAAAGCATAGGGCAGATTTTTTTATGTAAATACCAAGCAATATTTTCGGCAGTAGGATTACAAGGTAGGTAATAAATTTTTTGCCCAGTTATTTTAGAAATTTGCTCGCCTAGTAAAGCATCTTCTTGATGTAGAATTGTGTTGTGATCAAAATTGTTATCTAACCAAGAGCCAAGTAAATTTTTAATGATTGAAAAATCAATAATTCTACCAACACTATCAAGATTAGAAGCGGTAAAAGTTGCCTCAACCACATAGCGATGGCCATGCAGTAACTTACATTTATGTTCGTGTTGCATTACTCGATGAGCAGAATCAAAATGAAATTTTCTAGTGCAGGTTATCATTAAATTAAATAAAATTTTTGTTGTTTTTCTAGAAAAAAGTATAGCTAATTTACTTATAAAATGCAATATAAAATGTTTGACAAAAAAATATTGTTCTTTAAAATTAATATCAAGTTTACTAGTTGGTCTTTTAACATTATTTTTGAATCAAATGATAGATATTTCTTATCTAATTTCTGTTCTTATAAAAATTATCATTATAATACTGCCGTTGCTTGGTGCGGTTGCCTACCTTACTTTAATGGAGCGAAAAGTTATTGCTTCTATGCAACTGCGTAAAGGCCCTAATGTAGTTGGTCCATTTGGTTTATTGCAACCTTTAGCCGATGGTTTAAAACTGCTGTTAAAAGAAATTATCATTCCAGATAAAGCAAATAAAGCCTTATTTTTACTTGCGCCAATTATCACCTTTGTGCTTGCTCTTATTGGCTGGGCAGTAATTCCATTTAGCGAAAATTTTGTAGTTGCCAATCTTAACATCGGTGTATTATATTTGCTTGCTACTTCTTCTTTAGGTGTTTATGGCATTATTATTGCTGGTTGGGCGAGTAATTCTAAATATGCTTTTTTAGGTGCCATCCGCTCTTCTGCTCAAATGATTTCTTACGAGGTTTCCATTGGTCTTATTGTTATTTCAGTGGTTTTGATGGCTGGCTCTCTTAACTTATCTGAAATTGTCTTGGCTCAAAAAAATGGCTGGTATGTTTTTTCTATGTTTCCTATGTTTGTTTTGTTTTTTGCTTCTGCTTTAGCCGAAACTAATCGTCACCCTTTCGATCTTCCCGAGGCCGAAGCCGAGCTTGTGGCTGGTTATAATGTTGAATATAGCTCTATGGCTTTTGCTATGTTTTTTTTAGGCGAATATGCCAACATGATTCTCATTTCTTCTGTTGCTTCTATTTTATTTTTAGGTGGTTGGTTGCCAATTTGTAATCATCCTTTTTGCATGGCTATTCCAGGCTTTGTGTGGTTAATGCTAAAAGTTATTTTTTTACTTTTTTGTTTTATTTGGGTAAGAGCTACTTTACCACGATATCGCTACGATCAACTAATGCGCTTAGGTTGGAAGGTATTTCTACCTATTTCTCTGCTTTGGGTGATAGGTGTTGCCACTTATATTGTTTATTTCCAACCTTTTTTATAAAAAATGAAAATATTTAAATATCTTTTTTCTTTTTTGTTAATCGATATCATCAAAGGACATTGGCTTACTTTTAAGCATATGTTTAAAAAAAAATATACCATCAATTATCCTTACGAGAAAGGCCCAATCAGCCCTAGGTTTCGTGGCGAACATGCTCTGCGTCGATACCCTAACGGCGAAGAACGCTGTATTGCCTGTAAGTTATGCGAGGCAATTTGCCCAGCTTCGGCAATCACTATTGAGGCTTGTGAACGAGAAGATGGCAGTCGTAAAACCACTAAATATGACATTGATATGATTAAATGTATTTATTGTGGCTTGTGTCAAGAGGCTTGCCCTGTCGATGCAATTGTTGAGGGCCCTAATTTTGAGTTTGCCACCGAAACTCGCCAAGAACTTTACTACACCAAAGAAAAACTCCTTGAAAATGGCGACAAATACGAATCTGCTTTACAAAATAATTTAAACCTTAAAAAGCAAGGTTATTAAATGAATATTTTATTTTGTGGTGATGTTGTAGGTAGGGTTGGCAAAACCGCTGTTGCTAAATATTTACCACTTCTCAAACAGCAGTTAAACCTCGATTTTATTATTGTTAATGCCGATAATGCTAGTGGTGGTTTTGGCTTAAATCAGCAATCTTGCCTTGAAATATTTCAAGCAGGAGCCAATGTTATTACTGGTGGCGATCATATTTGGGATAACAAAGAAGCTAATAATTTACTTTCTACACACAAAAATATTTTACGCCCTGCTAATTTTCCGCCTTCTAGCCCTGGTAATGGTTTTGGTATTTTTGAGGTTTCAAGCACTAAAAAAATTTTAGTTTTGCATTTGATGGGGCAGGTTTTTATGAAATATAATGTTGATTGTCCTTTTGCTTTTGCCGAAAAAATTATTAAAAATTACCCCCTCGGCAAAGATATTGATGCTATTTTTGTTGATTTTCATGCCGAAGCCACCTCTGAAAAAATGGCCATGGCAAAATTTTTAGATGGAAAAATAACCGCTCTTGTTGGTTCGCACACTCATATTCCTACTAATGATTGCCACATTATGAAAGCTGGCACCGCTTATCAAACCGATGCTGGTATGTGTGGCGACTACGATTCGGTAATTGGTATGGAAAAAAATGTGCCAATTCAAATTTTTTTACACAAAAGAAAAACCGAACGTATGCAACCCGCCAGTCAAGAAGCTACTTTTTGCGGTTGTTTTGTGCAGGCTAATCAACAAGGGCTTGCTATTAAAATTACTCCTATCAAACTCGGCGGAGTTTTAGTATAATATCAAAATATTTAACACAGATTGTTTTTATATAACACCATTTTCAATAATGTAATAAAATATTGACGAATCATCGCTAGATAATCTTGGAAATCATTTTGTTAAACACACTTCAAAAATATGCCAAGACCAATTAAAAACTCTATAATTATATTAAGAAACTTCGATAATTCACTATACACAAAATCAAGAAAAACTCGGGGAATTAAAAAAATTCTAACCGAAATAAAAGCAAATTATGATGGCAAAAATCCAACCAAGCACATTAATTATGTTGATGAATCAAGATTTGGCACCAAATCAAAAACAGATCTTGATTGATTTAAGAAAGAAATTTGAGATTCTTTCGCAATAAAGTTTAGTTTACCAGATAAATATTCTTATAAAGCTAGTTTTTGATTGCCTTTGATAAAAACATTAGCTACATTTATTTTTCTCTTTGAAATAATTATTAATCGCATTACTTAAAGATAAGAAATGATAAAAATATCTAATTAGAAAGTTAAGATAATATTATCAAAAGCTTTTTGTAAAATGATCAAATCTTGTTTAATCTAGATATCAAACACAGGCATTGCTGTATTCTTATTTAGATTGTCACTCATAAAATTTTAATTGACAACTAACTTCTTCACAACCGCCATTTATAATGCTGTAGGAGATGCCAAAATAAAAAACCATTTTTGAGTATCATTCACTTAAAAATTAAATAACTGCGGTTTACAAGAAAAGGTGTGGAATGCTTTTTATACAATACGCAAAATTGAAAAATATCAATAATCACATAATCCATAATCGTGTCTTGATCCATTGAATTTAGTGTTTGGGCAGTATAATAAAACCCAGTCTATTTTTTTCCAGAATGTTCTTGCAGGATCATCGCCCCACCACTCATTCTTTGCACATACTCTACACCAAGTATTAAGATAACAAGCAGGAACCTCCCATCTGTTGGCAAATTGACACCAGCCCACTTGATATGTTACATCTTTTGATTCTCCCGAACCATACTCAACTCCTTTATAATATCTAGCATAAGATCTTATTGTTCTGTCGCTACCTAGGTCATTAATAGTAAGAACTTGTTGGCCAGAACTCTCTGATCCTGTCATTGTTGTAGAAGCAGGGCAGTAAGAATTCTTGGAAACTACTCCAAATGAACAAGAAAGTTTCATATTTCCTTTATGATTTAGAAGAACTGCATCTGGATTGGTTGAAGAAAGAGGTTCTGTATTTTGTTGTTTATATTCGCAATTATAGTTGTCTGCGGTAGCAGTTGTTCCGTGATTAATGGTTATAGTTGTAGATGTTGGCGAGGATTGATCCCCTACATATTTACTATAAGTAAAAGAACAATTTTCTGGGGCACACCATATAGGGTCGATATTGATTCTTGTACCATCTGAGTTTTTATTATTGCATTGATAAACAGCAGATTTACCATCTGATCCTTGCCCGCTACTATAACCATCAGCACATTTTATATAATCAGAACTAAATAAATAAGAACCACTTCCTGTATTAGGATCTCCTGCTCGATTTCCTCCATAAGGAACTGCGGGTGGGTTATCAGTTGTTATATAATTGTATCCAATAACTCCACGATTTACATTACATAAGTTTGTTACACAAGTTGCACTCCAAGTGCCATTTGCTCGGCAAACTAGATGATATCCAGGAGTGCTAGATCCATAGCCTGAGCTACCCTTACAAATGGCTCGATCGTTATAAACACCGATTTTGGTAGCATAATCGCTATTGGCAAGAGTGTCACAATTGTTAATATTGCAAGCTCCACTCCAAGCGCCATTTGCTTGGCAGATTCTGTTTTGAGGACTGATTATTCCTCCATAACCATCATTGCAAGTGGCTTTATCGTTATAAACACCTCTTTTGGTAGCATAATCGCTATTGGGAAGAGTGTCACAATTTTTTATACAACTACCACCAGCAACAGCACCTGATGCACCAGTGCAATCTGCCATTAAAGATGCAGATCCTGCACTATAAACAGAAGTATAGCCTTGTATGCAATAAAGTGTTGTGTCATGACCAATTGGAGATTCAGTTGAGGATAATTGATTAGCAGATATATTAATATGAGAATCACTTGGTATAGTGCAACTATTAACACTACATCCATTAAAGGCAAGAGTGCCATCATTACAAGCATAACCTGCAGTTCCGCTATAGCCACTGCTACAAACTATATTAGCATTCGAGACAGAATTATGATTAAGATAAATTATTGAAGAAGATCGTTTTGTATATGCCCTATTACTTGTTATCACCCCACTGTCAACAATACATTGACGATAACAACGGCCAGTCATTGTTGCAATGCCACTTGTAGTGCAAGTATAACCTAAATCAGCAGAATTAGTATAGCCAGTAGCACAATTTAAACCACCACTAGAATCTCTATAACCAAGAGTTGTTGAAGAAGTTAATGGAGAAGATCCGGAAGCTGTTGTATAAATAATATTAGCAGTAGAAAATGCAGAAGGAACAGTGCAAGTGATAGGAGAACAAGTGTCAGAAGTAGTTGCAGTACCGCCTGTACTACTACCACTAGTGCAATTATAGGTTTTGGTGCCAACAGTACTACCGCCACAAGAAACATTAACACTTTGATTTTGCGAAATTAATATTTCAGTTGTAGCGCCATCAACTTTCTTGCAAAAAATACCTGGCTGATTGCAATTAGTACTAGCAAAATTTATATCAGGAGCTGAATTTAAACTGCAATAGTTATTAGAAATACAACGAGCATCGTCGTAAACAAGATTGCCAGCTCTGCAATTAATTTGTATTATATCAGGACCAACAGAATTATATTGACGTGTAAAGCCGGTCTTACAGACGAACAGAGATTTTTCATCATATCTTATCAATTCGCCACTTCCTGATGCTGATGTTAAGAAAGTAACACCGTCTTTACCAGCATTTTGTGATGTATAAGTACAAAATTGACCACATAAGTTATCAATACGAAAATCCCGATCATAACTAGGTTTACCATTGATACATATCAAATTATTGGCAAATCGACCAGGAGGAGATATGCATTGAAGATTAGTAGTTGGTGATGTTAATGAGATAGTTAAAGGGCAATTATTTATTTTCTCAGCTGTACAAAAAGCTGCAATATCTGCTGCAATACATTGTTTTGCCCTACATTCAAAATTAGCAGTAGCTGGTGGTGCCGATGTTGATCCAGAAGGAACACTGCAAGATAATGTTTTAGGGGTTGCAGGCGATGCTAGAACTGTTGAGCTAATTTGATAAGCCTCATAACCAAATTTGCAAGCCATATTTTTTACCTGACCATTATAAAGAGTGATAGCAGAATCAGGTGGACTACTTGGATCATACATATTGTTGCTAGAAAGACTATAACTAGAACATCGAACACTAGCAATACTACTAGGATAAAAATTAGATGGGATAAAAGTAGAGCTAGATGCTATGCATCTATTAGCATGATAATCGTAACTTATATTATAACCAGTAGGACAACCCCACATAATTATTTTCAAACTTCTAACACCTTCACTCAAGGCAAGGTAATGCTTATCGTCCCCGGACATTTCACGAATAACAAATCCTGAGTCATAATTATTTTTACAAAAAGCACTAGGACACTTAAAACCAACACAACTATTATCTGGTGGTCTTTTGTCGGATGGGATTGTACTACATAATATATTAAACATATCGCCTGTTATATCTATTTTTTTAGCTATATGATAGTTGTTATCTTTAGTCCAACCGGCGTAGTATTGGCTTGTTCCAGTAACACTTGCATCATACCAAGGACTCATCTTATCAGCAACGTACCTTCTGCCAAAATTGTAGTGGATAGACCAATTTATAACTCCGTCCCAGCAACCACACATGTCCTCATCTACTATTTTGCTATATTCAAATTCTGGCAACCTTCTCTCACTATCATAATTCACTGCACCATTTTTTAACAAAACAACCGAACTGTTACATCTTCTTCTCCACCTATCCAAACCACACGTATCACCTCTTCGCATTGCTATATCACCATATTGCAACAATATTTCACGAACAATACCATTGTTAATTATATATTCCGATATACTTTCCCCTCCATGAACATCTTTCCAAAATTTAAATCTTGTAGATTCATCTTGTTTTTTGCCTTGAAAAGGATTTGCTAAAGAAAATTGACCATTAGATCTACATGATGCATAAGGCAATAAAATATCTGCACTTTGTGTTTTTTTTAAACCCCAACAATATTTAGAGACTTTAACTGGATGTTCCCCGATATAACCATAAGTGCCCAAACCATCATCCTTATTGATAGAAATGCTAGGATTAATTGTAATTCCAGATTCATTATTGCATTGAGATTCCAAAACAACATCAACAAGACCATCAGTTGAAGATTGTGAGGTTTTTTCAAATAAATTACATCTACCAGATTCACTATTTGACATATCTTTACAATTTCTAGGAGTGATGGAACCAAATATTTCAAATAATCTAATTTTGTCTGGATCTCCTCCAATCCCACTATTGCCTGAATAAAAATTATAATGATCGCCAGTGTTTATAAGGTTATATTTTGAATAAGAATTATCAGCAAAATAAGTCTTTGAAACCTCAATCTTAGAGTAATTAGTAGTTGTAGACCCAGCTCCTGTAGCAGCTCCTGTAAAATTTTCATCAATATTGCCACCTAGTTGTAAATTCGTATCTCTACCAACTCTATGAATAATGCCAGCATTGCATTTTTGTGTACAAGCAGAAGTGCCAGAAGAAGTAGCAATTTTATAGGTATTTAAATGGTTATCTGTAGCAGACTGGCATTGATATTTTGCATTTGTTCCCCAACCATTGTTAAGCGCGCTGCCAAAATCTTGATTATAAAAATTGTAATAATCTGGATTTGAGCTATTATTACTATAATTATAATTACACATTGCATAAGCATAAATATTATGTGGATTCATGCCTAAAGGTACCCCATTCCCATTATTTGAAACACCAAATTGATTTAGAGAATTGCCAATAATACGATAATCTGGTATTACTGGAATTTGAGCAATATTATCGCCAGAAGCAACTTTGAATAATCTATAAAAAACCGCACTAATACTATCCATATTTTGTAATGCCTTTTGTTTTAATACACCGGTGTCAAAACCAGGATTAAAATCAAAACTAGTGTTGCTTCTAATACTTGCAATTGTTGGGGTATACTCATTACCTGGCTCAATATTGCTGGCACTAACAAAACCTAAAATTGAGTTAAGAGAACTATGCCCACCTTTTGCTGGGCCTGCAATTGGACAAAGCGAAATTGGATCTTGCCATTTGCCATCTGCACCACACCTACGATATAAAATAATAGAATCTTTAACACCATCTCTTTCATAGTGCAGAGCAGAGAGAGATGGCTCTAATGGTCCAGTTCCTATTGGATTAGTTTGTATAATTTTGTAAGTATTACTATCTTTTTGAAGAATTAAAGTAACATCATGCTGATGAGATAATGCTGGCCAAATAACATGCAAAGTAGCTTGGTTAGCTGTTATATCAACAACTTTTACTGCGATTTTGTCTCTATTTTGAATTGCAACACCACTATTATGAACACTTAAATATCCTAAACTCAACCCACTCAAACCGCTTGTACTAATTGTGTGCTCGGTTATTGCCGAGCCAATTCTAGAATCAAAGTTATTATTAGTAATAATTGCCTCAACATCTCCACTACTAGGCACAGTTTGTGTTAAACCAGGGCAAGTATTTTGACAAGCAGAATCTGGCAAACTCCATACATTGCCAATACCATAGCGACAAGTTCGATTTGGAAGTGGATAATTATTATTTGCAGGAGCTGAAGCAAAATCAGTGGCATTGATTAATAAATAATAATCAATGCCAACACCATTACTTGGCTCATCAACCGCTCTTAAAATATAGTCACCAAATAGCTCTTGATGATTAAAATTGGTAATCAAATTACCTTGACTGTTATATTTTTTAACTGGTTTTGAATTATAATTAATAATATAGTTATCAGAAGGATTACCACCAGTAAGGACTGTAGATGGAAAATTAATTTTGATTTCTTGATTATTTCTTAAAACAACAGGAGGATCAGCTAATGTATTAAGGTTTAAATTACAATTGTAATCACTTGAAGCCAAGCCAACAGCAGAATCAATTAGTTGAGTACAAGTTGCCATAGAAACAGAAGTAGTATTTGCTAGCCTCTCTAAACCAAGATAAGAGCCAACAAGTTGTTTCCATTGCAAATTACCAGAAAGATCTTTTTTTAATTGTAGCACAAAATGACTGCTAGCGGTGGATATCGTCTCAATATCGATATTATTTGTATAACTTGTATTTTGTTGAAATTTTAGACTTACAGGAGAGCTACTAGAAGCTAAATTAATTTCTACCACCTCACCTTCAGAAATTTTATCAAAAACATTATCAAAAGGGCAAGCTGGATGGGAACCGCTTCCGCATTGACAATTAATACTATTTGCACTTATCGAACAATCTGCTACTTTAAAAATTTTTCTTTTATTTATATTATATTCTTGCCAACGATTATCATCTGTCAATTTTATTGATTGCACCAAAGTCACAAAGTAATCTGATGATTCTTGATTTATTTTATATTTAACATTTGGCAAGATATCATAAGAAGCAAATTTTTCTTTACCACCAAGAGAATCTTTTTTATATAAAGCAACCTCTGTATTAGATTCTTTTAAAAATACATTTTCTGTAATATTTGTTTTATCAAATTCAACTATGCATCCATTCAAGGCAGAAGAGCAGGCAGTTGCATCATAAATATCTTTGCTTTTAGTAGAAGAAGAATGGTATCTAGCCTGCACTGATACAATAGGATTATTCATAAATTCAAATTTAACACCTTCTAGGCTACGGAAAGGCGGATATGGGTATGGCTTTTTGCCAGTCAAACATTGAGGGGTTGATTTGCCAATATAAGAAAAAGGAATTTTAGTAGTAACGGGGCTACATCTATCACCACAAACTTTAATTTTATTTTCGGTTTCAGCCCATAGCGAATAACCATGTATTTCAGTATCAGCCATAGAATTATCAACAGCATCACAAGTAGAAATACAAGGCACTTTAATTTTTAATATACCTTGATAGTTACACAACAATTTTGGATTAAAGCCTGTAGCAATTATTCTGTATCCTAAAGAAATTAAACATTTGCCTTCGGTATCATAATCATCATCATCTAAATTTGCAGAGATTTTAGAGATTTTTTCGCCACCAATTTTATCATGTTCTATTGTTTTGTTTCGCATTGCAGGAATTGAAGTTCTGCTATCGCTCTGCGGTTGAAAACCAGCTATTTTACTCCATACTTTTAAAAGTTTTTCGTGTTCTACTGTATTTTTGTTGTTCTTTGTGGTTACCTCAAAGCGCAAAGTGTCAATTGCAAAATCTAAAGATGGTTGTATTACTTTAAAATACCAAGCAGTAACTGGATTAGTGCTAGAGGTATTAAAATCTCTTGCATTTGACGGAATTGAAGCAATATCGATCTGATCATAAGTTTTGCCATCAGTTGCATCATATGATGTACCTTTTTTAATTATATGTACTTGGGTAGCATTGTTACAATTTGTTAAATTATTGGTTTTTAAATAATAATACTTATTAACAACGAAACTTGGAATTTGGGTATTTAGCTCGGCAATAATTACCACTGGTGAGCCAGGCAAACTATCGCGACATCTCTGTTTAATTAAACGAATTGGTGTTTTGGGGTTTGGTGTAGTGTCGAAAAATTTACTTTCTAAATCAGTAACAGAACACTCAATTCTTTGGCAACTGTCGAGTACTGTTTTGCCACTACTCATAGAAAAAATACCTCCGTCATATCTTGTTAGAAATTCTTCACTCGTCCAATCAAATCGCCAATAACCAAATTGATTACATTGAGTAGAAGGTAAATCGCCCACATTGTTATAAACATTGCCATCTCCGACAGATGAGTTTGGACAAATAGCTGTAAGCATCTTTGCAGTACCAGGATTACTATCTTGAGCTACGGCACAAGAATTAGAATCGAACAAACCAACATCTAAACTAGAGCGATCTTTTGCAAAACCAACTACACAAGCACTTTTATTACCAACATTACCTTCAACATCTTCTATAAAATCATTTGTTTTTGTAAAAGATTTCCAAGAAGCCCAGCCTCTTTTTTTCATAACATCCAAACCGATAACATAATTACCGCTATAAAAAGTATATAAACCATTTTTATTTGCTTGATTATTATAGCCATCAGATAGTGAACTAGAAATTGGGTTTCCATATTGGATAGCAGGGCAAGAATAACGTGTGCAAGTATCAGAACTAGGAGAACGCGACAACACCAAAGTAGTAGCAGAATCACAGCGATATCTTGGTGCATCAATTATATCTTTATTTTTCCAAAAACCATTGCAAATTCCATACATCCCATCATCTCCCGCGAAAGAAACATCTACTTCAGCATGAGCGGTTCTTGTATTACTATTAATAATTTTGCCATTATTTCTATTATTGTGAGATTTATCAACTCCAAACTCTCCTAAATCATTTTCATCAGAATAAAAATAACTAGAAGCAGGAGGAGTGTAGTTTTTGGCTATCAGGCTTTTATATATAACATTGCCTTGAGTAATTAAATCTTCTTTTCTTAGAAAATTTTCTTTAAAATTTACATACTTTAAATTTTTTAAAGGATATAATTCTGCCTCACAAAAATCAACCAACTTAGGAACATTAATTGTTCCTCCTCCAATTCCAACACATAAATCATTGCCACCAGTTATAATATTATTTAAAACATTACCTTGTTTATATTCATATATTTCTGCAAAACGATAAGAAATACTAGGAAGCGACTCTGGACAAATTTGATAATTATCTGAAGTTGCTTTTTTGCCTTTTACATTATCAGGAAGCCCATTTTTTGTTTGCACAACAAATTGTGGCGATTGATTAATTAAATTTTCCACACCTTTTTTTAAACACACCATATTTTTAAAACCCAAAGTATTTTTTGCAGAATCAGAAATATCACTCGGTAGTGTTGTAGTTCTATTATTCCATTGTGGATTTAGGGTTTGAATTGCTGGAAATTTTTTAATATCGTCAGAAGTATAACCATTAATCAGATTACAAGAATTCAGTAAATCTGTTGTACAAAAGTTTCTGACTCGTAACTTTACAATTAAAGATTCTCTAATGGAATATTTGGCTACATTTTTATTAAAAGCATCATAATTCTCATGATTAAGATCTCGGTTTAATTTTTCAAGATCTTCATTTGTTTTCACCATTGATCGGTTACATATAAGATCTTCATTGTTGCAAATTTTTTGAATTTCTCGTTCATTATCAATGCAATCTAGATTAAGAGCTGTGCAGTAATGCCTTACAGAAGATATTTTTATACCTTCAAAATAAATACCATCTTCTATAAAACCTGTATTTTTAGCAATAAATAAATCATATAATTTGTCTTTTAATTGATATTTATTCGCATTATTAAGATTGCCAGGAACAGATGGGGTAATAATTTTAAACATATTGGCAATACGATCATAAGCAGTAGAAACATCAGAATATTTATATTCAAAACTCACTTCATGATTTAAAAAATCATTATTAACATCAGAAAGTGGAGTTTTAACAAGTCTCATATTATTAACCAATGGCTGTTGTCTTGGAAAACAAGCAATAATTTTTAAATCACTATCTTCTGCTGCGGCAGGATTATCACCATTCATAAGAGCTCTATACACACATAAAACTGGTTGATTGCCTTGATGTTCTTTTTTAGCCACAATTTGAGCATATAACATAGTATTATTAGAAACAGCAGGAACGGCGCTAGTTATTTGCTTAAGATTCGAAGCAATAACAACTCCATACGGTCTACTACTATTCCCGCATTTATTAGGTATGGAATCGGAATCTGTACTGTCTTGAAAATTAGGGTTATGATGCTCTTTAAAAGACGGTATATCGTCTTCAAATTTTGTTGTTGATGTTGTTGATACCTCATTCTTTGATGAATTAACTTGATTATTATTTAATTTGTCTAAAAGATCATTATCATTAGCGACGCTAGGTATTTCTTTTAAAATAAATTTTAATCTTGCATCGCCAGTGTTATCAAATATTTTATTATTAGTGGTATTACACTTTGTTAAAGAAGCATGTTTTTTAGGAACTTGTATATAGTAATATTTGTTGCCATATTTTAAAACAATTTCTGGATCAGAAAAATTTAATTTATCCATATCGTTAATTTCAGTGATTTTTTTCCATGAATTAGTAACGGATGTTGTTTTTAAAGCGAAAACCATAGGTTCTGGCGCAAATAAATTAGGTGCATTATCTGGAGTAGCAACAGCAGAAAGCAATGGAAAACCTACTCTTTTCTGCACTGGCACACAATCTGATTTGAACCATACTTTTTCTTTTAAAAAGTTATTTGGCTGAAATGCTGTTTTATACAATGTCGAGGTTGCTACACGAGATCCATCTCCAGTTCCGTCCTCTCTTTGTTTTGTAATATCTTGTGCAACTGTTGACACATATGGTATAGAAATACTAGCACATAAACCATTGATAGGTACTGGAATAAATCCAAAGATACTACATAAAGAATAATCATCTGGAAACGAAGTGCTAAGCCACTTCCAAGTGGGATCGTTATCATCACTATAGCCGTTAAATCCGTAATAAGGATTTTTTTTACCTCTTGACATTTGCAACAAACCATATGTTAAATCAGGCGATTGTTCTGCTGCTGTATCTCGGTCATTTTGATGTGATCTAAAAATAGCAGTTTCAGATAACGAAGAATCGATTCTTTCTATTGTTCTCATTCTAGTAGCATGATTGTATACCATAGTAATTAGACCATCTTGTGCCTTCATTTTGGCAGGAAAAAGATTATGCACATTTGTATCTGTTCTGTAAGCATATTGAGTAGACTGATCGGCAACCTCTGGAACACTATAACCTAAAAATTCAATATTTGGATCATTAGAAATATTACTGATAAATTTAACCTTTCTCACCGCTCTCCAAACCGTAGGATCTGGAGCACCGGGCAAGCCACCAATACCTGAATTAAGATCGGCAAAAGTATTAAAACCACCATTTACAAAATCACATTCTTTGTTATTATTAACAACTCTACCTCCATAACAAATTTTTCCTTCTCCATCTGGCAATTCAAAAAACGAATAATCCTTCAAGTCATTTTTATTTGCATTATATGCATTCAAATCCATACCATAAAAATCAAGCTCGGCACATACATAACCACCTTTGTCATAAAAAGCTCTCACTCGATGATTAGTATAATCCCAAACTGTCGCTACAAAAGCACTAACTCCAACTCCAAGACCAAAAGTAGCAGCAGTAAGGAATGCCGCACCCGCACCTTTACCAAGTCTTTTACCAAGTTCTAAAGTGGGGGCACTATAAAGCTTTGCGCATTTTTCATAGTCAGTAGGCAATCCATCGTCATCAAGAAATTTATCGATCCGAAGAGGATCGCTTTCAGAAGATAATGATTCTTGCAAGTTATTAACAAACCAATGCGATTGTGGTTTGCCATCAATATCTGCCATAGCCGTCTTCGCTAACAAATGACACTTGCTATAAACCCCATCATCTGGGGCTTCAACGATAAATTTACGACATTGATCTTCACCGCAATGCATCATACCTGGTTTATTATCTATTCGACACTCTCTTCTACCACAAGCCCCAACCGCCATTGCCGATTCGTATCGCAAACAAATATTAACATAATACTCAAGTTTTTTTGTGACACTATTCCATTTTGTATCAGAAAAAGCAAATCTTCTCCGATCGCCCTGCACATTGTTTGTTTGTAAACCGAATCTGCCCCCTTGCACTAAAACAGGAGCAAAATAAGCAAAAGTATCTTCATCTGGCAATCCGCCCGGATCACGATTCATTCCGCATAACCATTCTCTATCAAATGAAGAGGTATATGTATAATTGCCATAAGGATTGACCCCCATCGTATCAGCACCTCTTAAAGCTGTGGCACTAGGAGAAGAAATTTTGTTAATAGAGTGCAAACCAACTCTATTGGGCACACCATAATTTAATCCCTCTTCACTTGAGACTAGATTATATTTTTCTTTTTCACCATCATCACCATAACTACCATTACCATAATAATAAATTGGCGGATATTGAAAAAAATCTAGATATTCAGCTTTATTAGTTGAATAATTTAGAAAGCCAGGACTATTAACATCTGTACTACCACGACTATTCGGAAAATCAACAGTAAAAGCCTTATAACATTTTTTACTATCTCCACAATCTCTTACCGTTTGTATCGCATCTGAGCCTGATGTATTTGGCTTTGGAAAAAAGAACCAGCTATAAAAAGGATCTTCGTATTGATAATAACCCATATTACTTGTCGTTTCTTGTGAAGCACCTTCTTGCATTACGCCAATTAACCGGGTTATTTCATGTTCGATAACAGGATAATAAGGAGAGGAGGGAGTTGATTTTTTAAATAAACCAGCATAAAAATTTGGTTTATAACATATATAACAATTAGAATTAGGAGCTCCGCAGATAGGAACTATCGAATCAGAACGTGCATCAGGAGATAAAGAAAAATCAATATCGGAACCTCCGCTAATTAGATATTTAGTTTTTGATAGTGCAGAACCATCAATTGAAACACAATAACAATCAGGACAATCAACTTTATTATCGTTTATAAGCCTTTGGCTTAAAGGTGTAGTATCGGCATAAACAATTGTTTTTTTGGCATTTGGCACAAAAAGAGTTAATAAAAGAGGATTTGCATCGCATTTACTAATTGTGGCAAATCGATCAGCATCAAATTTGCCATCAGTACTTGTATTAGTAAAATTAGCATAATCGCTAAAACAATTAAGCATACCTAAATTATCTAATCCATATTTAACTACACATTTTTTATTATCAGGAGCACTTCCAGAGCAACCAATCGATATAGGTGCTATTTTATCATCGCTTATTGATGTTGTTTGGCCATTAAGAAAGCTATCAATATTTTGAAATTTATAGTTTGCCAATAAATAACAAGCTGTCTTATAATGCTCTAGATTACAAGAAAATTGACTAGAATGATAACAAGCAAATTTACCAGATAAACAACTGCCTGATGTAGAGCTTATCGCTGTAACGCTAGCACCACACGCACTAGGATTACCAGTAGGAAACATATAATTTACTCTAGCATTATCAACATACTTACATTGCGAAGCAAGAGAAGGAAGGGTGCCAACAACAACACTAGGATCAAAGATCGAACTATTGATCTTGCTATAATCTGGAACATTATCAGTATTCGCAAGAATAGTCGAATTTGCAATGTTATGATCTATTCGCTTGTGAATCAAAAAAGCCAAGTTGCCTCTAAAACAAGCATTAGTAATATAATTTTTTAATTCATCAAGTTCTACTGCAGATGTGGTTTTAGTAGTTTTAGTAAGAGCCAAAATTTCAAAATCATTTAAAACATTACATTTAATATCAACTTTACTCTCTTCATATTTACTATATTGAGCAGGTAAACAATGAAAAAATGCTTTCGCTTCTTGCAATTGCTCATCACTAAACATCGAACAACGAGTATCAACTTTACAAAAATATTGACCTTCACAAAAATTTTTACTAGAACTAGACGATAAATCGGGTATACTATTTTTTCCACCTGTAGAATCGCTCCAAATTTGGTTTAAATCACAATTTCTAGTACCAATAAATTTAAGTTCTTGCTTGGTAAGTAACGAACAACTTGGTTTATTAGTTGCATTATAATAAGGATCGAGAGTTTCTGTAATTTTATATTTAACTGTAACTCCAGAAGAATCTTTACCCACAGAAAAAGCTGTACTAGTTCTTGTAGTGTTATAAAAAGGATTCGTTCTTAAAGAATTAGCATGATTTTCATTAACGCTATCGTGATTTAAGGCATCATTATAACTAGCATCTTGCACCGGTATCATATCAACATTAGCAGGATAAAGTCCAGAGGCAATACTACTAGCTGCTTGGGCTAATTTAGAATAAGTATAAGGCTTACCACATCCAATTGTAAATGTTGCATCATTACAATTTCTTGGCGTATAATCAATAATTGGTATGTTTTTAAGTGTTGCTGTAACTCCAGGATCTTCATCGTATTGAGGTAGAAGTGATAAATTGATTGTGTCAACTCCTAAAACATATTGATTATCAATAAATGACGGTGCACCACCAGCAGTGTTTTGCATTACCATGCCCAAACAACCAAATTTACTTGCCACTCCTGCTCTATCAGCATAAGAGAAAAAAGCACATAAAGGTAAATCAGCGGCATTCAGACAATCTTTTCTAGGAACATTCGGACTAGCAGCGATAATAGTATTTTTTACATCGGATATATTTTGAGAATTAGAATTGGGAGAATTTACCAATGGTGTACTGTTGCAAACTGGCATTACATAACCTTGATGCTTTAAAAAACAAGTAACTCCAATATCTTTAGGTAGAAATGGATCTAAACTTTGATAATCACTAGTATAAGAAACACTTTTTGAGCCAGTTTCACAAGCAGGCAAGCAATTTATACCTGGTAATCGCAAATTTGCATTATCAATACCATTAAACTCTGCACCATCATTGCAATCTGCCAAGCAATTGATACCTGGTCTGCGATAATATTCTTTTGAAATAGATAAACAAGAAGGAAGTCTACAATTTTCACCCAAAACTGGAGCTTCTTTAGTTTTGGTATGACAGTAATCATCAGTTTTTGCAAAATCAAAGTCTTTTGCATTAATTTTTATTCTATTGATATCATCTATCTTAATTTTTAACATACAAGTATTGCCTATATCTTGCAAACTAGCTCCAGCTTTGCAAGCAGGTAAATTGCTTGCTTTACCATTGTAATTAGTATATGGGCTAGATGTTGATCCTGAGTCAATTTTGATAGCAGGATTTCCAACACTAGATACATTTAGCACTCCAGTACTATCAGTGGGCACTAAATTAAATTGATCATAAGGCGGTAAATAACTAATACGATAGTCGGTTAAAATAGTATCACCTGATTTATATTCTTTAACTAAACGTATAATTTTTTCACCTGGTGATCTTTTATAAAAACTCTCTCGTTTTATAGCTTGAAAATTAAAAACCTGTTCTTCTGTGCAAAAAATAGGAGTAATGCCACATTGACTATCTTTGATTTTTAAAGAATCATCTTTGTTTATAGAAGAATCACAATAATATTGCAGATCGTTTTTTGTTAGATCGTTTGTTGCACAACGAAAGTAATCGACACCATTTTGATAATAAAGCTTGGTTAATGCATAACCTAGCCTGTCAACATTTATTGTTTCAGAGGTCAAGGGAGATTCTAAAACAGTGGTTGCATCAAAGCTAGGCAGAATAGGAGTAGGGAAAGCATCTTTTCTAGGGTGGGCAGTGTTTTTATAAGGAGGATTAGCATCAGACAAAACCGCTTTAAAATGAAACTGCCAAAGTAATGAAATAATGCCAAAAATAGCTATAAAATATAGGAGTATTTTTTTACTTTTACTGCTAAATATTTTTTGTAACCATATAAAAAACAAACAATTAGTTAAACTAGAAAGAACCTTAATAATTGCTTGTTTATATTTGGTTAAAATTAGCATAGATTTTTATTGATTAACCTAAAAAACTTCATTTTTTATCACCAACAACATTAGTAACTAACTTACAAAAATAGTCTCCCCGATGCTCAAAACTCTGCCATTGATCTAATGAAGCACAAGCTGGAGAAAGTAAAATATTTGCTAATTTATTATTATCTTTTTTAGCATCGTTATAGGCAATATTAAAAGCAGATTCGAGATTGTGGCAAATTGTAAACTGCACTTTATGCTTTTGCAAAACTAAAGCAAAATCACAGGCAGACTCGCCAATTAAATAGGCTTTATTAATTTTAGTAAAATATTCAACCAAGCTATCTATTCCCCCTTCTTTAGCTTTTCCGCCTAAAATCCAAAAAATATTATTGTAGGCAGAAAGAGCATGTTTAGTAGAATCGGCATTGGTTGCCTTACTATCGTTAATAAAACAAATATTATTTTGTTGTGCTACAATTTGTAAGCGATGTTTCAAACCAGTAAACTGCAAAATAGCATTAATTATTGCCTCAATTATATTGTTGTTTAATTGATTTTTACTTAAAAAATAGCAAAATAAATTTGCAAAAGCAACCACAATATTTTGTTCATTATGCTTGCCTCTTAAAAACTCTGATTGCATTTTTTTACAATAACTATAACCCATAAAATTAATCGATAAAACACCATTAACCAAACTAATACCATTCTGCAAGATTTGATTATTTGAAACTGGCAATAATCTGCTTGCAAACTGCCAATCGGCAATAATATTTGCATTAATTTTATTGTCAATACTTATTATTGCATAATCACACGGCAATTGATTAATAAAAATTCGTTTTTTTGAGTCAATATAATTTTGAAAACTTCCATGTCTATCGAGATGATCAGGAGTAATATTTAGCAAAGATGCAATATGAAACCTAGTGTATTTAATTAAATCGAGCTGAAAAGAAGAAATTTCAAAAATATAATGATGATTTTGTTGCTGCTGTGGCAAAGAAAAACAAGAAAAACCCAAATTCCCACCCACCGAATAATTTATTTGCAGTTTTTCAAAAATAAAAGCCACCAAAGAAGTAGTGGTTGATTTACCATTTGTGCCAGTAATACCAATAAATTGATTATAAAAATTATTTAACAAAAAAAATAATTCTATGTCGCCCAAAAGATGAGAGTGAAATTTTTGACATAAATCAATAATTTTATGCCTTGTAGGGTAATAAAGTGGAATACCAGGAGCAAAAATCACCGCTGTTTTACTATCAAAAATAAAATTATCAAGATTGGTTAAAAAATTAATTTTTGGATAAACAGAAACTAATTCTTCTATTTTTTGCAAGTTATCATCGATAGCAAAAACTAAACAATTATTATCATCTAAAAACTTGGCAGTTGCTAGGCCAGATTTGCCCAAGCCATAAATTAAATATTTATCAAACATTTTTCATAAAAAAAATTGGCGGATGAAGAGAGATTCGAACTCTCGATAGAGTTTTTTAGCCCTATACACACTTTCCAGGCGTGCGCCTTCGACCACTCGGCCATTCATCCAAAAAAAAAATCCAGTTTTATATCAAAATATTAACAAGAATTTTTTAATATAAAACTGGATAACAGCAAAATAAAAATTTTTCACTATTTTACATCAGAAGCAACTCTCACTTTTAACATTTTGTCAGGATCAGAAACTTGACCATTATTAGCGGGATTACCTTTTTTAATTTTATCAACAAACTCAATACCAGAAACAACTTTACCCCATACAGTATACTGACCATCAAGAAAATTAGAATCTTTGGTTACAATAAAAAATTGACTATTGGCACTATTTGGTGATTGAGCCCTTGCCATAGAAACAACTCCTCTAACATGAGGTTGTTTAGAAAATTCTGCTGTAAGATCGTTTAATTTACTACCTCCCGTACCAGTACCAGTAGGATCGCCAGTTTGCACCATAAAACCATCAAGAACTCTATGAAAAACAATACCATCATAAAATTTTTGACGAGTTAATGTTTTAATTCTTTCTACATGCTTCGGAGCAATATCTGGAAGCATTTCAATAACTACTCGACCATCTTTTAAATCGATATAAAGAGTGTTTTCTAAATTAGTTGCATTAACATTAGACATAAGAAAGAAAATTTGAATTATTGTAAGAAATAATAATTTGATATTTTTAAACATAAAATTAATAAAAAAGTAAAATTATTTTTGAAGGTGGTGGAGGGAGCAGGATTTGAACCTGCGAACGCTAACGCGGGCAGATTTACAGTCTGCTGCCATTGACCACTCGGCCATCCCTCCGCTAAAAAACAAAATAATGGAGCGGGTGAAGGGAATTGAACCCTCACGGCCAGCTTGGAAGGCTGGAACTCTACCATTGAGCTACACCCGCTCAAAAAATTATGTTATTTGTATTTTTGTTTAAAAAAATAAACAATCGTAATATTTTAAATACCGTTTTTCATTTTGCAACTACTTTTTAAGATTTTTCATATTTTTATAAAAATAAAAGAATAATTTTAAAAAAATTATTGACAATCAAAAATATTGTTTTTAAAATGTTTTTTAAGATTAAATTAGCCGATCTTTATCATAAGTAAAGTTCTTAGCGAGTTGAAGTCGTTTAAACAATAAAAAAACAACAATACTAAATTAATAAATTATGAAAAAGTTTTCATTTTTTGCCGTTTTAGTTGCTTTATTTGCAACTTCTGCTATAGCTCAAGGTCCAAGTTCAGATACTACAAATCCTAGTGATAATACTGCGGCGAAAGAAGCTCCTAAAAAAGCTCCTAAAAAAGCTCCTAAAAAAGCTCCTAAAACTGATGCTACTGTTGCCGCTCCTGTTGCTGCCGTTGCTGCCGCTCCCGCTGCCGCTCCTGCTGTTGCAGTTGATCCTGCAAAACAACCAGTTCCTGCAAATGTTCCAAATGCTAAAAAATAATAGTGTTGTACTAAATTATTACCTAAAAAAACATAAGATTAAAAATATTATGTTTTTTTAGGTTTTAGCCGAATTAGCTCAGTGGTAGAGCAACTGTCTTGTAAACAGTAGGTCGTCAGTTCAAATCCGACATTCGGCACCACGTTTTTAGCTTGTCAAACACCAAACAATATGCCTAAAATCTTTTCATTTTTCAGATCATTTCTTTTTTATACAGCTCTCTTTTTATTTAGTTTTTTAATTCCTGCAATATTTTTTATCCCATCAATTATTTTTAAAAGTAATAAAATAGCCGATTTTGGTGCTAAAATTTGGGCTAAAATTATCATGTTTTCTTTAAAAAATATATGTGGCATCAATTATCAAATAATTAATAAGCATAACATTCCAAACTATCCTTGTATTTTCGCCTGCAAACATCAATCTATGTGGGAAACAATTATTATGCATCTTATTATTCATCGTCCAGTTTATGCTTACAAAACCGAGCTTCTAAAAATACCTTTTTACGGTTGGTTTTTAAATGCCATGAGCGGTATTAAAGTAAAACGAAAAGGTGGTGCTAGTGCCTTAAAACATGTTTTACAACAAGCCAAAAAATACTTAAGCAAAAATCAATCAATTGTTATTTTTCCACAAGGAACTCGAGTAGAAGTTTTTAGTGAAATTTTCCAATATCCCTATCAACCTGGCATTATTGCGCTTTATCAAAATTGTCAAGTTCCTGTAGTTCCAATTGCTCTAAATTCTGGGCTTTTTTGGCCAAAAAAACTTTTTAGCCATAAATCAGGAACAATTCTTATTGAATTTTTACCACCAATAAATATCGGTTTAAATAAACAACATTTTATACAAACCCTCACCCAACAACTCGAAGAAAAATCAAAACAATTAGCTACAAATGTTTAACAAACCTTTATTAATAACTTTCGAAGGCATTGATTATTCTGGCAAATCAACTCAGGTAACAAATCTCCACAACTTCTTTTTACAAAATAACTTCCCTTGCATTACCACCAAAGAACCTGGTGGTTGTGATGCTGGCAATGAAATACGCAACATTTTACTCAAAAATCGCTCAATACCTTTACAAACAGAAACCCAACTACTGCTACATTTTGCTAGCAGATTTGAACATATTCAAAATACTATTAAACCTAATCTACAACAAAACATTAGTGTTATTTCCGATCGCTTTATCCATTCAACATATGTTTATCAAGGTGTTATGATGGGTATGAACACCAAAATTATCGATTTTTTTTGCCAACAATTTGTAAGCATTAAACCAGATATTACTTTTTTTTTAGATATTTCACTAGCAACAGCTCTACAAAGAAGTAAAAACCGTTCAAAAAAACAAAATCATTACGATAAAATGTCTATCGATTTTTGGCAAAAAGCTCGAAATGGTTTTTTAGATCTAGCAAAACAAAATCCAACCATTAAAATTATTGATGGCAATGAAAATCAAAAACAGGTTTTTCAACAAATAATTTCGTTTTTTTCTCTCAACCAAAATACTTAAAACTATGATAAAAAAAAATAAAATCGCCCTTATTGGTGCTGGCAACATCGGCGGAACTTTGGCTCATCTAGCTATGCTTAAAAATCTTGGCGACATTGTACTACTCGATGTCAATGGCGGAGTTGCTTCTGGTAAAGCCCTTGATCTAGCTCAATCTGGAATAATAGAATCTTGCGATTCGTCTATTATTGGCGGTAGCGACTATTCTTTAATTGCCAATGCCGATGTTGCCATAGTAACCGCAGGAATAGCCAGAAAACCTGGTATGAGTCGCGATGATTTATTAAACACTAACACCGCCATTATTAAAACCGTTGGCGAAAATATTGCCAAATATTGCCCAAATGCTTTTGTTATTGTCATAACAAATCCTCTTGATGCCATGGTTTATGCCCTGCAAAAAACTTCTAAACTACCCACTCATAAAGTTGTAGGCATGGCTGGAGTGCTTGATTCTGCTAGAATGTCGTTGTTTTTAGCTCAAGAGCTTAACATGTCGGTTAAAAATATTCAAACTTGTGTTTTTGGTGGTCATGGCGATACTATGGTACCACTAATTCGCTATTGTTCTGTTGCTGGAGTTCCGTTGCCAGAAATTATCAAGGCAAATTTAATTTCTGAACAAAAAGTTGCCGAAATAATTCAACGAACTCGCGATGGCGGAGCAGAAATTGTTAAACTGCTTGGTACTGGTTCAGCATTTTATGCGCCAGCATCATCAGCAATAGCTATGGCAGAAAGTTATTTATTCGATAAAAAACAAATATTACCAGTAGCCGCCTATCTTACTGGCGAATACAAAGTAAATAATCTTTACATTGGAGTTTTAGCAAAAATCGGTAAAAATGGAGTAGAAAAAATCATCGAATTACCACTTAATCAAGCCGAACAACAAGAGTTTAACAAATCAGTTGATGCTGTTAAAAATTTAGTTGCCGAACTCAAACTTTAAAGTCTTTTTTAACAAAAAACAAATGCTACAGCTTCTTGTTTTGATAATTAACCAATGAACACAAAACATATTAAGTATTCTAGATTAAGTTTTATTTTTATTGTTATCATTTTGATATTTACTTTTATAATTATCAAAATGATAACTTTAGTTCTAAATCAAGATAAAAAAATCAACAATCTATATAATAATAACAAATTAAATTCTAGAGCCGATATTTACGATAGAAACGGCATTTTAGTTGCCACCGACTTAAAAACAAAATCTCTTTATCTACACTCTAATTTAGCAAGAAATAGTCAATTTATTGCTAAAACTTTACCAATGATTTTCAGCGATATTTCTGAAAAAGAATTATTAAAAAAAATCGTTGACAATAAAAAAAACAAACAACAAATTTTACTCAAAAGAAACCTTACCCCTTCACAAGTAGAGCAAGTAAAAAAACTCGAAATAGCTGGCTTAATTTTCGAAGAAGATCTAATCAGAATCTACCCTCAAAAATCAATTGTAAGCCATTATGTAGGCTACACCGATTCCGATCGCAACGGCTTAGCTGGAATTGAAATGCAATACAATAAACAATTATTAAGCAATAAACCAGTTTATCTTTCTCTTGATATTAGAGTGCAAGATATTTTACACAATGAACTAATTAAAGCAAAAGAGCAATTCAAAGCTAAAAATGTTGGGGGACTAATTTTAAATGTTAACACTGGCGAAATTTTAGCTCTTTCTTCTTTACCATCTTTTGATCCAAATTTACAAAGCGAAGCTAATCCAGAGCAACGATTCAATATGATAACTGGCGGAGTTTATGAACTTGGTTCAGTCATGAAGCTTTTTACTAATGCATTAGCCTTAGAAAAAAAATTAGTCAATCTCAATACCACTTTTTCGGTAAAAGAACCAATAAAATATGGCAGATTCACCATTAAAGATCATGATTTTCATCAAGAAATTCTTGATGTTAACCAAATATTCGCCTATTCTTCTAATATTGGCACTATCAAAATTGCCGAAAAATTTGGTCCTAAAGCTCAACAAGAATTTTTAACAAAAATAGGTTTTTTAAATAAAATTATCGCCGATTTTCCAGGACTAGGCAAACCCCTTTATCCTAAAAACTGGCGAGAGATCAATATGTTTACCATCTCTTACGGACACGGTTTAGCAACTACACCACTACATTTTGCTATCGCCGCTTCAGCTATGGTAAATGGAGGCAATTTACTTACTCCAATTTTCATCAAAAACCAATATAAACTCAATAAATCCCAAGTAATTAGCCAAGAAACCAACGAAAATCTTAAAAAAATGTTAAGAAATGCAGTAGAAAATGGTACTGGTAAATTTGCTAATGTTGAGGGCTACGAGGTTGGTGGCAAAACTGGCACAGCAGACAGAGCCGAAAACGGAATTTACAACGAAAAACAAACTTTAGCATCTTTTGTTAGCATCTTTCCTATAAGCAAGCCTCAATATTTAGTTTATATTTTGTTTGATAGGCCAAATAATATTTACAATACCGCAGGTATGATTGCAGCTCCTATTGCAGGTAAAATTATTAAAAATATCGCTCCAATTTTAGAGGTGATGCCAATCTCTAATCATAAATCAAATGATAAAAAACATGACTAATAAAACCGCTATTTATCCAGGTAGTTTTGATCCCATAACTTTTGGACATCTCGATATTATTATTAGAGCCAGTGCAATATTTGAAAAACTTATTGTAGGAGTTGCTTATGATAATGTTAAAAATTCACTTTTTTCGGTTCAAGAAAGAATAAATCTCATTCAACATGAAATTCACCATCATAATCTTAACGAAAAAGTTTTTACCACTTCTTTTAGCGGTTTGTTGGTTGATTTTGCCAAGCAAAACCAAGCAATAGCAATTGTTAGAGGCTTAAGAGCGGTATCAGATTTCGAATATGAATTTCAAATGTTTGGCATGAATTCTACTCTTAACTCTAATATTCAAACCATTTTTTTACCTGCATCAAAAAATCATCATTTTACCGCTTCTAGATTTGTAAAAGAAGTTGCTCGGCTTGGTGGCAACACTGCCGAATTTGTTTCGCAAAATGTTGCTATGCAATTACAAAAAAAATATGCAAAATAAACCAGAAATTTGGCTATTGCTCGATAATCGCCCCGGAACCTCTAGCCAAGCTATTGCTTTGGCAAATTATATCAATATTGCACAGCATAAATTTTATCTTGATTATAATTATTTGGCAAATCTACCCAATTTCACTTTTGGCATTGATTATTGTTTATTTCGCTTAAAAAATAAACATATTTTTAAAAATCTCAATTATTTTCCCTCTCATATTATTTCTGCTGGCAGAAGAACGGCAACTTTTGCTTTATATCTACAAAAACAAGCCAAAAAAAAAGGTTTTGCTTTGCCAAAAATAATTCAGATTATGCATCCACAACTTCCTCTTCACTTATTTGATTGGATAATTCTACCAAAACACGACCATAAACCAAATTTACCAAAAAATGTTTTATTTAGTTTAGGTGGTTTAGCTAACTTTGATAACACAAAAATTCGCAATATTAGTTTTGACAACACTTTTCTTGCTAAAATTAATCAAAATCAACCAATCATAGCTCTTTTAATAGGCGGATCGTTTGCTAAAAAACAAAATTTTTCATTAGAAATTTTTTTACAACTCTATAACCAAATATCTAGCATTGTCAAAAAAATGCAAGCTCAATTAATCGTTTTAAACAGCAAAAGAACCAGCTCTGCTATTAACAACTTTTTACAACAACAAACAAATATTATTTTTCATGATTGGCATCAGAGTGGCAGCGATTATTATTTACAAACCCTTGCTTTGGCAAATTTTTTAGTTATCACTGGCGATTCTGTTTCGATGATCTCGGAAAGTCTCTCCACTGGCAAGCCTGTTTATATTTTTAGCCACCCTCATATTATTAAAAATAAACATAATTTATTTCACCAACAATTACAACAAGAAAATTTAGCTCAAATACTTTTACCAAATCAAACAAGGCTTACTAAATACAGTTATTTACCACTAAACGAAGCTCACAGATTATCAAAAATCATTTTTAAGTAAAATGGCATTTTAATTTTTAATATTTTGTCAATTTATAACCGCCCTGTTACAACATTATTATACGGCCAAGAACCCTTGTGTTTCTATTCTTCTTCCTACTACTCTTCCTACTACAGGATGACTCGCATCACTACTAGGTATTTCTCTTCTACTAAAAAATGATGATACCCATTCTTTGAAGTTAGCAAAATCTTTCTTCATTAAGACCATTTTACCAGTTTCTTCTTGCAGCAATTCATTAGCATTGTCATTATTCATAAAATTAATTTGTGCTTCCAGATTGTTGTTTTCAGCTACCAGTGATTTATTTCTATAATACCCATATGTTATACATCCTACAGTAGCAACTCCTACAGCAGCAGCAAAAACTCCAGCAGAAACGGTACCCCCAACTGCTGTTGCCGATGTCGCCACAACAATAATGGACGCCATATAAGCACATCCAAATACACTCCATTGCTTTGTTTTCTTACTATTTGATAAATGTTTGTTTGTATTTTTTTCAATCGCAGATTCAGTATGTGTTGTAAAAAGTATTTTAAGTTGCGTAAGCTTTTCATCATTAGATAATAAACTATTGTCATTTAAAAAACCCAGTGCATCACTAGGAATACGAGAAGCAAGTAATGTCGCTTTCTTTCTTTTGACATTATCATCAATACTATCATTAGAAAATAGTTCAATAATTTTTTGAGTAATTACTTGTGGATCGGCAAGATTTTCACATACATTTGGCACAAATTAAAAAATTTTAAGTTAATCACATTAATATAATCTGTAAAATAATTTATAGATTAATAGATGAATAGTATTACATTAATTTTTAATTGTCAAACAGTTTTTTACAAATTTAAAATAGTTTTAATATTACGAGACTATTACATCCCAAATTTATTTTAAATAAAATTATAAAAAAATTCTTGCTATTTTTATTTTGTTGTTTTAAAATATTTTGCATCTAAAATTACCTATATTATTGAGGTTATTCTTTAATATACTAGATTTTTTAGAGCACGTAGCTCAGTCGGTAGAGCACCTCACTTTTAATGAGGTTGTCGTTGGTTCGATTCCAACCGTGCTCACCACCATTTTTTTTATGAAAATAGATTTCATTATTGTTAAAATGATCTTTATTTTTTTGCTTGTGGTTGGTATTGCTTTAGGCTTTGTTATTAAAAATATTTCCAAATCTTCTAGCGAAAAACAATTACACATCCAAATTACTAAAATTCAACAACAAATAGATTCTTTCTACACAAAATATCAGGCTTTACCAGGCGATATTTCTAATGCTTTTGAGTTAAAATTAAGCAACTATCCTACCAATGGCAATGCCGACGGAATTATTACCGACTCAATAATTGGAAATACTTTATTTGATGGTGAAATAGCCAATTTTTGGCTTCATCTTGGTAATTTTAAAATGTTTTCTGAAACATACGATGGTTTTAGCAACGAATCAGCTCGAATTGGTTTTAGCATGCCAAAAGCCTTAGGTATATCAGAAAACAATCAAGCTGGCATTATTGCTTTTGGTAAATTAATTAATCATCAGAAAACTAATTTTTTACATCTTGGTTTTAGCGAAGCTGATGCCACCCAGCTTTATACCAAGCCAGTTCTTTCTGCTGCAAAAGCCCATGATCTCGATAAAAAATTTGATGATGGTTTACCAAATTCTGGTAAAATATTAGCCAAAACTGGGCAAACCTTAAACGATAATTCTGGGCAAGAAAGTTGCTTACAAAACAGCAAATATTTAGTAAGCAATCAAATTTCCTGTCAATTACTTTTTTCTTTTTAATTTATGCAAAAAACCGCAGTTATTCTATTTAATCTAGGAGGACCTAGCAATTTAGAAGAAGTTAAGCCATTTTTATTTAATTTATTTAACGATAAAGCAATTATTTCTTTACCGCAACCTTTGCGGTTTTTATTGGCAAAATTAATTTCTCATAAAAGAACCCCTAAAGCTCAAAACATTTACAAGCAAATCAACAATAAATCTCCAATTCTTGCCATTACCTCTGCTCAAGCCGAAAGCTTAGAAAAAGAACTTTCTTTTTATGGCGATTACCAAGTTTTCGTAAATATGCGATACACCAAGCCAAGTTCTTACGAAGTAGTTGAAAAAATTAAAGCTTACAAACCTGATAATGTAATTTTATTGCCACTTTATCCGCAATTTTCAAGCACTACTTCAGCATCTTCTATCAACGATTTTTTAGCAAATTTTAAAAACAACGATGTTAAAATTATTTGTTGTTACCCTACCGAAACCAGTTTTATCAAAGCTCATAGCTATTTGATTTTAGCAATTTTACAAAAACTTACCCAACCAGAATTAGCAAAAGCTAGAATTTTATTCTCCGCTCACGGCTTACCTCAAAAAATTATCAACGCTGGCGATCCTTATGTGTATCAGATAGAGCAAACAGTTGCCGAAGTTATGAATAACCTAAAAAATTTAGGTTATTCAAATCTCGATTATCAAATTTGCTATCAATCAAAAGTTGGTCCATTAAAATGGACCACACCTAGCCTAGACGATTGCCTTAGAAAAACCGCCATTGACAACAAAATTGCCATTATCACTCCAATTGCTTTTGTTTCTGATCACTCCGAAACTTTAGTTGAACTCGACATCGAATATAAAGAACTAGCCCATGAACTTGGTATTTCGCAATATCATCGAGTTGCTTCACTAAACCTGCATACCGATTTTATCAATAGCCTCACTCAAATGGTTTTAAACACTCAAAAACATCAAAATAAATTTTTCTGCGGTACTTCTTGTGTACGCAACTGCCCAAAAAATTTCAAACTATGCCCAAACAATTCGGCTTAAAACTTTTTTATGATTATTGTCGATATATTACAAAAAAGCACTAGATGGCAACAACAAAAAAACATCTGTACTTTTTTATTAAAAACCACTAAAAACATTTTACCATACACTAGTTTAGCAAATTTTTTGCAAAAAAAATCTAATATCTTGCAATTAAACATTATTTTACTTGCCGATTTACAAATCAAAAAAATCAACCAGCAATTTAGACAACAAAACAAACCTACTAATGTTTTATCTTTTGCCAATCTAAACGAAATTGAACTACAAACCACCAATATCAATCAAGTGCTTGCCAAGAGCAGTTTTGTTGCTTTAGGTGATCTTTTATTTGCTTATCAAACCATTCAAAAAGAAGCTCATCAACAAAATAAAACCTTTCAAAATCATCTCACTCATTTGCTTGTGCATGGCATTTTACATTTATTAGGCAACGATCATCAGCAACCAGAAATGGCAAAAATTATGGAAGAACAAGAAATTTCCATCTTACACACTCTTAACATTACCAACCCTTACTTATGACTATTTTTTCTAAAAAGATACTCCCAACTTTTAGTAAAATTTACCAACTTTTAAAAAATATTTTTGGCAAAAAAACTAAAAAATCTTTTGCCACTGTGATTAATCATATCACCGAAACTTTTGCTTCCGAAGGATTAATTTCAAGTGAAGAGAAAAAATTATTTCGCAATATAGTGGGCTTTGCCGATAAAAAAATCAACACCATCATGACCAACCGTTCCGATATTATAGCTATCAAACAAACTGCTAGCCTCGAAGAAATTAAAACCATCATCAACGAAGATCAACACACCAGAATTCCGATTTATGCCGAAACTTTCGACAATATTACAGGTTTCATTCATAGCAAAGATTTGGCAAAATTTTTATCAAAACAAAATCAAGAAATCTTTCAAATTAGCAAAATTATCAGAAAAATCTTATTTTTTCCATGTTCTATGAAGCTTATTGATGTATTAATGCTAATGCGCATGTCAAGAGTGCATATTGGTATTGTGCTTGATGAATTTGGCGGTGTTGATGGCTTGGTTACTATCGAAAATATTGTGGAAGAAATTGTTGGACAAATAGAAGATGAACACGATTTACCGCTAGAAAGTGCTTTTTTTCAAATCAAAGAACTCGAAAACAATATTTTTCATCTCGGAGGGAGAGTGGCATTAGCAAAACTATCGGAAATAGTAGGTTTTTCTATAGAAGAAGAGAACATCGATACTGTGGCTGGCTTGGTTATTTCAGCATTCAAAAGACTCCCAGAAATCAATGAAGAAATCGAAAAATTTGGCATTAATTTTAAGGTAATTGCCGTTGATAATCGCACCATTAAAACCGTTGCGGTTCAGATTGCAACAGTTTTATAAAATGGCGAATTTCATTATCTGTATTTAACAAAGAGCTTCAGCCTCTCGCACTAGTGATTACAAGTGGTTAAAACCCCTTGTTTTTAGGCCTGTGGGAAGCGATGGTTAAAACCACTTATTTTTACTTATTTACAACCAACTATGTTTTCTGAATATTTTGTAGCCAAAAAAAAATTATATCCACAACAAGCAAAAGGTAAAATTCGTTCTTTAAAAAATTGGTTAAATTTTTTCTTCTTAAGTATCTACATTTTTTTACCTTACCTACGTTTTAATAGGCAAAATTCGGCTCCTAATCAAGCAATCTTAATTGATTTTAACACCGATGTAATCTATTTTTTCTTTATCGAAATTTGGCCGCAAGAAATTTATTATTTAGCAGGAATTTTAGTTTTAGCTGCCTTAGTGCTATTTTTTATCACCTCTTTATTTGGCAGAGTTTGGTGCGGATATGCTTGCTTTCAAACAGTTTGGACCGATCTATTTATTGCAATCGAAAAATTTTGGCAAGGCGATAGAAACAGCCGAATTTTACTTGATCGTCATAAAAACTTCAAGTATTACCAAAAAAAAATCTGCACTCATTTTTGCTGGATAGTTCTTTCGTTGTTTACTGGTGTGGTTTTTGTGAGTTATTTTAACGATGTGTTTGTGCTTTATCAACAAATTATTACCCTACAACTTTCGCCTGCTGTTTTGGGCTGGATTGTTGGCATTGGCTTTGCTACCTACCTGATGGCAGGCTTTGCTAGAGAGCATGTTTGTACTTATATGTGCCCATATGCTCGATTTCAATCGGCAATGTTTGACAATAACACCTTAATTGTTTCTTACCAACATAAAAGGGGCGAGCCCAGACAAAAACATCATCAGGGCGATGATTTTAATCAAAGAGGGCATTGTATTGATTGTAAACAATGTGTAGTGGTTTGCCCTGTTGGCATTGATATTCGTGATGGCTTGCAAATGCAATGCATTGCTTGTGGTTTATGTATAGATGCTTGCGACAATATTATGAAAAAACTTGCTTTACCTACAGGTTTAATTCGCTACGATACTTTACAAAATCTAAATACTAACCCAGATTTTTTTAGTGTGCAAAAAGCCAAATTTTTTCGACCTCGAACTTTATATTATCTGATTATTATTAGCATTATTTGCACAGCGATTATGTTTGGCTTGATCACCAAAAAACCAATTTCAGTTTCAGTTTTGCAAGGAAGAAACCCCCTTTATGTGTTGTTAAGCGATGGATCTATTCGCAATACTTATCAATTAAATATTACTAACAAAAGCTATCATACAAAAAAACTTACACTTACTACAAGCCACAGCAATGTGCTAGATTTAAAAATTTTGAATCAAGAACATAATTTTATTGAATTAAAGCCACAAGCATTAAGCGAATTTAAAATTTTTCTCACCACCAAAAATAAAATTACCAACACCGAGAGTTTAGTGATAGATTTTATCTTAACCGATAACCAAGAAACCTACCAAACTTCAGCAGTATTATTTTTGCCGTAATTAGAATATAAAAGTACAACAAAATGTATTAAATATGTGATAAACATTGTAGAATTGCCATGCGAACCGCCACTCCTGCTTTTACTTGGTTTAAAATACAAGATTTTTGAGTATCGTAAGCAAGATTAGCATCTATTTCAACTTGACGATTGATTGGTCCTGGATGTAAAATAATTGCTTTAGGTGCTAATTTAATTTTATGATTATCAAGACCATAAAGATGAAAATATTCATCAAAAGAAGCTATATAGCAACTTTCCATTCTTTCTTGCTGTAGGCGAAGCATCATGATAACATCGGCATCAGTAATTGCTGTTGATAATTTTGTACATATTTTGACATTATAATTTTTGAGCCATTGTTCATAACCAAAAGGTAAAAGAGTTGGCGGAGTGTTAATATTGATTTCACAGCCAAATTTTCTTAGTAAAAAAATATTAGATCGAGCAACTCTTGAATGCAAAACATCGCCACAAATTGCCACTTTTAAACCTTTCAGGGTTTTTTTATGCTCTAAAATGGTAAAAGCATCAAGTAAAGCTTGCGAAGGATGCTCGTTAGTGCCATCACCTGCATTAATTAGGCTAGCTGAAATATGTTTTTGCAGAATCTGTAAAATTCCACTAGAATTATGCCGAATTGCCACAAAATCTGGCTCCATCGCCGAAATTGTTTTAGCAGTATCAATAATTGTTTCACCTTTTTTTAAAGACGAAAGCGAAATATCAAGATTAATAACTTCGGCTCCCATTTTTTTTGCCGATAATTCAAAAGACATTCTGGTTCTGGTAGAGTTTTCAAAAAAAAAATTCACTAACAATTTGCCTTTTAAAATATCAAAATATTGCTTAGGGTTATTATAATAAAATTTAGCTACATCAAGTATTTGCAATATTTGTTGCGGTTGTAACGGCAAAATAGAAAGTAGATTATTCATTTTTTTGCACAATATGTTGAAAAACCTGTTCTAAATCTGGTTGCTTGGTAAAAATATCGAGAATATCGAGTTTTTGTGCTGTAACTTGCCATAAAATATCGGTAATTGCAATATGATTTGGATTATAATTAATAATAATTTCGTTTGCTTTGTCTAATTTAAAATCAAGATTTGGTAACAAAAAATTAGCAGGTAATACTTGTTTGGTATGAATAATTAATTGTTTTTCAGATAAACTATTTAACAAATTTTGTTTGCTATCACAAGCCACAACTTTACCTTTATTAATAACAGCAATTTCGTTGCAAAGTTGTTCTGCTTCGGTTAAATAATGAGTGGTAAGCAATATTGTGGTTCCTTGTTTATTGAGATTTTGCACATAAGCCCAAAGCTGGTTTCGTAACTCAACATCAACTCCTGCGGTAGGTTCATCAAGCACTAAAATTTCAGGGTTATGAACCAAAGCTTTTGCCACCAAAAGCCTTCTTCTCATGCCACCAGATAAAGCTCTAGGTTTTGATTTTGCTTTATCAGCCAACCCTAAAGCCTCAATGATTTGAGCGGTTTTGCGTTGAGATTTTGGCACTCCAAAATAACCAGCATAAATTTCGAGAGTTTCATAAACATTAAAAAACGGATCGATGATTAATTCTTGTGGAACAATGCCAATTTTATATTTACTTTGACAAGAGTGAGTATCGATATCAAAACCAGCTATAATAACTTTGCCACTGGTTTTATTTACTAAACCCGCTAAAATATTAATGATGGTTGATTTACCAGCTCCGTTTGGCCCTAATAAACCAAAAAATGAACCTTTTTTTATGTTTAAATTAATGCCATCAAGAGCTATTTTTGACAATGATTTAGCAGATTTTTGATAATTTTTATGCAGATTTTCAATAATAATCATAAATTAACAATTATTGCTATTTTTAGTAAAATCGTCAAATACAATAATTCCATCAACAACCGTAAGTAGTGCTTTGCCTTTAGTTTGAAAACCATCAAAGGGCGAATTTTTTGATTTACTATAAAATTTATCAATCTCAATTTGCCAAGCGAAATTGAGATCTATCAACACCAAATCGGCAATAGCATTTTTGGCAATAATACCTTTTTTTAAATTAATGATTTTAGCTGGATTACAAGTGAGTTTCGCCAATACTTGCGGTAAAGTTAATAGTTTTTGATGATACAAAGCAAGCGACAAACATAATAAAGTTTCTACTCCAACAATACCAAAAGATGCTTCTTGCAAAGATTTTTCTTTAGATGCTAAATCGTGAGGAGCATGATCGGTGGCAATTGCATCAATTAACCCTAATTTTAAAGCATCAAGCAAAGCCTCTTTATCTGACTGTGAGCGAAGTGGTGGGTTCATTTTAGCATTAGTGCCAGAAATTAAAACCTGCTCATCAGTTAAGGTAAAATGATGCGGAGCCACCTCAACAGTTACCGATAAACCTTTATCTTTTGCTCTAACAATGGCTTGTAAAGCTTCTTTTGTTGAAACATGCAGTAAATGATATTTACCTTTAATTGCCTCTAAAATCGCCAAATCTCTTTCTACAATTACCGATTCTGAAATATTTGGAATTCCTCTTATACCGAGCTGGTGAGCAACTATACCTTCGTTAATACAACCTTTATTAGATAAGTTTAAATCTTCGGCATGTTGAGCAACCACAACATCGAGATCTCGACTCATTTCAAAAGCTCTTCTCATGATATTAGCATTCATTACAGGCAAGCCATCGTCGGTAAAACCAACTGCACCAGCTTGTTTTAATAGATTCATTTCGGTAAGTTCTTGACCTTGCATATTTTTAGTAATACAAGCATAAGCCAAAACATTACAATAAGCAGATTCTTTGGCTTTTAATTTTAGATATTCTAGGGTAAAAACCGAATCAAGACAAGGAACGGTATTAGGTTGACACACCACAGTGGTAATACCACCTGCCACCGCAGAGGCAGAGCCAGTTTGTAGAGTTTCTTTATGGTGTTGTCCTGGATCGCGAAAATGTACCTGCAAATCAATAAGACCAGGAGCTAAAATATGCTGCTTGCAATCAATAACTAAATTTGCCGAAGCTTGTAAATTAGGACCAAAATCGATAATTTTATTGCCAATAGTAAGTAAATTACCAAGACAATCATAACCAGTTGCCGGATCAATAATTCTGGCATTTTGATATAAAATAGAAAAATCAGTATTTTTGTTTTGATAGGGCAATTTAAATTGTGGCATAGATTTTTAGATTAGGTTTATAACCAAGAAAGTGCCGATAAAAGTAATAAAATATCAATTACTACCACTATTTGCCTCCAGCTTGGCTTAGAAATTGGCTCTCGCAATAATATTTTTTTTAACACAGAACTTGGTTTTTTAATTTTAGAAAGTTGTTGTTCTTCTTTTGTTAAATTGGAAGATTCAATAGTTTTGCATTTATAAACCACATAAATATGCCAAATAATTAAAATAACAATCAATAAAGTTGTGAAAAAATAACTAGTTTGAAAATAATAATTTATTTTATGAGTAATATAAAATACAAAACACAAAGATAAAAACCAAAAAACCTCTACTACTTTAGTAGTTTCTTGCCCTAATGATGCTTTATAAAAAGATTGCCAAATTTTCTTCATTGATCAGAATTTTTATTATTATTTTTTGGACCATACCAAGGCATATCGAAATCAAAATTACGAAATTCTTGGGTAAGTTTTACTGGCTCATAAACCACTTGTTGTAACTCTTCATCATATCTAACTTCTTGGTAACCAGTGAGAGGAAAATCTTTTTGTAAAGGATGCCCAACAAAATTATAATCGGTGAGAATTCGACGTAAATCTGGGTGATTTTCAAAATAAATTCCATACATATCAAAAACTTCTCTTTCATACCAACCAGCAGAACTAAAAATATTAATTGCTGTTGGAACTTTTATTTGTGTGCTTTCAAGACAAACTTTTACAGTGATTCGGCTGTTTAATTTATAACTTAGTAAATTATAAATCACTTCAAAACGAATTTCTTTTAAATAAAGCATATCGGAAGCGAAAAGATCAACCAAAGTTTTAAAAGAAAGAGCGGTATCTTGTTTTAAAAAAGTAAGAAAATTAATGATTTTTTCAACTGGGCAAATAATAATTAAATTATCGTTAGTAATTGAAGTTTGTAAAGAAGTTTGTTTGAAATTTTCTTTAATATAAAACTCTTGTTTGGCTAAATCTAAAAACATAATTTATCGTTTAAAATTTTTGGTTCTGATAATTTTATTTTGCAAAACCAATAAACCATAAAGCAAAGCTTCAGCGGTTGGCGGACAACCCGGCACATAAACATCAACAGGCACAATACGATCACAACCTCTAACAACCGAATAAGAATAATGATAATAACCTCCGCCATTGGCACAACTACCCATAGAAACCACATATTTAGGCTCCGACATTTGATCGTAGACTTTGCGTAAAGCAGGAGCCATTTTATTGGTAAGGGTGCCAGCAACAATCATGACATCGGATTGCCTTGGTGATGGACGAAAAACCATACCAAATCTGTCAATATCATATCGACTAGCTGCGGTTTGCATCATTTCAACTGCACAACAAGCTAAGCCGAAAGTCATAGGCCAAAGAGAACCAGACCTTGCCCAGTTTATTAAATCATCGAGTTTAGCAGTTATAAAGCCTTGATTAGCAATATCTTTAGGCAGTTTTTCAAAATCAGTTTCTTGCAAAGAAGATGTAGTGGTTATGTAGGAGTTTACCATTCGAGAGCGCCTCTTTTTAATTCATAAACAAAACCAATAGTAAGCACATTTAAAAAAAACATCATCGACCAAAAACCAGTATAACCAATTGTTTTTAGAGAAACCGCCCACGGAAATAAAAAGGCTATTTCTAGATCGAAAATTAAAAATAAAATTGCCACTAAATAAAACTTAACATTAAATTTATTGCGCACCTCACCTGATCCTTCAAAACCACATTCGTAAGGAGAATTTTTATGTTTATTTGGGCGAAGTTTATTAATAAAAAAAGGCAAAACGATAATTAATAAAGATAACCCTAAAGCAACTGCAAAAAAAATAAGTATAGGTAAATATTCAATTGAAACTGCTTGCGATGTAAAAAGTTTTGGTTGTAGTTGTTGAGTGTTAAAAAGATTCATAATTTATTTGTAAAAAGAAATTTTTTTCAAATTTTAAACAAAAAATATTTTAATTACAACTAATTTTTAAATCAACTGCTCTTGTTTTAAAAAATTTTTTGCTTCAGTAATAGAAAATTGCCGAAAATGAAAAATAGAAGCAGCTAAAACAGCAGAAGCACCAGCTTTTAAACCATCGGCTAAATCATTTAAACTACCAACTCCACCCGAAGCAATTACAGGAATACTAACTTTACTGGTAATTTCTTTTATTAAATTAAGATCATAGCCAGTTTTTGTGCCGTCTTTATCCATTGAAGTAAGCAAAATTTCACCTGCTCCTAATTGCTGAACTTTAATTGCCCAATTTATAGCATTTAAACCAGTTGGTTTTGTGCCACCATGACTAAAAACCTCATAACCATTATTGGTTTTTTTAACATCTAAAGCCACCACCACACACTGTGAACCAAATTTATTAGCAGCCTCGGTAATTAAAGCAGGATTACTAATTGCCGAAGAATTAATTGAAACTTTATCGGCTCCACATCGCATTAAAGTTAAGAAATCAGCTATTTCTTTGATACCACCGCCAACAGTAAACGGAATAAAACAAGTTGAAGCAACTTTTTTAACCATATCAAACATATTTTGCCTATTTTCTTGAGTAGCAGAAATATCGAGAAAACAAAGCTCATCGGCTTTTTCTTGATAATAGTATTGAGCTTGAACAACAGGATTACCAGCATCAGCTAAATTTTCGAAGTTAATACCTTTTACAACTCTGCCGTTTTTAACATCAAGACATGGAATAATTCTAGGTTTTAACATAGTTTATAACATACGTTTAATAATAGGAAATTTGTTAGCACCAATAAAATGATGTTTTATAACTGCTAACAAATGAACAACGATCAAACCTAATAAACTAAAAGCAAAAATTTCATGTAGTTCAGAGAAGTTTTTAGCCAAATCAAAATTTGTTTCAACTAAAATAGGTATCTCCATGCCAAAAAGTTTTACAGGATAACCATAATAGTTAGACATTAAATAACCAGATAACGGAGTAAGAAACATTAATAAATATAGCATAAAATGAGTTATTTTAGCTAATTTAACAATATATTTAGCAGTTTCTACTGGTAATTGAGGCGATTTATATAAAAAGCGATTTATTATTCTAGCAAAAATCAAGATTAAAGCCAGAACCCCAAAAGATTTATGTAAAGAATAAAAAAATAAACGATTTTCATTTTCTTTATTAAGAGAAGTCATGTAAAAAGCTAAAGCAAAAGCTACAATAATAACTAAAGCCATTAACCAATGAAAAACCCTAGCTGAATAACTGTATTTCATAGCAAAATTTATTAATTTATAATAATTAAGATAAACTATCTAAATATTACTTATAAAAAACTCAAAATGCAAAATATTTTACAACTTTTTCTTGTAAAAGTATTGTGAATAAAAAATTAAAGCAATTAGCATTTTTAAATAATTAACTAAAACTATTGTTGCAAGGAAAGATTATATAAAAAAATCCTTAAATTAAACAATTTTAATTTCCAAAGCATGTAAACCATCTAAAAATTCTTGCTTTAAACTTTTATTAATAAGTCGATGGGCCTGAATTTTTGTGCAGTGAGTAAAAAAATCACTAGTAATTATAACTTTAAAATGAGTGCCTAAATTATTAGTAGAAACAAAATGCCCACTATGAGCAGAAGAGTTATCAATAACTTGCAAAAAACTAGGTTGAAAATTTTTTGTTAAGTTGTTAACAATTCTTTCTTTCATTTTGTGAATAATTTGTTAGTTTTTGTTAATAAATTACCACTTATTAACATTTTTTTTTGATATTATCAAGTTATTAGCAAGCATTAACAAGTTATTAACAAAATAAAAATGTTAATAACTAATTTTTGATTAAAAAAATAATGTTAATAACTGCTATTTTAAACATATAAATTATTGTTTGCAAGTTTTAATTTTACTACTTACAATGGTGATAAAAATTTTCGCACAAAAATGTTAATAATTTGTTAATAACTTTTTATTCACATTTTAACAGCACTAATATTAATAAAAATTAAATGAATAAAATAATTAATGTTATAAATAATCATCAAGTTTATTCTAATCCTCCTATTTGGATTATGCGCCAAGCTGGTCGGTATTTACCAGAATATTTAGAAGTTAGAAATAAACTTGAAAATTTTTTAGATTTATGTTATAATCCTGTTTTAGCAAGTAAAGTAACTCTACAACCAATTGAAAGATTTGGTTTTGATTCGGCAATTATTTTTTCTGATATTTTAGTAATTCCAGATGCTTTAGGTATTAAAGTTGATTTTATAAAAAATCATGGACCAATTTTAGCTAACTTTAATTTATCTGATTTAACTAAATTAAAATTAAATAATAATTTTTTACAAAAACTTAAGCCAGTTTTTGAAGCGGTTTCTTTAACAAAAAGTAAATTAAACAAACAAACTTCTCTTATTGGTTTTGCTGGTGCTCCTTTTACCTTGGCTTGTTATATGTTGCAAGGTGGTTCTGCAAAAAATTTTGATAAAGTTAAACAAATTGCCACTGCAAATAAAGATGAATTTTTAGAATTATTAAATTTTTTAAGTGAAGCAATTATTTTATTTTTAGAACAAAAAATTAAAAGTGGTGCCGATATTATTAAAATTTTTGATTCTTGGGCAGGTATTTTACCTTGCCAGCAAGTGCAAGATTTTATAATAAATCCTGCTAAAAAAATAGTTGATTATTTTATAAAAAATTACCCACAAGTGCCAATTATTTATTTTCCAAAAAATATTGGAGTTAATTATAAAAATTTTTTACAACAAGTAAATTGCAGTGTTTTAGCTATAGATCAATCAATTAGCCTTGATTATGCTAATTATTTATTTGCCACAAAAAAAGTAGTGCTACAAGGTAATCTTGATAATTTTTTATTAGCATTTGGCACTCAACAACAAATTATAAAGCAAACAGAAGAAATTTTACTAAATTTTACTGATAAACCATTTATTTTTAATTTAGGGCATGGTATCTTACCTCAAACTCCAATTGCTAATGTTGAGTTATTGTTAAAAATTATTCATAAAAAATAATCTAATATGTTAAAAGCTAATCAATTTTTACTTGATATACCTAGTTATATTCCTGGAAAATCTAAAACTAATCATCAGCAGGTAATTAAACTTTCTTCAAACGAAAATGCTTTAGGTGCTAGTAAAAAAGCTATTGAGGTTTATAAAAAACATGCCGACAAACTTTTTCGCTACCCAGATGGTAGTTGTCTTGATTTAACTAATTGTTTGGCAGAAATAAACAATATTAACCAAAAGCAAATCGTTTGTGGTGCAGGTTCTGATGAGATTATTTCTTTATTAACCACTGCTTTTGCTAGTATTGATGATGAAGTTTTATATAGTGAATATGGTTTTTTGATGTATCCAATTTCGGCAAAAAAAGTTGGAGCAAAACCAAGAAAAGTGCTAGAAACTAATTTAAAAACTAATCTCGATAATTTTTTAAATAATATTTCTAGTAAAACAAAAATTATTTTTATTGCTAACCCAAATAACCCTACTGGTTCTTATGTTTTACAACAAGAGTTAGAAAGTTTTTTAAGTAAAGTGCCAAGTAATATTTTGGTGGTGCTTGATCATGCTTACCAAGAGTTTGTAACTGCTACTAATTATTATCATGGTTTTGATTTGGTGGAAAAATATCAAAATTTAGTCATTACTAGAACGTTTTCAAAAATTTATGGTTTAGCATCTTTAAGAATTGGTTGGTCTTATAGTAGTTTATATGTGTCAGAAATGCTTCATAAAGTAAGAGGGCCTTTTAATGTAAATGGAGCTGGGCAAATAACAGCAATTGCTTCGTTACAAGATGTTGAGTTTTTACAAGAATCGGTTTATCATAATAGTTATTGGCTAGAGAAATTTCAGCAATTTTTTACTAATTTAAAAACTGTGGTGCAGTATCCTTCGGTGGCAAATTTTGTGTTGGTTGATTTTTTTAGCCAGCAAAAAGCTCAAGAAATAAACGAAAAACTACTAGAAAACGGTATTATTGTGCGTGATATGGCTTCTTATAACTTACATTCTTGCTTACGTATTAGTATTGGCAATACTCAAGAAAATCAATATTTACTTAATGTTTTGCAAAAAATTTTAGTGTAATTACTTATGATAGAATTAAATTTAACAAAGATTTATAATTTTCTTGCTTCGCAAAATATTTTACAACCAAAAATCAGTAAAGTTGCTGGCGATGCTTCTTTTCGCTCATATTATCGGGTTTTAAATGGTGATAAATCTTATATTTTGATGTTTGCACCAGTTGGCTATGAAGATCCTAAACCTTTTATAAAAATTGCTACTTTTTTACAAGAAAATAATTTTTTTGCTCCAAAAGTTTTTGCTTATCAACCACAAGATGGTTTTTTATTGTTGCAAGATTTTGGTGATATTAGTTTTAACAAAGCTTTACAGCAAAACCCTTCTCTTGAGCTTTCTCTTTATCAAAAAGCTTGCTTGGTGCTTATTAACTTACAAAAAATTACCACTAAACCACAAATTTTAAGCTATAATAACTATGTTTTACTAAAAGAGGCTTGGTTATTTCTTGATTGGTATTTGCCTTGGCAAAACAAGCAAGCTAGTATTTTGCAAAAAGCTTTTTATAAAAACGAATTATTAAAACTATTTGATAAACTAAACAAGCAAAATCAATGTTTAGTGCTTCGAGATTATCATGTTGATAATTTAATGTTATTTAATTACAACAACTCACAAGAAGTTGGTTTGCTTGATTTTCAAGATGCTTTAATTGGCTCTGTTGCTTACGATTTAGTTTCGTTACTTGAAGATGCTCGAAGAGATGTTGATAAACAAAATAAAATAACTTTATATCAATATTTTTTAGAGCAAAGCGGTTATGATAAAAATAGTTTTAATGCCGATTATCAGGTGCTTTCGTTGCAACGAAACTTAAAAATATTAGGTATTTTTGCTAGATTAGCGATAAGAGATAATAAACAACAATATTTGCAATTTATACCTAGAGTAAAACATTTGGTGATAAATAGGCTTGCTGAAAATGATTTTTTTAACAAACAACTTGCTTGCCAAATTTTAGAGTGGTTATAATTTTACAAGATGAAAAATTATAAAAAATCTAAACCAATATCGATACTATTTACAGAATGAGTAAGTGAGCCGATAGAGATTCTGTTTATATCGAGTTGGCTATATAAATGAATGTTTTTTAAGTTTATTGAGCCAGAAACCTCTATAATAATTGATTTATTATGATTTTTAATTATTTTGCAACATTCAATAATTTCGTTTATAGGCATATTATCGAGCATAATAATATTGGGGTTAGTTAATAATGCCTGTGATACTTGTTTTATATTGTCGCACTCTACTTCAAGAAGTAAATTTTGTGTATTTTGAGATTGTGCTTTTTTGATGGTATGCAAAATATTTTGGTTAGAAGCGATATGATTATCTTTGATTAATATTTGACTAGCTAAACAAAATCTATGGTTATTACCGCCTCCGCACCAAACTGCATATTTTTGTAATTCGCGTAGTCCTGGTAGGGTTTTTCGAGTATCAAATATTGCAATATTTGGATTATTTAATTTTTTAACTAATTGATTAGTTTTAGTGGCAATACCACTTAAATGTTGTAAAATGTTTAAAATGGTTCTTTCACCTGCTAAAATAAGCTTGGTAGAGGCTTTACCGCTAGCAATTATTTGGTTGGTACAAACAAAATCACCATCTTGACAATTAATGGTTAATTGATATTTGCTTTGGTTAAATTTTTTATTTTTTTTTAATTGTAAAAAAGTTTCTTCTAAAACATTGATACCACTTAATATCATGTCTTGACGTGCGACTATAGAAAAATTATTTTCTTGTTGTTCGTTTATAGTAAAATCAGAAGTAACATCGTTATAAGCGTTATCTTCTTGCAAGGCAAGAGAAATAATTGCTGAAAGAGACTTTATTTGCATTCTTTTGCATTAAAATTTTGTTGCTTTAATAAGTAAATTTGTTTTTCAATGAAAAACTTCATGAAGTTAATTTCTTTGATGATTTCTGGATTATTATCTTGAATATTTTTAGCTGATTTTTGTTGATAATCTTGCAAAATATTACTGATAGTTTTTAGTGCTAAACAATTATCGCCCATTTCGGCACTAATGAAAGCTGGCATTTGTTTGGTCCAGAGAGGGGCTTGTTTTGCTTGGTTTTGAGCTAATTTATTGGCAATTTTAAGGCTTAAATTATAATCTTTTAAATCGCGTTTGGCAATAAAAGTGGCTTGAAATAGCCACCACCAATATTTATCGATATCTTTACTGGCAAATTCATCGAGATAATTTATAATGTAAATTGTATCTAGTTTATTTTGAGTTTGTGAATAGTAATAACTAGCCAAAGATGGCATTAATAATGATTTATTATTTAAATTATCGAGGGTTTTTAGCCATTCATAAAGATTTTTATAAGAGTAATGTTTAAGAGCCATAAAACCAGCAAAAATATCGCCAGCATTTTGAATGCGACTTGCTAAAACTCGAAATAAAAATTCTTTATCGCCAAAAGAACTTGCCGAAACTACATATTTACTAGGTGCTTCTGGAATAGGTTGTTGTGCTTGGTGATAAGACTCGGTTTTTTTCCAAAACCAAACCTGCAAACTAAAGAAAAAAATAAAAAGCCAAAAAAATATTTTATGAGAATAAATATAAAAAAAAGTTTTACATTTCATGGCTAAAATTGTTTTTTCTTAAAATCGTGAAATGACATAAAAATAAGCAGAGGCAGGTAGATAATTGATTGAAAAAAAATAATCAATAACTCGGTAGAATTTATAGAGCTAGCATAAGCAAGCCATGAACTTTGAGAAAATAAATCGAGTCTCGGAAACAAAACCGATAAAAATTTTAAAGATATTGCTAAGGCATTATAAGAATTTATGGTAATTTTTTCTGGTAATTCTATTGCTAAAACAAACATACCCATTAATCGAGAAATGGCATAAAACCCTAAAGAAGCTAAAATAGCAGAAAAAGCATTTTTTAAAATAAGCGAGCTAAGTAAGGCAAAACAAATTACAATTAAATTTTCGGCTAAAACTGTAAGAAACCAACAAACTAAACCCATGTTATAAATACCAAAAATAACCATTGCTATAAGAGTTAGTGGTAGTAGAATAATAATACCAGCTACAAAAAAACCAAGCAGATAACCTAAAATAAATTGTTCTCGAGAAATGGCTTTTGATAAAATAAATTCTATTTCTTTGTGTTCGAAAGCTCTATTTATAGTGATGCAAACAAATAAAATTAAACCGCAAGATAAAATAGTTCGACAAGAACCAGCAAAATAAGCAACACTAGTTTGGGTTTGCTCAACTAACATGGTAGAGCCTAAAAATATAGCGATTGCTAAACAGATAGCAACTGTGATAAATAAACCTAGATAAAGTTTATCTCGTAATCCATTTCTTAAAATATATTTCAAAATTGGTAACATAAACTAAAAATATTCTCTACGGTTAATATCGTATTTTTCTTGTAAATCGCGATCAACAGAATTAACTTGTCCGCTAGAATTAACAATAGTTGCTTTAATAAAAATAACTGTTTCTTTAATACTGGAAGTTCGGCTAACAAATTTAAAAAACCACCCCAAAATTGGAATTTTACTAACAAATGGTACACCAGTTTGAGAATTTGTAGAGGCATCTTCCATTAAGCCACCAAGAACCAAAACATTGCCACTTTGTATTTTGGCGATAGTTTTTAATTCGCGAGTTACAATAACTGGAATAAAATTATCTTTATTTGCTGGATCTTCTACTTTTTGGTTGCTAGTAGTGAATTTTGGTTCAATGCTAATAGTAACTTCGTTGCTTTTAAGATTTATTGAAGGGGTGAGATTAAGTATGACACCTACCGATTCTTCTTGCTTTGTAGAGTTTTTAGCTCCAGCAGTGCTTGGAGTGCTATTTGTACCAGGAATACCTGCGGTTTGCTCGATTTTAAAATATACTAATTTATTGGCAAAAGTGAGGGTTGATTTTTGGTTATTTATAGCACTAATTCGAGGACTAGAAACCGCTTTAGTAATTCCAAATGTTGAAAGAGCTTTTACTGCTAAATTAATATCGGGACCTAAGCCAAATATTTTAACAGTTTTTCCTGGTATATAAGAAAGACCAGTGCTTGTTTTGGGGTTTATTTGAGAAAAAGCAGAAGCTACATTAGCATTTTCTATTCCGCCACTTACACCACTTATAGAGCCCCAAGATTTATGACCCCAGTCTATACCAGCAGAAAATTGATCATTTAAAGAAACTTCTACTATTTTTGCTTCAATTAAAACCTGTGCTGAAGCTTGTCTGTTAACCTCGTTGAGATATTTTTCGATAGCTAAATGTTGGCGAGTATTGGCATAAACAGTGAAGAAACCAGAATTTTTATTAGCAACAATGGAGCCACTAGCCTGAGAAGAAGTAGAGGAAGAAAGGGAAGATTCAGATTCGGAAGGAGTAGTAAAGTTGCTCTTTGGAGCTTCTGCGGTTAAGATGTTATCGAGGTTGGTTTTAACCTCATCCCATAAGGGAGAATCTGGTAAAAAATCGGAATGATAATTTTTTAAGAAAGATTTATCTGGCTCAAAAAACAAAACTTTATTTTTGTAAGAATATCGTAAATTAGCTTGAACACAAATGCGATCGATAATTTCTTTGAGTGGACGATTATTGGCATTAATAATAACACCGGCTGCATTATTGATTGCCGAATCGATATCAATATCAATATTAGCGGCTCTGCCAATATCAACTAAAGCATCAACTATAGGATTAGAAGAATTAATATAGACAGACATTATAATATCGCCACCAATAATTGGGGGAGGAGGAGTGATAATAGTTTTATTTAGCTTTGGAATTGAAGATTGTATTTGTTTTTGAATTTGATCTTTGGTTGTGTTGTCTTTTTTTTCTTTTATCATTGATTTTTCAATATCAGAAATTGATAAACCAGATTTTGTATCAAAAAGATCTAGCTTGTTTTTAGAACAAGAAAAACCAAGAAGTAGTATAAAAAGTAGCAGTATTTTATAAAATAAGGCTTGCCGAATTTGAAATATATTTAGCACAAAATATATGAAAATAAAAAGTTAAATTGATTTGCAATATTATAATTCATCAATTAAGATAATTACAAGTTGTTTTTTTAAAATTATTTTAGATTATTTTTTATTGCATCAATTTTGTTTTTTTTATGCTTAGTTCCGAAAATAAAATATTTACCAATTTATTTGGTGAACAGTCTTTTAGCTTAAATTTCGCTCAAAAAAGGGGCGATTGGCATAATACTGTAAATTTTCTTAATCATGGTGCCGATTATATTATTGAACAAATCAAATCTTCTGGCTTAAGAGGTCGGGGTGGAGCTGGCTTTCCTACTGGCATGAAGTGGTCTTTTGTTCCAAAAAAAGAGAATCAACATACTGGAAAACCTCATTATTTAGTTATTAATGCCGATGAATCTGAGCCAGGAACTTGTAAAGATCGCGATATTCTCCGATACGAACCGCATAAGTTACTTGAAGGAGCATTGCTTGCTTCAAGAGCTATTAATGCAAAAACTTGCTATATTTATATTAGGGGCGAATATTTTCGTGAAGCCGAAATTTTACAAACAGCTATCAACGAGGCTTATGATGCTAAACTAATTGGCAAAAATGCTTGTAATTCTGGCTATGATCTTGATATTTACATTCATCGTGGAGCAGGAGCCTATATTTGTGGGGAAGAAACGGCGTTATTAGAGAGTTTAGAGGGAAATAAAGGGCAACCTAGGTTAAAACCACCTTTTCCTGCTTTAATTGGGCTGTATGGTTGCCCAACGGTTATTAATAATGTTGAGTCTATCGCAGTTGTGCCAACTATTTTAAGAAGAGGAGCTGTTTGGTTTGCTTCTTTGGGTCGAGAAAAAAATACAGGCACTAAAATTTTTTGTATTTCAGGGCATGTTAATAAACCTGGTAATGTTGAAGAAGAAATGGGTATTTCTTTAAAAGAATTAATCGAAAAACATGCAGGCGGAGTAATTGGTGGTTGGGATAATTTATTAGCTGTGATACCTGGCGGTTCTTCGGTGCCGCTTATTAAAAAAGAAATATGCGATAATATTTTAATGGATTTTGATTCTTTAAAAGCAGTTGGCACAGGTTTAGGAACTGCTGGAGTTATTGTTATGAATAAATCAACTGATATTATAAAAGCTATTGCTCGTTTGTCGCATTTTTACAAGCACGAATCTTGTGGTCAGTGCACTCCTTGTCGAGAAGGTACTGGCTGGATGATGCGAATTCTCGATCGTATGGTGGTTGGCAATGCTAAAATAGAAGAAATAGATCAACTTTATAACATTAGTAAGCAAATTGAAGGACATACTATTTGTGCTTTAGGCGATGCTGCTGCTTGGCCTGTGCAAGGTTTAATTAAAAATTTCCGCACAGAAATTACTAAAAAAATTCAAGATTACCATGAAAATAATTAACCATGACTAGCAAAATTGTTGCCCTTATTACTGCTTGTGGTAGAGGAACTCGTTTATTACAAGAAAATGGCATTCCTAAGCAATACTTACCGCTACTTGGTGTGCATATGCTTCGACACTCTATTTTGGCATTTCTAAACCACCCCAAAATTGATGATGTTTTGTGTGTTATCCATCCAGACGATGTTTTGCTCTATGAAAATTCTACCATTGGTCTTGATTTATTAAATCCAGTTTTTGGTGGCGACACTAGGCAAGCATCTATTTATAACGGTTTGGTTGCTCTTGTCGATTATAATCCTAGTAAAGTTTTGATTCACGATGGAGTCCGACCTTTTGTTTCAAAAAGAATTATTAATGGCATTTTAGAAAAACTCGAAACTCATCCTGCCGTTATTCCTGCTATTGCTGTTGAAGATACTCTAAAAAAGATTGGTGAAGGCAAAATCGAATGGACTTTAGAACGCGAAAATTTATGGCGAGCCCAAACCCCACAAGGTTTTGTATACAGTGATATTTTAAATTCTCACACTGCTTTCAAAGATTTACATTTTACTGACGATTCTTCTTTAAATGAATATGCTGGCATTCCTGTAGCAATCATTCCTGGTTCGCAAAACAACTTTAAAATTACCACTCAAGACGATTATGAAAGAGCTAAATATTTAGCAAATTTTATTTTTGGAGCAAATAAACAAACTAAAATTGGTTGTGGTTTTGATGTACATGGCTTTGACTATGACTCAAATAATCATACTATTAAACTTGGTGGCATAGATATTCCTTTTGCAGGAAAAGTTATTGCTCATTCCGATGGTGATGTAGTTATTCATGCTTTAATGGATGCTTTGCTTGGTTCTATTGGTGCTGGTGATATTGGAGAGCATTTTCCTAATACCGAGAAATGGCGAAATTGCAATTCGCAAACTATGTTAAATAAAGTGGTTGGTATGCTTCATAATAAAAAAGCAAATATTGTTAATGTTGATATTACCATTATTGCCGAAAAGCCCAAAATAGCCGATTATAAATTGTTAATGCAAAAAAATTTGGCTAATCTGTTGGGCATCGCCACCTCCGATGTCAATATTAAAGCAACCACCACCGAAAAATTAGGTTTTTTAGGAAGAGCCGAGGGCATTGCTTGTCAGGTTGTGGCTTGTGTTAATGTTGCTTCTCAAGTGCTTGAAGAGTAATACCATTGTCAATTTTTATTTTTTCAATAGACTTCTTATTTTTTTGCTTTTACAATTTGCTTATCAAAAAATAAATATTTTTTCTATGATAAAAATTTTCACCAAAATACTTTTTTTAGTTGTTGTTTTTTTGTTGCCCAACTCTGTTTTTGCAAATATTTCGGCTGTGCAAAAACACTCTGCAAGCGGTGTTGAAACTAAAATAATTGCTAGTGTTGCAAATATAAATAATCAATCAAAAATTGTTCTAGGTCTCGATTTTAATTTGCCTTCTGGTTGGAAAATATATTCGCAAAATTCAACTGATATTGGCATTCCTCCCCAACTTAATTTTAGTGGTTTTGATAATTATCAACAGCACCAAATTATTTGGCCAAAAGCCAAAGAAGGTCAAGAAAATTTTGGTTCCGAAGTTATTAAATACCACTACTACGATGGCCATGTTATCTTGCCTGTGATTATTGATGTTTCTAATATCTCCGATACCAATAACATCAAGGTTGCTGTGCATTATTCAATATGCAATAATGTTTGCATACCAATCCAACAAAACTTTGAGCTTTCTTTAAATAAAGATATACAAACCGATATTTTGCAACAAATTCAGCAATTTAGTAATCTTCAATTATTGCCAGATAAATCTTCCAACCCTCTCGATTTTATAAATTTAAATAATCCTATCAAAAAAAAGCTTTCTTTAACAATAATTATTGGAGCAATAATTGGTGGGTTAATTTTAAACATTATGCCATGTGTTTTGCCAGTGCTTTCTATTAAGTTGATGTCTATTTTAAAGCATTCTGGGGCTCATATTAATAAAATTCGGTTTAGTTTTTTTGCTACTATTTTAGGCATTATCTTTTGTTTTTCTATTTTAGCAATAATAACCTTTGTTATTAAATCTACTACTGCATCTCTTGGGTGGGGTTTTCAATTTCAAAATCCTTACTTCCTTATTTTTATGATCGCCATTCTAGTGCTTTTTACGGCTCAATTATGTGGTTTTTTTGAGATCGAGGCTAGTTCTATTTTGGCATCTATATTAAATAAAAAAATTTCAAAACAAGAAATTAAGAAACATATTTTTTTGCCTAACTTTTTATCAGGAATATTGGCTGTGTTATTAGCCACTCCTTGTTCAGCACCATTCTTAGGAACGGCAATTTCTTTTGCTTTTACTCAAGATTTTTTTACGATATTTCTTGTTTTTATTTGTATTGGATTTGGTTTTTCTCTGCCTTATATTTTGCTGATTATCACTCCACAATTTATTAAATTACTGCCCAAACCAGGGCCTTGGATGCAAAAAACCAAACAAATTATGGCAGGAATGCTTGGTGCGGCGGTGATTTGGCTTATTTCTATTTTAACCGAAAATATTGGTCTTATCGCAACCTTTATTGTTTTTTTATCTAATTTATTGATGTTTTATTGTTTAAAAAGTAAGATAGGCAATCAAAGAAAAATAATTTTATTATTAATTTTATTTGCAGTTTCTGTGGTTGTGCCAATGAAATTTCATTATCATAAAAAAGCTCAAGAAGATGTTTATAACTCTTTATGGTCTACTTTCGATGAATCAATTTTAAATAATCTTGTCAAAGAACAAAAAATAGTGTTGGTCGATATTACTGCTAAATGGTGCATCACTTGTCAGGCTAATAAAATTTTAGTATTACAGAGTCCTGAAATTGTTGAATTATTGAAATCTGGGCAAATAATTGGTTTAAAAGCCGATATTACTTCTCCAGATCAAGATATTATCAATTTTATGAAAAAACACAATAGAGTAGCCATTCCTTTTAATGCTGTATATGGTCCAAATGCTAAAAACGGTTTATTAACAAGTGAATTCCTAAGTAAACAAGAATTACTTTCTTTGATTAAGCAAGCACAAAGTCAAAATAATCTATATTAATATAAAATGTATCGACTATATCATCATCCTCTTTGTCCTTTTTCTCGAAAAATCAGAATTCATTTATCGGCAAAAGAAATTGGTTTTGAACCAATAATCGAAAATTTTTTTGATAGACGCACTGAGTTTATTGCTTTGAATCCTGCTGGCAACTTGCCAATTTTAGTAGACAGTGAAAATCAAAATGTGGTAGTTGGTAGTAATGTTATTAGCGAATACATCGAAGAAAAATACGATGAATACGATTTTTTAGGTATTAATATTAATAAACGAGCCGAAGCTAGGCGTTTGCAAAATTGGTTTGAACAAAAATTTTATCAAGAAGTAACCGAATATATTATTTATCAACGATATTTTAATCGTTTTTTAAACACCGAAAAAACCCCTCCTAATACCGAAATTCTGCATATTGCTCATCGTAATTTAGCGGTTCATTTTAGTTATATCGAGTATCTTTTAGAAAATAGCAAATATTTAAATGGCGATCAAATTTCTATTGCCGATTTTTCGGCTTCTGCACAGATATCTATACTAGATTATTTTGGCGATATTAATTGGCATCATCATAGCAATATTAAAGAATGGTATGTTTTACTAAAATCTCATCGTTTTTTTGCTGATATTTTAACAGATAGAATCACCAATATTGTGCCACCAACTTATTATTCGCAACTTGATTTTTAATATTTTGATGAGGGCTATAATTTTTTATTGCAATTTTAATTTGAAACATTAATATATTGATTCAGTAATTTTGTAAATTCTATTTGTTTTATCAAATGTCAAATGTAACAATTGTATTTGTGGTTTCAGGAAAAACCAAACAATTTAAAGTTCCTATCGGAACAACAGTTTTAGAAGCGGCTCATCAAAATAATATTAGTCTTGAAGGTGCTTGCGAAGGTTCTTTAGCTTGTTCTACTTGTCATGTTATTGTTGATCCAAAATATTACAATATTTTGCCATGCCCAACTGAAGATGAAGAAGATATGCTTGATTTAGCTTTTGGTCTTACTTCTACATCTCGCTTAGGTTGTCAAATTGTGATGAATCAAGAATTAGATGGTTTAGTTGTTTATGTTCCAAATGAAACTCGCAATATTTCTAATTAAAAGCAAAAATCTATGAAAAAATCTCTGATTATTAAGTTAGTAGTGGCTATTGTTATTATTTTGTTGTCTTATTGTGTGTTTTGGTTGTTTAAAATTGGTCAATCAGAGAGAAAAATAACTAGCATCGTACAGAAATCAAAAATTATTTCTTTCGATAAAATATCTAGTGCTGGCTTTCCTTTTTCTCAAAAAATCACTATAGAAAATCTTAAAATCAATATTCCAGTTAATGCCATAGTAAAAAGAAATTTTGTTGCTAAAAAACTCGAAATTTCTTCTAGTATTTTTTCAAATAATTTTAAACTAAAAGTAGTTGATGAAGTAGAGGTTAAAACAGTTGAAAATAATACCTCTTATTTATTGCAATTTAATACCGATCCAGAAATATCTTTTAGCCTAGTTAATAATGCTCTTAATAATTTTACCTACTCTGATTCTGGTTTTAAAATTGTTGATACTAAAAATAACAACACTATTCATACCGCCAACTCTATGAATATTTCTCTTCCTGCTCCTTTTATTTTTGAGCAAGAAGATCAAAACCCTATCACTATTTCTTTAAGTATAAACCAACTTACAGGTTATTCTTTTTTAAATTTTTACAAAAATGTTTTTGAAGATAAAGTAATTGAAGGCATTAAAACTGGTGAAATAAAAATTAATAACGGCAATCAAAACAACCCTAATGCTTTTATTTTAGATCCTGCTGTGCTTAGTAATTTAGCAACAACTAATCCTGCTTTGTTTCAGCAAATACAACAACTTATTATGCAAATGCAGGTTAATCCTTCTTCTGCTCCTGAAGTCAATAATCAAATTCAGCAATTGTTAATGCAAGCAAGTATAAATGCTCAGACTAATCAAGCTCCTGTTGAGGTTGCTAACCCTGTTGCTCCAGCTTCGCCAAATAACAATATTAATACTCAAAATATTCAGGTTCCTTTAAAAGCAAATGCCGAACAACCAGTTCCTGTTAATGTTGCTACAAATCCTGCTCCAGCTACAGCTACAAATGATCAAGTTCCTGCCTCTGCTCAGGCTCCTGCAGTGGCTCAAGTTGCCAATATAGAGCAACCAGTACCAAGTAATGCTCAGCCTAATAATATTCAAAATTCTAATACCTCTTCTCAAGCTGTTGTAACTGGTGAAAACATGCCAAATGTTCCTCAAGCAAATACACAAGCAAATGAAAATATTAATCAAGATAAAATCGATATAGCTCTTGAAATTGAAATATCTTCTACTCCTATAGAAAAAGGAAAATCTGTCTCCGAAGTTCCTGTTGATCCTTCTTTAATGGAAGAAAACAGCCAACAATATGCCGAGAATGTTTTGATAAAATCTATAAGTTTTTCTCACGAAAAATATAAAATATTAATCAATGGCAAACTTATATCTTTACTCGATGATATTAACTTATCTGGTGGAATCACTGTAAAAATTGAAAATTATTATGATTTTGTAAATCTATTTAAAACCGAGTTGCAAAATTATATTCAACAAAGTTCCATGAAAGAAAATTCAGATGTTCTTATTTTTGAAAAATATCAAGCTTTTTTAAGAAATTTAGATAATAGCTTACCTAATCTGACTAATGAAATTGCAAGTAAAAATCCTGCTACTAAAGATAGAAATGCTCAGCTTGATATTAGAAGAGAAAAAAACCTAGATTTTATCATAAACGAAACCCCAATTTACGAAATACTGGGCAAGATATAATTAATATTAAATTATATCGTGTAATGCGATATTTGGCAAAATATTTTTTTAAAGATCAAATAAACAAAACCTAATTTATTCTAGTTTTTTGCTAGTTTTCAAAAGAAATTTTAACTATTTTTAGCTTTTTATTTAACATATTAAGCTAAAAATAGTTAAAATTTATACCAAAAATGACAAATAAAGTAATGCATGTAATTAGTGATGCAACCTTTACCTTGTATATCTCGATATAAAAAGTTTTTTGCTTAAATTTTTAGGTCTGCAATAGCAATAGCTATAAAAAGTTAATTACACAATAACCCCCCCTTTTTTCTCGCAATGAAAAATTATATTTTTTGTCAATTTGGTGCGATATCACTAGATAAATATAGCTTTTTCAATTTAACTTGTTTAGAGTAAGGTTTTTT
>CAMAWV010000001.1 GCA_945862075.1 Rickettsia typhi | reverse complement strand
GATTCTGTTTCTTAAATTATTATTGGCAGTAGCAATAAAAATTTTATCGCTATATTTGTTAATCAAATCAATGTTATGAAAACCGTTAGGGTACAGATCGGCTTCAATTACCAAGACATTGCAATTAGTATGTTGTTAAATAAAATCATTAATCACATGGTTAAAAGTTATTATCAAATCTGGATGAAAATCGACAATTTTTTGACACTGTTCTTCGTTAATAAAATTCGCAAGTTGAGACTTATCAAAATTATTAACAACTAACAAATCGTGATTCTCGGAGAGAGCATGGACTAAACCGTCATAATAAGAAACAAGACTCTTGGAGAAATAAGGAAAATAAAAAATAATGACAATTTTAGACATAAAAAACAAATTAATACTTTAATATATTGTTAATATTTTTCTTAATATTAACAAAGTCCAAAATTGATAAATTATATAAATAATCTATATTTTCTTCTCCAAAAATTTTAGATCCGAATCTTGTATAAAAATTATTAGCTTTAGCATTATCTTTTCTGCATTCAAAGAAACAATCTTTCATTAATAACTCTTCAAAAGCAAAATTCATTATTAAAAACATAGCCTCTAAAGCAGATAAATTATGTGTATTTTTGCATTCTTTATCAACAATAAAGCTACCAAAAGTAAATGTTTTGTTATTGTGATTAATTGTATAAAGCCTAATCGTGCCTATCTTATTTTTTATTTTATTTTCTATAATAAAATAAAACTCCTCTTTCAGCTTTTCTCTCTCTTTATAAAGCAAGAGCCATTCTTTTTGTTTAGAAATATCGGGGCTAGTTGTTGATAGAAATTCTCCTTTTTTTGTTCTTAAATTAACTATAAATTCAGCATCTTCTATATTTACCAATCTTAAAGATATATTTTTACCTGTTATTATTTTTTCCATAGATCTAAAAATTGATTATAATCTCTAATGTAATCGTTTTCATCATAATGTTCGTTAGCCAACACCAGCAAAACACAATCAGAAGAAAAATCAAACATCTCTCGCCACATACAATCTTTAATTAACAAGCCCTTACTTGGTAAATCAAGCAGGACTTCTTGTTTATTTTTGCCATTATCAAGTAAAATTTTGCAACTTCCAGAAACCGCAATTAAAACCTGTTGTAAATTTTTATGAGCATGAAAGCCCCTTCGAACATTATTTTTGTTGCCAAAAATATAATATACTCTTTTAATTTCAAAAGGTATATTTTTTAATGATTCAAGTGCTATTAAAGAACCCCTTTCATCGCCTTTTATATCGAACTTTAACATAAATTTATTAAGTTTTTAATTTCTTTTATTCTTTTAATGCAACTGTTTTTAAATTTAGCAACAAAAGATTTTTTGATATGATTTTGCAATAATAATTTTTTAATGCAACTGTTTTTCAATTTAGCAACAAAAGATTTTTTGATATGATTTTGCAATAATAATTGATCGACACCCTTAATTTTGCGATTAAACATCAGAAAATTCATAATATCTTTGTCTACATATTTAGATTTTTGCATAAGATTTTTTTTATTGCTTTTAATTGCACTTTTATCTAATGTTTTATAGATTAAATCAATATTTTTAATGAAGGCATTCGGAAAATGTTTTTCTTCTATGATACGATAAAGTTTTGTTGTGTAACGAGAATTTTTTTTTGGTTTTTGTAAGATTGTTGTTGCTCTTTCAACAAGAGTATTCTGATTATTGCAATATATTTTTGCCTCTAAAAAAGAATCTAAATAATTGATTGGCGTTTTTAAAGACAAACATTCAATATTGTATTTTGCAACATCAAGCAATGCGATGAAAGAGCTAAAAGGATAGCTGTCAATAGCTAAATCTGCTATTTTTAGATATTTTTCCACCATATTGTTGGCAATAATACCAAGCGGAATAATTCTACCGCCAGTATCTTTATTAGCAAGCCTCCATTCTTCATTTTGCATAGAAGGACCAATTGCTACAATTACAGAATTTAGGTTTTTATCTAAAATTTTTTTTGCAGTTTCTATCCAGTTATATTCATCAAAATTTTTATATTTATATGCCGATGCAATAGTTATGATAACTTTTTCAAAACGATCGATTCCTAGTTCTTGCTTTGTTCTTAAAGCTTCATCATCATCAAAATCTAAGCTTGGTTTTTCTATTGGCAAAGGCAATAAAACATTGCGATAAATATTTCGCAATTGCTTATTAATTTTTATCACAAAAGTTCTTAAATTAACAACTAGATTTGTAATTTTGCCACCAATCCAAAATTCGTGATCTGCATGATTAAAAAATAATATTTTTCTATTAAAATTCTCAGCTCCAAATGCAATTATTGGAATTAAATCATTCATATGTATATGCAAAATAATAAATTCATATTTATTAGCTATTTTTCTTAAATCTAATGCTAGTTCAATAGGATTTTTATTTTCAAATACTACAAAATCACCATTTTTATCTTTTACAACTTGTTTCAATAAATCTGGTATTGGCATATTTTCTTGCTTTGTAATCACAACAGAATGCTTTTGAGAGTCTGGAGAATATTTGATCCATCTTTCACCAACTCTGGTGTGCCCACCTTCTAAATAAACCTGACTAAAAACATGTAAAAAAGAATTTGGAAAAAAATCTTGATCTAAAGGTATTATATTTTGATTTGCTATTTTAATTAAAATATCGTCTATTTGTGATGTAAAATCAAAAATAACATTATTAAAACAAAAATTAACTATCTCTTGCAATTCATTTAAATTAATATTAATTTTATCTTGATTCAACTCAATATTAAGCTTTGATTCTATTGTTATTTTATTTAATTGCATAACCGAAATTATGGTTGGAATATTAATTATATTTTTTTAAATTTAAACATGGTTTTTCAATGAACTTAAAAGATAAAAAAGCAAAAATCATGGCGATTAACATTGATAATATAAAATGATGCCAAAAAGATATTTGATTATTATAAAAATACATTAAAGATTGCGAAATAGGAAAGCTATAAATATAAATTCCATACGATAAATCATAATTTTTACCAAAATTTTTCAAAAATTCGAACTTTAAATCAACAAAAAATGCAAAGTAAAAAATCATATAAGGAAAAACAATGATTTTGTTAATTATGTTTACATAGCTATTTCTAACATTCAATTTTAAATCTAAATAAAGAATTATAGAATATATCAATATAGACAGTATTCCTAATTTGTTATTAAATTTAATTTTATTAAAATTTAAATAAAAAACAATGCCTATAAAAAAATAAGTGATACAAGTAATATTGGCATTACTTTTTATTATCTCAGGAAAACTATCAGGAACAGAGAAAGAAAAAAACTTACTTATGATTAAATAATAAAATAATATAATTAAGAGAAATGAAATTATAACTTTATTTTTCTTAATTATGTGGGTGATTCCAAAAAATGCAACAAGCAAATAACAATATATCTCAAGGGGTATTGTCCATAAAGACCCATTAACCGCATTTTTATACATATTATTTTCAAAAACACCTGGTAAAATAAAATCTATATTTAATGATATGTTGTTAAAAAAATAATCCCAAACTTTTTTTGATAAGAAATACTCTTTAAGCGATAAAGATGTTGCTAATGGGCCTATAATTAATATAGTGAATAATACACATATAAACAATCCCGGAAAAATTCTAAGAAATCTATTTCTAAAATATGTAAAAATACTTGGATTTTTTATATAACTCTTTGTTATTAAAAAGCCACTAATTAAAAAAAATAATGATACAGGCATAACGAAATTTGCAAAAAAATCAACCCCATAGCCAGTATTAAAAACCAATGGATAGGTATGCTGATAAGTTACATTTAAAGCAGCAATAAATCTTAAAATATTTAAATTGTTAGTAGTTATTAACATAAAACATAATATCATTTAAAAATTTACATATTTTCTTCTTTTGCACTATTCTTTTTCCGATTTTTGGGATCAGAAAAATCATTATAATTAGCGATCTAAACAAAATTTTATATAAACATTTTAATGGTTTTGTATTTATATCTTTATTTTGCTTTACAAGATTTTGCTTTAAATGATTAATGATTATTCTTGAATTTTGCCAATTTATACAATTATCAGACTCTTCTTTTTTATTAAATTCTAAGTTATAATATACTCCAATAAAATTATTTACAACAGGATTAAATCTAGATGCCAAATTTAATAGTATAAAATAATCTTCGTATCTAGTTAACTTTTCGTTGGTATAGATTAGTTTGTTATCATTTATTTTGAATCTATCTAATATAAAGCTATGTATAGGTATAAAATTCTCATCTAATAATTTATATAAACTATACTCTTGATCGATAAACTTATTTTTCCTATGTAAAATATAGCCATGATCGCAAATATTTAACATACATTTTGAATAGCCCCAAATACAACATGATTCTTTAATCATTTTTATTAAATTGCAATAATGCCTTGGATCTACAAAATCATCATCATCTAAAAATGCCAAAAATCTTCCAGAGGCATTATTGATTCCGATGTTTATATTTTTCGCTCTTTGATCTGTGTCTATATTGCGATTTGTAACCAACTTAAAATTTATATGATCTTTATACAGAAAGGATAGTTCAAGAAAAAAACTTTCGAATTCAGTATTTTTGTTTCCTTGATATACGATAATAATTTCTTTCGATTTATAATCGGAGCAATAAATACTAAATATAGCTCGTTCAATATAAAACCGATTTATATATAGTGTTCTTATAATAATAGATATAGTATCATTGGAAAATTTTTTACTTACCATCTAGCCTCACTAAAATAAAGATCTGCATCAAAATTAGCGATAAATTTATAATCTTCAAAATTACTAATCATACTGATATCTTTAGTATCTTGTAAAAAAATATAGTATTCGGATTCCGATAATAATTCTTGCAATATTTTTGTAGTTTTGCGCTGTAATTTTAAGCTATTATATTTTTTAGCCAATAAATATGCCGATTTATAAATCATTGTAATTTGATTTTTATTCATTTCTCTATCTTGCGAAACATGAAAAAAAAGAGCATCATCTACTGTATAACATTTTAATCCAATCTGTCGTGCTCGCCAAGACAGATCAACATCTTCCATGTACATAAAAAACATATCATCAAAACCGTTAAGCCTTTCAAATACAGCAATAGGAAACAAACAACAACAGCCAGAACACCAAGATACCTCTTTTGTATTTTTATCATATTTTTTTGGATGCTCTACTGGAAACTGAATCGCCTCAAATACCCCAAGATCATTCTTGGAATTGGCAAATTTCATCATATTTTCTATCAATCTCGGATGAGATATCCCATCTGGATTCATAACAAGAAAGTGCGAAAATTTTTCTTTTTCTAGTTTTACATCAGAGTTTAAGATCAAGATTTTTTTAAAAACTGAATTATTCGCATTACCAAAACCAACATTTTCGTTAATAATAAATTCATACTCAAATTGATGATATTTTTCACATAATTTTCTTATTTCATCAATTTGTTTACCAGAATCATTATCGGAGAAAAAAATTTTAAAATTATTGCTTTTACTATCTAGGTATGTTTGTTTTGCTAACATATTTAAATTTTTATCTAAAATCTCTACAGGGGATTTATATAAAATTATACTTATTGCTATTTTCATTTATTTGGCTGTATTTAATTAATTTTTATCAATCCGTCAATATTTCTATAGAAAAGCTATATTGAAAATATAGATATATTTAATTTTTTGAATTAATATTTTATATGATATTTCTAAATTTTTCTAAAACAAAAATACAAAAGTGGGTTTGTGAGTTGTGGGTGATTTTATTATGCAGAAAGCAACATTAAAAAAATCATTACATAAACAACATAGTAAGTGTTAGCAATAAATTGCAAATAAAGCGTCATTTTGTAATAATTACAAGAGTTTTTATAAATAAAAAAAGAATAATTGTGGCAAAAAATAACATTTTGTCAAGTGTAATTTAAATTTTTTTTTTGTCAATATTGTAATTAAAAAATTTTGGCATTAAAATTTTCTTTTTCTTTTACAAACCGTTAGTTTTATGCCAAAAATATCTGTTTTAATGTCGGCCTACAATCATGCTAAATTTATCAAAGAAAGCATCGAGAGCATATTAAACCAAACTTATCAAGATTTTGAGTTGTTAATTATTGATGATAACTCTACCGACAACACTTTTGAAATCATTTCGGCTTTTTCTAGCTCAAAAATTTGGTGCCACAAAAATCAACAAAATGTTGGTATGGTTTTAAACACCAATCGCTTAATTGCTATGGCGAAAGGCGAATATATTGCCATCATTAATTCTGACGATAGCTGGCACTACCAAAAACTAGAAAAACAATTGCAATTTTTAGAGCAAAATCAACAACTTGCTGGTTGTTTTACCTTGGCAAATACGATTAACGAAAAAAGCAACATAATTTCTTTAAAAAAAGAAACTTTTATTTATCAAGATTATACAAGAGAACAATTTTTAGCTTATTTTTTTCATCAACAAAAACATCATTTTTGTTATCCTAGTGTGTTGGTAAAAAAAGAGGTTTTACAACAAGTTGGCTTGTTTAATCCTGCTTTAATTTTGTTGCTTGATTTTGAAATGTGGGTAAAAATTTTGCTTGCTGGTTTTGAGTTAAAAATTCTGCCCGAAAAACTCACCAATTTTCGTGTATTAAATGATAATGCCAATTTGGGCGGGGCAGGAGAAAAATCAACAATTCGAATTGCTCTTGAAATGAAGCAGATTTTATTAAACTACACTAAAATTACCAATTATACTAGTTTTGTGAGTATTTTCTCTGATTATTCTCCAAAAAATGGGCAAAATCTTGCTTTGCCTGGCTATTTTTATTTGCTTGATTATTGTTTTGACAAATATTTTGCTAACAAAACCAAAAACCATCATATTAAAAATTTTATTTTAGAATTTGTGCAATTTAAAAGTTTTGCTGATAGTAATTTTTATATTTCTTGGCAACAAAATTGTGGCTTAACTTTTGCCGATTATCTCAAAATATCGATGCAATATCCAAATGGTAATTTGCTTTGTTATAAAAAGAAAATATCAACAAAACTATTTAGAAGAACTGTTGTATCGCTAATTATATTTTGCTTTATTTGCTATTTTTGGTATAAATTTTAGATATATAAGGGATTAACACCTTGTTTCATAAAAAAAATATTTGCAACAACATTCTTTAAACCTACAACTGCCTTGATATTATTAGCAATAATCACATTTGCCATCTTTAAATAAATGCTTAAATATGAAAAATAATATTATATCTTGCTGATTTTATTGTATTCGATTTTGATTTTATCGGCCATTTCAAGTTCGGAAACTGCCACATTAAATTTTTGGATAGGAACTTTAAAAACTTTTACTAAAGCATCAAGGCTGATGGGATCGAAGTTAAGATAATTTAAAATTTGTTGTTTTAGTTCATTATTTGGGTAGGTAAAGCTTGCGGTTTTGGTGAGCGGTTCTTCTTTTGCAATGTTGGAAATGCTGAAGCTGGTTAAAACATCGTTGATAGAAGTTAAAATATTAGCACCTTGCTTGATAAGTTGATTAGTGCCATAATATCGCGGATCAGAGATAGAGCCTGGCACAGCAAAAACTTCGCGGTTTTGTTCGAGAGCAAATCTGGCAGTAAGCAAACTACCAGAAGCAATGCCTGCTTCGGCAACTATAGTGGCAAGCGAAATGCCAGAGATGATGCGATTTCTCTGAATAAAACTATAAGATTTTGGAGTAAAATTATAGGAAAATTCTGAAATTAGCAAGCCATACTTGATGATTTCGTGATACAAAGATTTATTTTCGACAGGATAAATAACATTAATGCCAGAAGGTAAAACAGCGATAGTGCCAGAGAGGATAGATGCTTTATGAGTTGCGGTATCAACCCCTTTTGCTAAACCAGAAACACAGACAAAGCCATTGTTACCTAAAGCTTTGGCAAATTGTTTGGCGTGGTTTGCACCATTAAAAGAAGCATTACGTGGGCCAACAATACTAATTTTGGGTTTTTTTAGTAAATCGATGTTACCTAAAACCGTGATTAATGGCGGTTTATCTGGTATTTGTTGTAATAATTCTGGATAAAGAGGATTGGAATATGTAATAAACTCCGCTCCACTATCAATGGTTTTTTGATATTCTTCAAGAGCAAGATGAACAGGGATAAGATTAAAATTATTTTGACTACTTTGCAGATTTGCAACAATATTTTGTGGATTGTTGTATTTGTTAAGTAATTTAAAAAAAGTAATGGCTCCAATTTTTTCGGAGCGAATTAATTGTAAAATAGCAATAATTTGGTTTTTTTCGCTAATCATAGCTGTATTTAAAAAATTGGTGATAGTTTTAAAAACGATATTTTAATTAACATCAAAATAAAAGTAAAGCAATTTTAATCAGATTATTATTCTTGTCGCTCTGCCTCTGGCGGTGGTGGCATTGGCGGTGGCGGTTCTTCTGGCGGTGACGGTAGCTCTGGCTGTAGCTCTGGCGGTAGCTCTGGCGGTAACGGTGGCTCTGGTGGTAGCTCTGGCGGTAACGGTGGCTCTGAATCTGATAAAGAAGAATCGCTTCCGCTGCTATCGAAACGTCCTTTTCCTTGTTTTTCCCTATCATAATTTTTACGGAGTTGTGTCCCTATATCATCATCTTCTGATGCGCTTTCTGGTGTAGTTGCTGAAGGAATGGTTTCTGCGCCCATGCCTTTATATTCTCTTCCTACCGCATCATCTGACCTTATTATTCTACTTAACGCATCATCTGTTTGTTGATAGTAAGATCTAGCACCAGCCAACATGCCTGTACCAGAAACTAAACCAGCAATTCCGCCAACAGTTGCGGCACCACCTTTTAACGCACCTGCAACTGGAGGAGCTGCGGCAACTGAATATGCAGCACCAAATAAACCGCCACCAAATCTTTGTGGTTGATCTCCAACACTAGATATCAATGTTTCATAAGCTATTCCTCTGACAGTTCTATTTGAAGCCAATAAACCACCAACACCACCAACAAAACCACCAACAACACCACCAACGGCAGCACCATAAAGAGCACCAACACGAATATTGGCAACAGTATCAGTATCAAAAGAATTTCTGACACTATCAGCGGCATCAGCGGCATTGCGTAGACCAGTGTTAATAGAGTTTTGATTTTGTATTACTTCTCCTTCAATATTATTTATAACTCCCGTGAAAGGATTTCTTAGATTTTGTAAATCTTCATTAAATCTTTGAGCAATATTAACCCCAGAACGAGCACCAACAAAAACCATAGGAACCGCACCAATTACACCAACAGCACCACCAACAGCACCAGCACCAACAGCACCACCAACAGCACCAGTAAAAGCACCACCAATGCCGCCCACAGCAAAATTAGCAGTAGATCTTGCAACATGCTTGCCAGAATTTTGTAGTAGTGCCACAGAGCTATTGTACAATCCCCATCTTCCAGACGCATAACCACGAGTACCACCCAAAACTATGCCAAATATACCACCGACCATGCCAACCGCGCCACCGACCATGCCAACTCCGCCACCCAAAAGATTGCCAACAACTGTTTTTGCTGGATTTGCAATATTTTGTGTTGCAAATTGTGTTGCAAATCTACCAACTCTATCTTGCACGCCTTGTGAAGCTTCAAAAATAGTATTGCTTCTCATATTTGCCGCATTGGAACTTGCTCTAGCTTGTCTTTGGTCTTCTGGAGTAAGTTTTTGCAAATTTCTGTTAAATTGCAACTGCGAAACTTTATAATCTCGATTTGACATATTGTCGTTCTTTTCTTGTAAGTTTTTAAAGAGAGTTCCGCCCCTGTGCGAACCCTCTTTAAAGCCAGTAAAGGCAATGCCGGCCAATGAAGAATGAGCCTTTAGCTCTTTTAAAGTTATACCTTTTTGGTTTAAATATTTATCGGAGCTAAAACCTTCTCTCTCTGCTTTTTTCATGGCTATCTTTTCGAGTTGCATTTTTTCTATTCCTTGAGTTTTATTGTATTGTGATTTACTTATATTCATCATTTTTAAGCCTCTTTCTAATTGCATTTTTTTTGCTTGTTCTTGTAAAATATCTTGTTTTTTGTTTTTTAAACTTTCTTTGCTAATTTCACCATTAGCAATTTTAACAGCATTTTCTTCTTTAAATTTTTCAAATGCTTTGTTGGTATTAGAAGATATTTGATCTCTATCTCCTAGCATATCTTTTCTATGTTTCATAATTTTTTCTTTTCTCTTTTCGGCTTCAGGACCAATACCTAAAGTTTTATCTAGGCCTTTATAGACAACTGATTTTGCTCCACTTACTAAAGCTTTACCAAGAGTAGAGTTGAAAAAAGATTTTTTCGCTAATTGGAATAGCGATTTCATTGCCCCACTGATGTTGCCAGCCGCATTAGTAGCGGAGGCCACTCCATCTACCATTATATTAGCAAGTTGAGCTATTTGTGGCATAAAATTTTTCATAATATGGACAATAATGTATAAAGATAAAACGCCACTAAAACTTGGGGCAGAACTATATAAACTTGGATCTCTACCTATTTGCGATGTTGCAGGGTTGTTGTAAGGTGTCCAGAATTCTAGTAAGGTAAAAGTAATTAAGCCTAAGTCTATTGTCCATACTTCGTCCCAGCATACTTTAAAACCCAAAACAAGTTTTATTAGATAATAAATTAGCATATTAAAAAAGTTTAAAGTAAAAATCACAAAAAATTGCTGAAAGGCATAGCTTAAAATACTCTTTATCCATTTATTAAAATAATCTTTAGTTTTTTCAAATAAGAAAAAAGCAATAAAAACAGGTCCAACTAAAAACAACACTCCCATCAATAATTTTGCAACTACATAAACCAATAACACATTTGCAACCACAAAAACATACATATAAATCACATAAAAAATGCCAGCAGCATACAATGGACCAAACAAGTTAAAAAAGAATAAAGCTCCGATTTTTTTCCAAGTTTCGTCTTGTAAAAATAAATTAACAATATCGTTAGAAGTTGAAAATAATAAAGATCTATTACTGTAATCGCCCTTCTCTAGAGCTGTTGTTAAATCTGTTAAATCATTTGGTTCTAAAACTGAGGCAAATAAAAATGATAAATAATCGGCTCCATCGTTAAAAGGTTGAATAATTAAATTGTTAAACCACATCCAGCCTGATTGCGGATCTAAAAACAAACCTACCACACCAATTTTAAACATTCGGTTAATCATTTCTGCTTGATTTAATTTACTCACCCCCATTAAGTAACTGATTCCATAAAACATCACCATTAAAATAGTAGAAATACGCACTGCATTAGAAAAACTATTATTGTTTAAAATAATTTCATAAATCCTTTCTATTTCGCCAGTTTTGACAGGTCGGCATTGCCATTCACATGCTGAGTGAATATTTTTAATTTCGCTATTGGTAATTATATTATCAGCATTTCTAGTGATTTCGATATCCATTGGGCAATATGCAGTTGAGGAAGATGGATTTTTCTCTTGATTATTAGAATAGCTTTTTCCGTTACAGAGACCGCTATTTTTTTCGCAATATTTAGGAGTGATATTATATTGACAATTTGAGCTTTGTGGATCGCAACTTCTTAGAGGAGTCGGTGGTAAAGATTTTTCATCTACCGGTATTAAGCAATCTTTTTTGCTAGAATAAAGTAAATCAAGTATTGGGGTAAGAATGAGTTCGATATAATTGATAATGCTTTTTTCATTTTTAATTGCCACAGTGATATTATAACTACCTGAAATCGCTTTAGATATTTCCTCTTTTCCTATGCAAGTGTAGTAATCGCTTGAATTGATTCCAATATTGTTGTTTGGTGTTGGAGAGTCGAAGCTCGGATTAACAATTTTCATTGCATTGCACATATTACATGTCGACGACCCACTCGACGGACTCGGACAAGTAATTTGGCAGTTTTCAGTTATCGTACCTGATGATTTGTAGCAATTGTTAACAAAAATATTTTTTGTGTCACCTGTTGTGTCTAGCTCAAACTTTAAGCCCATATTTTTTACTTCTTCTGATGAAGTTTTTTTATAGCAAAATATTTCTTGATAAGCACCTGCGAATGGGTTATAAGAAAGGTTGGAGTCGTTTTTTATACATACATTAAGAGGATTAATGCTGTATTGGATGCTATTTCGCATTAAATTACCATTTTTTAGAGTATATAAATCTTGGCAAGACGGGGAGGAAGATGCAGAATTTCCAATTAAATAATCGCAACTATTATTGTAATCATATCGAGTAGTATCGCCTGTTGATTTATTTGTAATATTTTTCAAGCTAATTTTTAAACCAGCACCATCTCGTAAAGTGAATTGATTATTTGTAGTGATCCGAAATTTTTCTGTTGTTGATGGTATATAATTTGTGTTTGTAACCTCATCATTATCAGCAATATATAATTCTATTTTACCATTAAATTTGCTTTTTATGGTGGTTTGAAGTTGTCGTGATTGATTGCAAACATCAGCATGGGCAGTGACGGTAGTAGGAATAGGAAGCTTTAAATTAGACAAAGATGGTTTTGGCAAAACTCCATAAGAGTTATCTGAAAAATAAGGTAAAATTTTAATTTTTGTGTTTAATATTTTTTCCATGATCCAATCTAGATCGTTTTTCTTTGGTTCGATCTGGATGTCATCAATAATTTTTGTTGCATCACTTATTCTGTTTCTAATCTCTTCTAGATCAAAACAAACATTTTCAGATTTTGTGGTATCATATAGTGTTTTTTGAATATTATTTGTGTTAGACAATCCGGGGCTATTTTGTAGTTCTATTAGGCATGCTTTGCACTCATCCAATTTTGTTTGATCGCTACAATAGTCATTTTTCAGTTGATCTAGATTAATTTTATAAGCTGGCGATGATGAATCCTTTGTAAATGCTGGAGACCATGATTGTGTTTGAAAAAATTTGTTACTAGCACATTCGCATTTATGAGTTGCAGTAGTACTGCCTTTTTGAACTGATGTACAAAATTGAGGATCAATTATGCAAAATTCTGGATTAGAATTAATGCACATAGTGTTTTTTTGTATTCGAAATTTTTGTTTTGAACAGTAAATTGCTGGTCGAGGAGTGGTTTTGACATAAAGACCATTTGTTTTAAGATTTGCAATAGTTGTTGAGGTTGTTGAGCTTGATGGTGTTGTATGAATAAGTAAAGTACTACCTTTTTTAACAAAAATTTTACCACCTGGAATATTTATTTGTTTTTCAATAGCTGGAGATAAAGAAGGAAATACTTCAAAATCACCTTCCGAACTTACTATACTAACTGTAATTGTGCTAGGTAAACTAGATTGTGTGCAAGGACTAGTATTTTGCAAACAAGCAAAGCCAAATTCTACAAAGCCAGAAATATCTTGTGTTACACTTAACATTGGGTTAAATGTGCAGCTGGGGGGGGGTGACCCTGTAGGAAGAACAAGAAAACTGGCAGTAGATCCTGCTTTTAAAATAGAATTAGCACCAAAAGTCACGCCTGAAGAAACTGATCTGGTTCCAACAAGAGAAGAACCAACAACATTGTTAATATAACTTCCCCTATAAGTAAAATTAGAGCAAGGAGAAGAGGTTTTGTAATAATCTACTATATCTTGTCTTGCTAATAAATATTCGTCGCTACTCATCGTTTGCAAACCAAAACCGTTAAGTTCTGTTGTTGCTACAACAAAACCTGTACCAAGTTTTCTTTTTTTTGTGGAGCTTGCATTATCTATTTTTAATTCTTCGTTGTTTTTATTTACTATCCATTTACCGTTATCAGACTCCAACGTGTTAATATCAGGGGCGATAAAAGTTGTTTCACCAACATAAGGTATATTATAAACAATAATTGTTTTTAGTTTGTTTTGTATGCCATTTGTTGCGTTGTGGTAATCATTATTAACATTTTCTTGCATTGTGTAAAAATCTTGTTGATTATTTGGTATATGTAGGTCCAAAAAATCAGTATCACAGATTCCTTTAACTGTTGGGATAGCCTTATAAAAATCAAAATAAATATTACTGACATCATTTTTTAAAAAAACATCTATTTTCTCATTTTGATTTACCTTTAGCAGTTCTGATGGCGAATTTTTTTGAATAGTTATAGCTGTATTTGGTGATGATCTATTTATAGTAATTTCTCCTCGGATTTTTACCGAAATATCGGCATCTGGGAATAAATAAAAGTCTGGATTATTTTCATCATCATGTGTAGCAAAAACATAGCTTTTACCACCGTCAGAGGTTTGTTTTTTAGCATAGGTACTATAACATTTATTTTGCAGTGTATAAAGATTTACCAAATCATTATTGCAAGTTGTTCCAAGATTAAGAGTGCAGTTTTGATCGTTGCCTCTTGTACTAGAAGAGCAGTTTATCATGGTGCCATCGTTACATAAATCTACATTTATCAGTTTTAATAATTCTTTGTTGTAGTCATTGCATATTGTTTTATTATAATCTAAACGTTTTTTTATTCCTCCTGCATAAGGTGGAAATTGTAAATTTTGAATAGTGAATTCGCCAAAATCATCACCTTCGGTACAACCTTGATCTTTGCAAGATATTAAACACAGCATAAAAAATATTGCTAAGATTTTTTTTAGTAATTTTATGTTATTTTTAAAAAAATTCATGTTAATTTATGGTTTTAGCATATTCTTGTAAAGCAAGTAAAAGTTTGGCTTTATCTGTATATTGTGTTGTGATATCGTTTGTTGTTACTTCGCGTACAGCATCTTTGATTAACCCATTTATATTTTGAGAATGTGGCTTTTCTATTTCTTTTGTAAGTGTTTTTATTTTTTCCCTTGAAGATTCTGTTAAAGTACTCATTAAAGTATCAATAGTTTGTAATGCTTTGTGTTGTTTATGTTGTAAAGCTGATTTTTCTCGATAATTTTGTATTGATTGCATTGTATATCCAGTCGCATAACCAGCTCCAACCAAAGTCGCACCAACAGTAGAAGAAGTTAAATTTCCAATATCATTGCTTTCATAACGTTTTTTCTTTTCTTGTTGAGCTATTTTTACAAATAAATTAAAAAGTGTTTTATCTTGGTTGAGTTTTGCTAGGTTGTTTTCAATAATATTGTGAATTTTGCCAAGATTACGATCTTGATAATCTGTTACTTGCAATAGGCTGTTTAATTTATTTAGATTGGAACCTGATAAATAAGGCTTAATTTGTTCAATAAAATTATCAATTATTTCTTCTTGTTTATCTGTAGAAATATTTTTAGGATTACTTTTTAGTTTTTGTTGCAAATTATATTTTGCATCGTTTTGGGCGATTTTAACAAAAGCACTTGTATCGTTTTGGGCGATTTTAACAAAAGCACTTGCGACAAAATTTCGGCTAACATTATAGGCAAAAGACCCTCGGGAGATAGCTGAATGGCCAAAACGCTTTATATTGCTACTAGCTGAACTTGCAGCTCTTGCGATGTTCCTACTAGCTGAACTTACAGCTCTTGCGATGTTGCTAGTAGGATTACTTGCAGCTCTTGCGATGTTCATAATAGCTGAACCTGTAGCTATTGCGGCTGAACCTGCAGCTCTTGCGGCTGAACCTGTAGCTCTTCCGATTTTGCTAGAAGTATTTTCAATTAATGTTTTTGAAGTTATGGATTCATTTTCTGTAAATTGTGCCAGTTTCTTTGCATTGGCAACGAAACCTGTTCTTAAATTCTTTGCATTGGCAACGAAACCTGTTCTTAAATAAGCAAGATTGGTGTTACGAATCTTAGCTCTTAAATAAGCAGGATTGATGTTACGAATATTAGCATTGCTAAATCTAATACCTGTAGTAACTCCTGCATATGTGCCACTTACTGTGCCTCTAGTTATGCCACTTACTGGGCCTCTAGTTATGCCAACAGCTAAGCCTATGAAACCACCTGCTATAGCACCTAACCCAACAAATAATTTACCTAGCGCACCACCTAGCGCACCACCTACCGCACCACCTGGCAAAACACCCACCAAAGAACCAACATTTGTTTTAATACTAACAGCGATATCATGTCCAGCAACAGCTCCACCTTTAGATCCACCTAAAACTCCACCAACCGCACCAACTAATGCACCTGTCGCACCACCTAAAACTCCACCAACCGCACCAATTGTAGCTACACCTATTGTTGCTTCGATGCTATGTTTGTTAGTAAAAGATCTTAATTTTTCCATAGATGACCAAGTGGTTTGCTTGAGTTTAATTGATTCTTTTTGTATTTTTAAATTTTCTATTCTGTTTCTTATTGCAGTTTGTTGATCCGGGGTTAAGTTTGGTTGTGTGAGGACTATGTTTTCTAATTCTCCTATCTTTCTATCAATAACTTTTTGAGCTTCTACAACATCTTTTGAATTTATTCTTCTGTTAATACCTAGTAAGTTTGCTTCGTTAAAATCACCAGTATCATTTGCAAGGCCAGTTACTAAGTTTCTGCCAGTAATGGCATTAGTTGCTTTACCAATATATTTTTGACCTTGAGATCCAGTAACATCAAATAGCATTCCAGGAAGTGTGGTTGAGGAAGATTGTTTTGATTGATTAGCGGATTTTATTAAATTTGCATAGTTACCATAGCCAGACTCTTCAGCTAGCTGATTTGCTTTTGATTTCAACACAATATCTTTTTCTTCGTCACTTAATGCTAAAAATTCACTTGATGATTGATATGTATTTAATTCTTTTTGAACATCTTGAAAAGCTTCTCTGTGATCATTTATTCTCTCGTTAGCTTGTTGGATTCTTTTATCGGCCAATTCCCCGCTATACCCAAAAGAAATTTTATCAATTAGGCGATTTTTCATATCTTTGGTTAATTTATTAACAGCTTTTAGTGCCATTTTAGAGGCGATGTTACCAGTTAAATCAGCTTTAATAGCATTAGCAATACCTTCAACACTTACTCCACCAGCTATTCTAGATCCTAAACCAGCGGCGAAATTAATAAAGTGTTGCATGGCATAAACCAAAATTAAAAAATAAAGTATATGAAATAAAGAAGGAATATAGTTGCCATTTTCAGAATCTTCAACTTGCCAAAATTTAAACAGTATAATATCGTTAAAAGGAAGTCCATAACCTAAACTGCCAGAGTTAATTTTTAAAACAGAATCCCAGCATATTTTATAACCTAAAATCATTTTTAAAATATATACAATCATGATATTAAAAAAGGCAACAGCAATAATAATAAAAATTTGTTGAAAACCATAGCCAAGTATCAGTGAAAACCAATTATCGAGCATTTTTTGTGTTGTTTTAAAGAACAAACACAATAAAAACAAAGGCAATAAATTAATTAGTAATATCATGATGATTTTTGCTAAAATAAACATTAAAATAGCATTGGCGGAAGCAAATAAATATATATAAAATCCGTAATAAATAATAAAAACATAAACAAAACCATAGCTATAACTGAAAAATATTGCCATAATTTTGAAATGATTTTTTTGATTAAAAATCATGGTAATAACATCTATTGATTGATAAAAATAAGTAGCTATGTTTGCTTTATCAAAAGTTGGTATTGTTTGAGAATCAATAATATCTTGGGGCGATAAAATGGTAAGTGTTTTGTAGCTTATATCGTTAAATATTTCGATAATTCTTTCGACAAAAATATCATGATAGAGTTGCCAAGCATCTGAGCTAAATAAACCTAAAACAAAAGAGAGTTTTAGAATTATAGAGACTAGAGTTTGATGATCAAGCTTACTTAAACCCATTAAATACATTAAAGCAAAAATCATTAACATTAAAACTGCCGAAAGTTTTACTACAGATTTCAATTTACTATTTGTAATTAAATAACTAAACATACTTTTTTTTTCAGCATTTGATTGATCTTTTTCCTCTCCAATTGGTTTATCAAATTTAAATAGAGTAGTTAAGGACAAAGCATTTACGATATTGTTTAATCTTGTCATGACTTCTAATTGAGCTTTTCTTGCAGGGTTGGTTACTTTTACTGTTACTTCGTATTTACCAGTGTTATTGTTATATGCTTCATTGCCTGCGGCGATACTAGGTGATGTACTGTCAAGGACGGCATTTGGATAGTAGGTTGTTGTAATTTCCTTTTTATTAATATCGGGGTCGTCAATCTGAAAGGCGAGTCTTAATCGTAAATCATGTTTTAGTTGTTTGTATTCCCAATTTTTGATATCATCTAATTTAGGAGTTCCTTCTGGCGGAAATAGTGTTGCATAAGAGTTGTGACAATAAAAATTGTTATCGTAATTATGACAAATTGGTTTGTTTATATTTATTGAGGTGCTTCTTAATGTTGATTCTTTGAGTAATCTTGGTTCGTTGGCAACCATTAATTTTAACCAACCATTTTTATCAAACATATAAGGTGAACGAAGTGTTTGGTTGTCATTATTATAAACACCACTAGAAACTGGTCTATCGGCTACACTTTGATTAACAACTTTAATGCTATCTGTTTTATGAATAAAATCCGTAAAATCTGTAAATCGTTCCGTAGTGTTTTGTGTAAAATAATCGGCATCTGATAGGGAATTTGGCATAGATGTCATAACTCTACTAGATAAAGAAGAATTGTAAGTTTTGATGAGATTTTCTTCAATATTAGCTGGTGGTAAAAAATAATTTTCGCATTTTGTTTCGTATTTTTCGTTAAATTTATATTTTTGGTTATCATCTAGATAAGCCGCATCATCTTCTTTACATAAAACCACTTTTAACATTTGACCGTTTTTATAAGTTTGATTTTGGTGAAAACTGATATTGGTTTGTAAACCTGCAGCTGGTAGCGTGTTTGCTGTTGGTGTTGAGCTTAAATCTGTGTTATTAACAAACAGCATTTTCATTTGCAAACCATCGCTACTTACTTGAAATTCTGGTAAGTTGCTAAGCTCACCTTTTTCGTTGATAAATATGGTTTTTGAGACACTGTAATCGAGGTTACCAAAATATTTATCAGCAGAAAGACTAGATATAGGAGCGATTGGTTTAGCATTTTTACCGTTATTTAAAAAACCTAAATATTCTGCATAGTTTTCTGCTGGAGGAATATTTGCTACTTGGCCAGTATAATTGGTTAAATCATAGCATGCATCGTTGTTTTGAGCTGTTATTTGAATTAAGTCTGATTGTTGAATTGCTGACTTTAATGCATTTTCACATGTAGAGGCAGGAGGGGTTACTGTTGCAAATTGTGGCGCTTGTGTGGGATCTGTTTTTAGACTTGAGAAATTTCTAACTAGATCTGCTATATCTCTTGCTGTTGGGCATAATGTAAGATCGCTACTACAATTGTAACTAGAAAATAAGATTTCTTGTGCTGTTTTTGTTTGCAATGTTTGCGAAGAACATTGCGGAACAACAAGATTCGCACCGGTAGAAACAGTAACGGTAGGAAAATTAACTTGGCATAAAGTGCTAGAGCAAGTAGCACCAGTATTATCTATGCATTTATAAGCATCAGAATATGTAGTAGAACTAACAGGGCATTTTTCACTTACACTTGGCAGGCAAATTTTAGTAATACTGATGCAATCTATATTAGATTCTTGTTGTTTAATTTTATATTGCAACGAACCACCAGAATTTTTGAACTCACAAATTTCAACAAAATCAATGCATTGTGAATTTGGCCTAGTGGCTGGATAAGTTCCTTTGCACAAAACTGCTGGTTGAGGAGTGGTTGTTACTGTTAATCTAGTTAAATCTCCACAATTATTATCTGAACTTGTTATTGCATGTTTATAAAACAATAAGGATTGTCCTTTGCGTAAGAAAAAGTTTTGAGATATTGCGGTACCGCTAGGTATTGTATTACTATAAAAAGGATCATCTGTTGTTTTTTGATATTCAAAATAATCGCCACCGTTGTCATGGTTAGTCTCAGCTTTGTTAACAGCTAAAACATTAGGTGTTGTTGCTGATGCTGTTGCCTGTGTATTAAATTGCTTTTGATAATTTACGACAAAATAAATTGGTAAAGCACATAAAATAAGCAAAACAATAAGAGTTATTAGCAATGAATTTTTGATTTTGCCAGGCATTAAAAAAGAAAAATTGATGTTTTGTCAAAATTTAGCTAGTTTTTTTTAAAAAGTCAAAGAGATTTTGTTTTCTTGCAAAAAATAGCAAAAAATAACAAAAGATAACATTTCACTTAATAAAACATTATGTTTATAGTAATAATGAGATTTTTGTATTAATGGTATAAAATATTTTCTTTAACACAAATTTTATTTTATGTGCGGAATCATTGGTGTTGTTGGTAATCAAAATGCCTGTCAAATTGTTATAGATGGCCTAAAAAAGCTCGAGTATCGTGGCTACGATTCTGCTGGCTTAGCGGTGGTTGAAAATCAACAAATTAAACTGCTAAAACAAGAAGGTAAAATTGCTAATTTACAACAATTACTAAATTCACAAAATATCAATAGTCAAATTGCTATCGGGCATACTCGTTGGGCAACTCATGGCAAACCAAGTAACGAAAATGCTCATCCACATCAGGGTCAATTTTGTGCTGTAGTGCATAACGGAATCATCGAAAACTTCGCCGAACTTAAACAACAACTTATTTTAGATGGTGTTAAATTTTATAGTCAAACCGATACCGAGGTTTTGCCACATTTATTTGAAAAATATTTTTTACAACATAAGCAAGATCTAAATCAAGCCTTGCTTTCTTTGCAAAAAACTATTGTTGGCACTTATGCTTTAGCAATTATTTTAGCTAGTAATCCAAACATTATTATTTTTGCCAAACATGGTTCACCTATGGTAATTGGTAAAGGTTTAAACCACAATTTTATTGCCTCCGATTATTATGGTATCGCTAGTTATACTGATCAAATAATTATGCTTCAAGATGATGATTTTGGTTATATTTCCGATCAAGAAATTATGGTCTACAATCAGCAAAATCAGTCTGTTGTGCGAAAATGTCAAACATTTGCTAAAGTCAGTAATTCGCTACATAAAAACGGCTTTGAGCATTTTATGCTAAAAGAAATCTATGAACAACCCACAGTTTTACAAGAAACTATCGAAACCTATCTTGATATAAGTAATTATAGTTTTAATTTACCTAATTTTACTTTTGATTGTTTAGCTATTAATAAAATCACTATTGTTGCCTGTGGAACCTCTTATTATGCTGGTTTAATTGGCAAGCATTTGCTTGAAACTTTTGCTAAAATTGAAGTTGAAGTTGATATTGCCTCAGAATTTCGTTATCGCCAACCATATTTTAGCAATAATAATTTGGTTATTTTTATTTCGCAATCAGGCGAAACTGCCGATACTTTAGCTTCTCTTAAATATGCTTTGCAACATAATCAGCCCACAATGGCAATTGTTAATGTTTTGCATAGCAACATCGCCATGCTTGCAGATTGTGTGTTTAAAACTGTTGCTGGTCCAGAAATTGGGGTTGCTTCCACTAAAGCCTACACCGCTCAAATTGCTGTTTTAGTAATTTTTGCCATTTATTTAGCTTACCAAAGAAAAATTATTTCTACCACTCAAAAACAACAATTAATTGCCGAGTTGATTGCTTGTGTTGCTAAATCGCAGGCAATTTTACAAAATCTAAACTTACAAAATATCGCTCAAAAACTTGTTAATTCACAAAATATCATCTATGCAGGCAGATTAATTTCTTATATCACCGCCCTTGAATCTGCCCTTAAATTTCGCGAACTAACCTATATAAATGCCTACGGTATTCCTTGTGGCGAGTTAAAACACGGCACAATAGCTTTAATTGATGATCAAATTTATTCAATTGCTATTGCTTGCGATAATCCGCAAAGTCATATTTTTGAAAAAATCATCTCTAATTTACAAGAAATTAAAGCTAGAGACGGTAAAATTATTGTTGTTACCAATCATCATAAAAGCCATTATTTTACCGATCTTAGTTGCGATATTATCACCATTCCTGCTACCGAAGGCTTTATTCAAGAGGCAATTTTGCCTATAATTCCTATGCAAATGCTTGCTTATCAGGTTGCCTTGTTAAAAGGTAACGATATCGATCAACCACGCAACCTAGCAAAATCAGTAACTGTTGAGTAAAAATTTCTCTTCTTTTTAAAAAATTAACATTAATAAATTTTTATCTGGTTACCGAGATAACTTTGCTTGACATTTTGAGGGCAGAAATTATTTCTTCGAGCTGTATGAGGTTGCTTACCACTAAATTTAATAAAATTTCAAGAGTTTCGTGTTGACGGTTGAGAGTTTTAATGCTAGTGATATTTACTTTTTTTTTAGCAACAATGCTTGTAATATGGGCTAATCCACCGTTTTTTGCATCGACTAATAAATAAATTTGAGCAGTGTAAGATTGTAAATCGTTTATTTGATTTTTCCAGTTAATATCAAGCACTCGTTGTTGAGTAAGTGCTAAATTTTTTAATTGCAAACAAGATTGTCGATGGATAGTAACTCCAACTCCAGTGTTAATAATGCCAATGATGGGATCGCCAAAAATTGGATTACAGCATCCTGCATATTTGATGGCCATTCCTTCAACCAAGCCTTCGATAGGCATTTTATTTTGCTGGACTGGTTTGAGAATTTTGTCTTTTTTTACTGGCTCTGTTAATTGCGGATAAATAATTTTAAAAACTTCTTGGCGAGTAATACCGCCTTCGGCAACTTTAAAATAAAGATCGGCAAGATTTTTTTTGCCAAAATGATGCAAAGCCTTTTCGAGATCTTTTTCGAGCAACTCTTGCTCTTTACTAATAAAAAACTTATGCAAAATAGCTTTTCCTAAAAAAACATATTCACTAAATTTTTCGCTTTTAATAAAGTTTCGAATTGCTGAACGAGCTTTAGAAGTAAAAACAAATTGTAGCCAATTTGGTGATGGTTTAGCATTTTTAGAAGTGATGATTTCAATTTGATCGCCGTTTTCAAGTTTTTGGCGAAGTGGAGCGATGTTGCCATTTACCTTACCAGAAATACAAGCATTGCCAACTTCAGAATGCACAGCATAAGCAAAATCAATAATAGTAGAGCCAAAAGGTAAATTAAAAATATCGCCGTTTGGTGTAAAACAAAAAACTTCGTCTTTGTGCATAGCGAGTTTATTGTGTTTTAAAACTTCGCTGGCGGTTTCGGAGGTTTCAAAAAGCTGAATTAATTCGCGTATCCAACGGTATTGATTACTTTCTTGTTGTAAATTTGTGGCAGAAAATTTTTTGTTATCGCACTGTTTATAATGCCAATGCGCTGCCAAGCCAATTTCGGAAATTTCATGCATTTTTTGGCTACGAATTTGAATTTCAATTTTTCTGTTAAATGGCCCTAGAATCACTAAATGCAACGATTGATAGCCATTTTCTTTGGGGGTGCTAATGTAATCTTTGAAAGTGCCTGGAATCATATTGAAATTTGAATTGACAATTCCTAGAGCTTTATAGCATTCGGAGACATTTTCAACCAAAATACGAAAAGCCATAATATCGTGTAAGCTATAAAAACCAATATTTTTCTGTTGCATTTTTTGCCAAATAGAATAAGGTTTTTTCTCTCGACCATAAATGTGGCAAACAACTTTTTCTTGTGTAAATAAATTTTGCAGTTCAGAAAGTATTTTATCAATTAAATCTTGATTTTTTTGCCTGATATCTTGTAATTTTTCATTGATTTGCTGATATTCTTGTTTATGAATAATGGCAAAAGCTAATTCTTGGAGTTCGTCTTTAATGTTGTTTAAGCCAATTCTACCAGCAAGTGGGGCATATATTTCGAGGCTTTCTTTGGCTTTTTTGATTTTTTTTTCGGCAGAAGGTACGAAATGCAGTGTTCGCATATTATGCAAGCGATCGGCAAGCTTAATAAGTAGCACACGAATATCTTGTGACATTGCCATGGTAAGTTTACGAAAATTTTCGGCCAATCTTTCGTTGGCAGGTAAAACCTCAATTTTTCCTAACTTGGTGATGCCATCAACTAGGCTAGAAATTTCGTTGCCAAACTGCTCTTTGATTTCAAGCAGACTTACTTCGGTATCTTCAACTACATCATGTAGAAGTGCGGTGGCTATTGATTGGTCGTCGAGTTTGAGTGAAATTACAATTTCGGCAACCGCTACAGGATGAGCGAAATAAGGATCGCCAGAGTGTCTTTTTTGATTACCATGCGAATTTTTTGCTAAAATGTAGGCTTTTTGAATTAAAGCAAAATCGCTATTTGGGTTATAAGCTTTTATTTTGTTAAATAATTCTAAAAAAGATAGCATATAATTTATTCGAAATAATTATCAAAACTTGGTCTTTTATAGTTTGGCGGTGGTTGCAATGGTGATTTTCGACCACAACTGTTTAATATTAGTAAGATCAACAAAATTTTTAGCAATATTTGTTTCATAGCATTTGTTGTAAATATTGATTTGCCAACTTTATTTGTTGTTGCACGCTATTAATAGAGGTTCCGCCGTAACTAGTTTTAGAATTAACTGAATTTTCAACTTGTAGACAAATAAAAATATTTTGATTGATTTCAGGGCAGATTTTTTGCATCTGCTCTAAATTTAACATATGCAGAGGCAAATTTTGTTGCTCAGCCATTTTGACAATTGCCCCTGTAATGTGATGACTTTTTCGAAAAGGAATATGTAAATTTTTTACTAACCAATCGGCTAAATCGGTAGCACAAGAGTAATCGGCAGAAGCCATATCAAGCATATTTTGTTTATGAACTTCAATATCGTTAAGCATGGCCGACATAGTTTTGATAATAAGTTTGGTTTGGTAGGTAGCATCAAAAACTGGCTCTTTATCTTCTTGCATATCTTTAGAATAGGTGAGTGGTAGAGCTTTTAAGGTGGTTAACAAAGAAAATAAAGCTGAAGTGATTCGACCATTTTTTCCGCGAATTAACTCGGCTGAATCTGGATTTTTCTTTTGAGGCATAATTGAACTACCAGAGGTGAATTTATCGGATAAACTAATAAATTTAAAGCCTTTACTCATCCAGATAACAATTTCTTCGGCAAATCGAGAAAGATGATTGGCTATAAGACTTAGGCAAAATAAAAATTCGCAAGCAAAATCACGATCAGAAACGCTATCCATTGAATTGTGTGTAGGAGAATCAAAGCCTAACTTACTTGCTACAAAATGTCTGTCAATAGCAAAAGAAGTGCCAGCCAAGGCACAAGAACCAAGAGGGCATTGGTTAAGCCTATTGCGTAAATCACAAAGCCGAGAAATATCGCGTTTAAACATTTCGAAATAAGCTAAAAGATGGTGTGAGAAAAGCACTGGTTGAGCTAATTGTAGATGAGTAAAACCAGGCATAATTACCCCTAAATTTTTAGTTGCTTGATGTAATAAATTTTGCTGTAAAACTATCAGTAATTGCTTGATTTCATCGAGGTTGTCGCGTACGAAAAGCCGAAAATCAAGAGCCACTTGATCGTTACGAGATCTGGCGGTGTGAAGCTTGCCAGCTGTTTCGCCAATAATTTGAGCTAACCTGTTTTCGATGTTCATATGAATATCTTCGAGAGCAATTTGAAACTCAAATTTATTTTCAAATATTTCTTGCTTAATTTTTAATAAACCAGTAATAATTTTTTCAGACTCTTCTTGAGTGATGATGTTAGTTTTTGCTAACATTTGACAATGAGCGATTGATCCTGCAATATCTTGCTGATATAAAATTTTATCAAAACTGATTGATTGATTTATTTCTTGCATTAAGTTATCTGGAGCTTGGCTAAATCTGCCTCCCCACATTTGGTTGGTTGTTGTCATGTTTTAAGATTTTTTGCAATTTCTTCGGTAATTTTTCGGGCATCGCCTAGCACCATAAAGGTATTTGTTTCAAAAAATAACTCGTTATCAACTCCGGCATAACCAGAAGATAGAGATCTTTTGATAAAAAACACTGTTTTAGCTTGATTAACTTCTAAAATTGGCATACCATAAATTGGGCTTTGTTTATCGTGTTTTGCTGATGGATTTGTGACATCGTTAGCACCAATTACCAAAACTACATCGGTGGTTTTAAATTGTGAGTTAATTTCTTCTAGTTCGAATACTTTTTCGTAATCAATGTTGGCTTCGGCTAGTAATACATTCATATGGCCTGGCATTCTTCCTGCCACAGGGTGTATAGCAAATTTAACATCAACACCAGCATCGATAAGTAAATGAGTAATTTCGGCAACTGCATGTTGAGCGGTAGCCACTGCCATGCCATAGCCAGGCACTATAATTAAAGAAGAGCTATTTTTCATAATGAAGGCAACATCTTCGGGGCTAGCATAATTGATGGTTTTGTTTTCTAGATTTTTATTATTGCTAGTGACTTGATTTTGATTAGTAAAAGCAAAAATTACTTTAAAAATTGAGCGATTCATTGCTTTGCACATAATGTAGCTTAAAATAGCACCGCTAGCTCCAACCAAGGCTCCAGTAATTACCAAAACTGGATTATTAAGAGTAAAACCAATGCCACTAGTAGCAAAACCAGAGTAAGAATTTAACATAGAAACCACCACAGGCATATCGGCGCCACCAATTGGAGCAATCAAGCCAATGCCAAAAAAGATAGAAGCGAAAACAATAAACAAAAAGGCTATTTTAGAATAACCAAATAACAAAAAGGTAAAAATTGCCAAAATACAAAGCAAATAAAAACAATAAAGAGTGCCTTTATGCTTTTTATTCTGAAAAATAATAATGTTTTTAGTAAGATTGCCATTTAACTTTAAAAAAGCTATAATAGAGCCACTAAAAGTAATGCCACCAATAATTACACCAAGCAACATTTCAATTTTACTACCTATTTTAAGATTAATATTTTCGGAAGCCAAAACATTAATATCAAACTCAACAGGCAAATAAAGAGCAGAAATAGCAATTAAAACCGCAGCTAAACCAACTAATGAATGAAAACCAGCTACCAATTGAGGCATGGAAGTCATTTTGACTTTTTTTGCCACCATATAGCCAATGCCTCCACCTATTATGATTGCTAAAACTATTAAAATTTTATTGTGATGAATATTTGGTAAAAACAAGCTATTAATAATGGCAATAATCATGGCTGAAATACCAAAAAGATTGCCAATTTTTGCAGTTTTTTGCGAAGATAAGCCGTAAAGCGATAAAATAAATAAGCTAGAAGCTATAATATAAAAAAAAACAGAAATAGAAGGCATATTATTGAAATTTATTTGTAATGGATGTTGTATCTAAATTTGCATTTGTCAAGTTAAGAGTTTAAAATTTTTTTTTATAAAATCAATAACTATTGACTTTTTATTTTTGGAAATTAGAATTTTGGTAATTTGTTATTTTCTTAAGCATGTTTTTTATAAAAATTTACTGTTTACATGTTTATGAAATTTTTGCTCTACATAATATTTGCTTTTTTTAGTTTTAATGCAAGTTTTTGTTTGGCAAATACCAAGCAAAATACTAGCTTAAACATTAAAAAAAATAGTTATTTTCAAACCACTAAACGAGATCGTTTGCAAATTAGTGGCTCATCTACGGTGTACCCTTTTGTTGCAACAGTTGCCGAAACTTTTGGTCGTGAAACTGGCTTTAAAACCCCTGTCGTTGAAGCTGTTGGCACTGGTGGTGGTTTTAAAGTTTTTTGCGAAGGAGTTGGTTATAACTTCCCAGATTTTACTAATGCCTCAAGAATTATTTTGCCATCTGAAGTAGAAAAATGCCAGAAAAATAATATTAATTTTATTGAAATTAAACTTGGATACGATGGTATTGTTGTTGCCAACACTATAAAATCTCAAGCATTTTCACTTTCAAAACACGATTTATTTTTAGCTTTAGCAAGTTATGTTCCAAGTGATGATGGTTCAAAATTAATTACCAACCCTTATAAAACTTGGCAACAAGTTAATAAAAATTTGGCTAATTTACCAATTGTTGTTTATGGTCCACCCTCTAGCTCTGGCACTCGAGATTCTTTTGTTGAGTTGGTGCTAGAAAATGTTTGCTTGCAAAATGATTTATTTATCAAAACCTACCCCGATAGTAAAATGCGCAAAAAAAAATGTTCTCAAATAAGGCTTGATGGAGCATTTATTGAAGCAGGTGAAAATGATAACTTGATTGTGCAGAAATTACTTAATAACCAAAATGCTTTTGGTATTTTTGGTTTTAATTTTTTAGAAGAAAATAAACACTTGTTGCAACCTGTAAAAATCAACAACGTAACCCCAAGTTTTACAAATATCACCAATAAAACTTATTCTATATCTAGACCATTATTTATTTATGCCAAGCTAAATCAAATAAACTCTATAGAAATTGCCGAATTTATCACAGAAATTACTAGCACACACACCATTGGCTCTGATGGTTATTTGTTGCAAAAAGGTCTTGTTTCTCTTTCTTACAACGAACTTGTGGAGGAGAGAAGCAAGATAGCTAAAATATTAGGCAACTAATGTTTTAGCATGCAATCGTTTAAGTAATTTTTTATTTAAATGGAAGCATTTGAGGTTTTCACTTGATTGGTTATTTTATTATAATCAATTACTTGATAAGCTTCTCGTCTAATAACTATAAATATTGTATATATGGTCTTTATTCCATTTATTGCTCTTGTTACAATATCAGTGGTTAACTCTTTATTGTAAAAGATGAGTGGTTTATCTAAGTGATAACTTCTCTATAAAAGCGACTCCGTCATTTGCTATTGCTAATGGCGGAGTTTTTTACATTTTTAATTTCTGGCAATGGCAAAACAAGGAAGATAGATATTTTTTAACAATAAGTGTGGCACCGTAAACTCGGCAAGTTCGTTAGGATTATTGTTTTGACAAATGCTATCTAATGCTGAAAATTGATGATTTTTCTTATATAAAAAACACTCTTTTTTTTGTAAATAGCTATTGATAGAATTTAGATTATTTTCTTGATATGCTTTTACAACTTGTTTATATCGCTCTATACTTGTGCAACCAATTGCCCCTTGCTCTTGCTTGATATAGAACACTACATATTCTGCTTTTTTTTTGCCTGCATATGTTTTAGAAAAAAAAATATGTAGTACCTTTCCTACTAAAATACTGATAATAAAAATTATGATTAAACGAAACATATTGACCTAAGATTTTTCTATAGCTTTTTTTATTCTACCAAATAAAGATTTAAAAGATTTTTCTCTAGCATTTACTTTTGCTAATGTTTTTTCATTTTTTTCTAAGGTTAATTTAAGTTGATACTTGCGATTTTCTTGATCTGCTGGGCTTGTTTCGAGTTGTTTTTTTATATCTTCATTTGCGCTTGTAAGAATCATTGCGAGAATTTTATCTTTTTTATGTATTGTTTTAAGAGGTTTTTCTAACAAGATATACATTTGATCAAAATGACCTTGAAGATCGGTGATCGAATCTGCTGTGTTGATAGCAAGTAAAAAATCTATAGCTTTGTTTCTATCGGATTTGTATTTGACCCCCATTAATTTTAAGACAATATCAAGTGATCGTTTTTGATTTTCGAGTTCTTCTGGTGTTATTGCTTTATGTTCTGCAGGCTCTTCTTCTAAATTATTAAGTTTAGCAAGCATCATTTCCGTAACTTCTGTTTGTTGTAAAAGAAAGTTTGATACCTTATCTATTTCTTCTGGTTTTAATGCTGTTAAAGTTTCAGGTGTGTTAAGTGCATCTATAGCCACTTTTTCTGGATTTTGATATTGATATTGTTTAATAGCATTGATTTGTTCTTCATTAAAATTGAATTTTTTATCATTTTTAAGATGCTCCAATTCTACTTGAGAAATAGCAGAAGTATCTGGCTCTGGATTGTAATATTGAGTAAAAGCTTTTACTCTTTCTGCTTGCGAAAACATTTCTTTTAAGTGATTAATTCTTTCTTGTTCTCGAGTTTCATTTTTTATTTCTTCTAATATTTTTTTGAGATTAGCCGATTCTTTTGTCCTATCTCTGTCTGCTAACAAACTCACCAAGGCTTCTTGTTTTTTTGTTTTGTCTTGATTACGAAGCTGTTCTTGTAATTCTGGCAAAACATTTGCTTCTTGCAATTTTGTTGCGATTTTTGAAAAATTTTGTTGTTTGATTGCATCTGATGTTGTTGGCGATTTATTATCGTTGGCAACTATTTTAGCAACGATTTCTGTTGTAGAGATCGATTCTCTTGATGTTTGTTGTGATGCAGATTTGTTAATGGTAGTAAAATCTGCTTTGAATTTTTCAAAAACTTGTTGTAATTCTTTCTCAATATCAGTGTTTTGATCTGTTTGAAATTGCATTTGTAGTTTTTTTAGTTTGGCATCATTTGCTTTTATAAATAAATCAAGAGCATTGTCAAGAGTAAGTTGTTTTTGCAGTTCTTGTAATTCTGAATTGTAAAATGGTTGAAATTTTGCTTGCAATTGGCTATAATTATCATTAGCAGGAAGTGCAGAATATGTTTCTGCTTTATCAGGTGATGATTTGCTAATAGGTTGCCCTGGTGTTGGAGTGGTTGTTTGAACAGGGGTTGTTTGAACGGGAGTTGTTTGAACGGGAGCGGCTTGATGCATAGGTGCTGGTTTCATAGTTCTGGGAACATTAGGAACTGCTTCGGCATCTTGTTGTGATTGACTTTGTTTAGTGATTTTGTTTCTAGTGTCTTGTAGGGCAGTTTGGTATTTCTCAATTTTTGTTTTTGATTTCAAGTCATCTAATCTGTTTTCTATATATGTAAGCATTTCTTGAGGAGTGATTGACCGTTCTTGAATCAAGCTTTCTGTTGATGGTTGATCAGAATTTGGAAGAATTTCTGTATCTGATTGCATTTTTTGTAGTTTGTCGATTTTTTTCTCTAATTGAGTTAGTGCTCGTTGCATTTGTGTTGCTAATGCAGGTCCTAATGTCTGCGGTTGTCCTGCTTTTGGCATGGATTGTTCTAAGTCTCGTAGTATTGTTGTAATACTACCTTGTGTTATTTCAGCATCATCATTAACTGGAGCAAACTTGCCAGCAGCACCAACGCCAACACCAGCAGGAGCACCACCAGCAGGAGCACCACCAGCAAAAGCACCGCCAGGAATGCCGCTACCACCAGCAGGAACACCACCAGCAAAAGCACCGCCAGGAACACCGCTACCGCCAGCAGGAGCGCCACCAGCAGGAGCACCACCAGCAAAAGCACCGCCAGGAACACCGCTACCATCAGCAGGAGTGCTACCAGAGGCACTAGTTCTACTGCTAGCAAAAGCACCGCCAGAACCACCGCTACCACCATCAGAACCACCGCTACCACCATCAGAACCACCGCTACCGCCATCAGAACCACCGCCATCTCTGCCAGTATTGGTAGTATTTTTTTTGCCAAAAATAGCTTCAGCGGTTTCTTTGCCTAAAAGAATTTGAGCGGCATTTCTAAGTGTTAAGCCTTCGTATAACTGGTTTCCAAGATTCAATGCGGTATTTTTGGCAAATGTTGCAACACGAGTTGCTCCAACAAAGTTGCTTAAGCCAAGAGCTCCTTGTTTGACATAAGATTTTGCCATACCGCCAACATAAGAAGAATTGGCAAATTTTATACCAGAAGCTATGGTACTTAAGGCTTGAGCAGTGGTTTGTGCTGCTATGTTAGATGCTGCTTTTGAGTTTCCTGCGGAGTTTTGATTATCGGCAATATTAATAATTTTACCAGAAATTTCAGGAGCATAAGAAGCGATTAGGTTTATCATGTAAACTAAAGCAATATCTTTTGCTAACGCAAATATATAGCTAAAAAAATTATTTAAGTCTGAGTTACGATTATCGTTTTGAATCCATACTTCAAGTCTTAAAAAAGAAGGGCCAATTGCTCTTAAACAAGATTCTTCGCCAATAATAGCTAATAAATCAACATATATGATGCCAATAAACGGAAAGGTAAGAGCTACCAAAATAACTATATCTAGGGCTCTGGCAAATGTAAAAGCAATCCATTTAGTGAAAAACCCTTTCGTTTTTGAAAAAAGTAAAAATAAAAAGAAAATAGGTCCTAAAGACAATGCTAAGATAATTTGCAACCAATTTAAAATATAGGTCACTAGGAGTTTAAAAATTGTTTTTACTAAAAAATATAAAAATACCACTAAAAGCACCGCTCCAATTAGCCATTTAGTGAAAATGGCACTTACTATTGCTCCTACTGTTTTTATTGAAAAGATTTTTTCTAATATTTTATCGAAATAGGCAAAATTAACATTGTTACTCAAAGAAACTTCTGTTTGCATAGCGGAAGCACTGTCTAGATTAAGAGCTTTGCAAAAATTAGTAATTATTGCTATAAGATCGTTTAGACCTCCTATGGCAGTATTAATAATATATTTTTGATAAAATAAAAAACCCAAAGTGGCAGTTGTTTGAAATGAATATTGTTTTTGAATTGTTTTGCTAGGATCTAGTGAAATTTTAGTTTTTGTTGTTAAATCAATTAAAGCAGGATCGAGAAAAGCAAGAACTATCGCTATTTTGAATAGGCGCAGTATTAATTCTTTTTGATTTATTTCTGATAATCCCATTAAGTAGCTTATGGCATAAAACATCAAAAATAAAATTAATGTATATCTAATAATGGTTATATTTTTTACTATAAAATTTTCGTAAGTAACACGTATCAAACCATTTTTTTTAGCATTTTCTATTGTGGCTTCTTCAATTATATCTGCGGCATAAACAGGGGATATAAATAAAGAAGCATAATTGATATTGGAAATATTAAAATTATAGCTTTGGGCACCTTGTAAAATTGCATCAATTTTAGATTTTACATTAGTAAAAAGCCCTTCATCTTGATTTGGTTTTGCATAGTTTTGAGTTTCTATGCCACTTGTTATAGTGACATTGTATAGATCTCGCACTTCGTTAGATGTGTAAAAATTATCGTAGATTTTAAATTTTATTTTATATCCATGTGGTATAGATATTGGATTGTTATTATTATCTAAAAAAGAACTTGGCAATATAGAATCTAGATTTGATTTTGATAATTTAAATTGAGTTACTGCATTTTCACAAATTCCATTGCGATAAATTCGGCATATTTGGTTAAAAGAATAAAGATGATAAGCATAAATTTTGCCGTTATATCCGGGCATATCAGAATTTTCTGGAAATAAACCAAGATATAAACTAAAGCCATTTGAAGCATTGCAGCTGTTTGTATGGTGATAATTAACATCTTTTAGTAGGGTAATTTTAGCTTGATCTGTTTCTGTGGTACTTAGTTCTTTTTCATAGTAATTTATAGGAAAATGCACAATTTCATAACCAGATTGACCGTTTTCATCGGGAATTTTTTTAAAATCTGTAGTAAGTAAGTGGGTTGCCCTACTATAGTATTTACCTTTATCTATGTAATTTTGATTTAAGAAAGTTGTAATTTTAGAATTTGATGCAATAAAATTAGGATGGTTAGTGCCTAAATTTAGTGCCCATTCCATTGGGATACAAGTGTATTCTTGTGAATTTATATCGGTTTTTAATAATGGTGACACAATATCTACATGATTACTGGATATTTCTATTATCTCATTGCTAGAACCTTTTCTACAGGCAATTCTTTGGTTATTATCTATTATGCCATAATGTGCCTTTTCTGGGTAACCGAGAATTATTTCGCATTCTGGTTTTATGGTTTCGATTGGCTTAAATATTTCTTTTGAGCCAGGCCAGTATCTAAAAGATTGAACTTGAGGTATGGGTGGAACATAAATTTTTGGACCACAAATGCAATTAGGTGTTTGATAGGCTATTGAACCATTTGTATTGTATTTAACAATTTTTGAGCAAATGTTACAAGGATATTTTAGCTTATTGTCATTATCGCCATGAGCATTGATATAGCCTGAGTTTCTTATGGCAATATTTATTATGATATCTTCGCCATTTGTATAATAGGGAGTTTCTTGCCAATCAGAAAGTTGTGTTTGCCATAAATCATCGGAGCCATTAGAAAAAATAGTAGCAGGTTTAGCGGTAACCATTATAGATCCGTCTCCAGGATCGTCGGTGCAACCACCAACCATGGCTGCTTTTGCTTTTTCACAAACAAAAAAAACTAGCAACAAAACAGATAGTAAAATAATGATATATTTTTTAAGAGATTGAAACACTTAAATAGGGCAATTGATTTAAAATTAATAATTTTGCCAAAATTTTTTAATAATAAAATTATATATTGATTTGTCAATATATTTAATGTGTTAAAAAATTGTTATCAAAAAAACCAGTAAAAATTTTTTGACAACCGCCAGTCATGATAATATTTTCGTGTTTTTGCCAGTTTATGGTTAGCTTACCACCAGCAAAAATAATGGTAATTTCGGTGTTATCAACTAAATTTTGAGTAATAGCAGCAACTGCTACCGCACAAGCTCCAGAGCCACAAGCCGAGGTTTCGCCAACTCCTCTTTCCCAAACTCGCACTGCAATAGTATGGCGATTAATAATTTGAGCGAATTCAACATTAGTTTTATTTGGAAAATATTGCAAGTTATTTTCAACCACAGGACCGATGGTATAAAAAAGATTTTCTAGCAATGGTTTATCAACAAAACAAACAGCATGCGGGTTGCCAACATCAAGAGCCATAAAATTTAACTGGTGAAACACTAAGTTTTGATGCAGAATATTTGCTTTTCCCATATTAACCGCAATGTTTTGATGATCTATTTTAGTGCAAGGTAAAATTTTTTCACCAACTGCAATAGTAATGTTTGTTGATTGTTTTTCGGCAAAAATTAAAGAAGCGACACATCTGGTGGCATTGCCACAAGCTCCAGATTTTGAACCATCTGAGTTAAAAATATCAATAGCAACATCGGCAATTTGGCTATTATTTAAAATAATGAGCTGATCGCAACCAATGTTTTTGCGATAGCATAATTTATGACAAATTTGACTAATTTGTGGGTATAAAAAATTATAGTGATGTATACGGTTGTCGATAATGATAAAATCGTTATCAAGACCGCTCATTTTATAAAAAAAATTGCTAGTTGTTTTTGGCTCTACTAACATAATTAAAATCGGTGGTGTTAACAATTATTTCTTCGCCAGATTCAATAAAAGGAGGAACCATAATTTTTACTCCATTTTCTAAGATGGCTGGCTTGTAAGAGGCGGCGGCGGTTTGTCCTTTTACCACGGCATCGGCTTGAGCAATAACAGCATTCGCTTGCTCTGGCAGAAAAATGCTTATAGGTTTTTGATTGCAGTATTCAACTCGAATATTCATGCCTTCGCTTAAAAAAGGTAGAGCATCGCCAACTAAATTTTTGGGAAATTCAAAAGTTTCAAAGGTTTCCATGTTCATGGCAACCAAATTATTTTGCTCAAAATATTGAAACAACAAATTTTGTTGCTCAACAAAAGCAATATCAACATCTTCGCTTGAGGCAAATCTGGTATTGGTTTTATTGCCAGTTTGGATGTTTTTCATTTCAATCTGAATGTAGGCTCCACCTTTACCGGGTTTAACATGTTCTCTTTTAAGAACCTTCCATAATTGACCTTGAAACTCAAGAACATTGCCTATTTTAATAGAATTAGCATTGGTTTTCATAAGTTATTATTATTTAATTAAAACATTAATAATAAAACTTGATTTTTTGAAAGGCAACATCTAAAAAAAAATAATTTAAAAAATCTACGAAAATTAAATTGACAATTATTTTTTTGACTTTATAATTTTTTGCTTGGTTATTAATTAAAACTTTTTTTATGTTAAACATTTTTTTAAAAATTAAGGGCTATTTTTTGTTGATGGTTTTTAGTATTTTGTTATTATTGCCACTTTTTTCAACAGCAAATGCTCAGATTGTTATTATTCGAGATAAGGAAAATAGTGTCTCCAAAGTTCTTTGTAACGGTGTTGCAATATTAAGAGGTACCCCAATAAAAATTATTGCTTCACTTATGGTTATGGCAGTTGGTGCTGGTTTTTTACTTGGTAAAATAGAGATCAAAACAATTATTGGTGTTTGTTTGGGTGTGGCTGTTATTTTTGGTGCTCCTAGCCTTTATTCTGGAATTACTGGCAACGATAGTGGTCAATGTACAGGTGCAGATCCTCAAAAAATATAAATAGTGCAAACTTACTTAAAAATAGATAATTAAATAATTACTAAAATTATATGTCAAAAATTTGTCAAATGCTTTCTGTTAAGCCGCAAAGTGGTAATACTGTTTCTCACTCTAACCGTAAAAATCGTCGAAGATTTTTGCCTAACTTAAAACAAATGTCTTTTCCTAGCAAGGTTTTAGGAGTAAATATAAAATTATCGGTAGCTACTTCTACTTTACGTACCATAAATAAATATGGCGATATTGATAACTTTTTGCTTAATTTTCGCTTTAATAAACTTTCTACTAGTGCTCAAGTATTAAGGCTAAAAATTAAGAAAAAGCTCCAATTAGTTGCTTAAAAATCTATCATGATTCATAACTCAGAAAAATTAAATAAGTCAAAAGTATTTGCTATATTTCAAGAATACGAAGCAATATTAAAAGGACATTTTATTTTATCTTCTGGTTTGCATTCTAATATCTACTTGCAATCGGCAAAAGTGTTGATGCATCCTGATGTGGCACAACAAATCTGTACTCAATTGGCTCAAAAAATTAACTCTTTTTTATCAAGCAATTTTTATGACAATCTTGTTGTGGTTTCGCCAGCAATGGGTGGTGTGGTGGTGGGTTTTGAAGTAGCCAAACATCTTAATGCTACCGCAATATTTTGTGAAAGAGTAAATGGTAATTTTGAATTCAGAAGAGGTTTTTCTTTACAGCAAAATCAACCTGTTGTGGTTATTGAAGATGTTATTACTACTGGTAAATCAACCATTGAAACCATTAATTTAGTTAAAAGTTATGGTGCAAATGTGGTAGCAATTGGTTGTTTAATAGATCGTCGAGATAAAAACTTACTTCAAACTTTGCCTGTGCAATTATTTTCTTTGTTAGAGCTTGAGGTAGAAACTTTTGATAGTCAAAATATTCCGTCCTATCTACAAAATATTCCTGCTGTTAAACCTGGTAGTAGATTTTTAAAATAATTAAGCCAAAACTATTTTGTTATTTGGTTATTTTAAGATGAAAACTAATATAACTTTCTCAGATTACTATTCTTTTCTAGTGGGGCTAGCATAATAAATGCCAAGAAACTTTACTTCTTGCGAAAAAAAACCAAGTTCTTCAAGTGCTAATCGAACATTGTTTTGTTGCGGATGCCCGTTAATGCTAATAAAAAATCGAGCCTGCTTTGAAAACCCTCCTGGAATATAACTTTCGAGCTTGACAATGCTTACATTATTAGTGGCAAAACCTCCTAAAGCTTTGTAAAGTGCCCCTGGAATATTTCTGATAGTAAAAAATAACGATGTGATAGTAGGTTTTATAACAAAATCAATGTTTGGTTGAGCTTTAGATATGACAATAAAAATTGTTATATTTTGATCTTTGGCATCTTGAATGTTTTTTGCTAACAATTGTAAATTATATTTTTCAATAGCAAAATCCGAACAAATTGCTGCTAAATTTTTTTGTCCAGTTTGTTGATGATGTAAAAAAACCATCTCGGCAGAAACTGCAGTGTTGATGCTTTCTTGTTTTTCTAGGTTAAGTTTTTGTAAAAAATTTTGGCACTGCATTAAAGCTTGCGGATGCGAAATTACCTTGGTGATATTGCTGATTGATGCCCCTTTTGCTCCTGCTAACTGATGATTGACGACAAAAAAATGTTCGGCAATAATGTTTAGCTGATATTTTTGCAGTAAATGATGAATTTCGGCAACTCTGCCAGCATAAGAGTTTTCAAGAGGCACTAAACCATAATGTACTTCATCATTTTGAACTGCTAAAAAAACTTCTTCAAATGTTGAATAATTTTGAGTGATAAGTTGTGGGTAAAACTGCAAGCAAGCCAAATGTGAGTTGGCTCCAGCAATACCTTGAAAAGCTATTTTCATGGTAAAATTAATTGTTGTCCGGGTTGTAGAGTTAAAAATTGTTTTTCGCTGATGTTTTGCTGTTGTAAGGCTTGTTTTAAATCAGAAGCGGGGTCAAAAAAATTATCGGAAGCCATAGGAAAAGTTTCAAAATGCATAGCCACAGCTTGTTTTGCTTGTAATTGTTGCATTGCAAGCACCGCCTCTTGCGGACTAGTATGGTGTTTGCTCATAAAGTTTTCTGGCTTGTAGGCTCCGATTGGTAAAAAAGCTAAATCAAAACCATTAAATTGCTTACCAGCTTCTAGAAAATGATTGTCAAAACCTGTGTCGCCAGCAAAATAAATTTTTGCTAACTGCTCATTATTAAGTTTTGCCTGCATGGCAAAAGCACCCCATAAAGTAGCATTATTGCCAAATAAATAGCGTTTTGACCAGTGTTTGGTAGGTAAAAAACTAATTTGCAAATTTTGATTAAACATAAAAGACTGCCCCCAATCAAGTTCGGTGCAGTTTAATTTTAAATTTTTTAGGTTGTTTAAAAAATAACACATGCCCAAGCCTACAAAAAAATGTGGATTAGAATGTTTTTGAAGTTGTTTAACAGTTGGTAAATCGAGATGGTCGTAATGAGAATGGCTAATTAATACTACATCAATTTTAGGTAAATCGGCAAAATTAATGCCTGGTTTTTTGGCTCTTTTTGGCCCAGCAAAGCTAATAGGGCTTGCTCTTTTTGACCAAATAGGATCGGTTAAAATATTTAGCCCAGCAAACTGAATTAAAAAAGTAGAATGCCCTACAAAAGTGCTAATAATTTGATTGTTATCAACTTTTTGAGTTGGAACAATGGTTTTAATTTCAATTTCTTGCTGTGGCCATTGTGTTTTGCCGTGAGTTTTAATATATTCTTGCTTAGATTTATGATAAGAAGAAAAACTTTTTGCCCCTTCAGAATTTAAATTATGAAATTTTTTGCCATCAAAATGGTTTGAAATATTGCCATGATAATAATTTTTTTCGTTAAAAAAAATGCAAGAAGTAAGCACCACCAAAGCAATAATTATTATGATAAGTAAAAAAATTTTCATAGCAAATTAGATTTTAATAAATTAGAATTATTTTAAATTACTATATTTTGTTAAGCAATAAGTTTTGTTTTAAAATAAATTTGTTGACATTGTTTTTGTTAAAATACTATAATAAAACTGTTGCATAATTAACTTATATTTTTATTTCATTTTCATAATCAAAGTTTCATATGGCTAAAAACAGCGATAAAAACAATAATTTTATTAATAACTTTTCTAAACAACAATTACTTGCTTTTTACCAAGAAATGTTGTTAATTCGAAGGTTCGAAGAAAAAGCAGGGCAGCTTTATGGCATGGGTCTAATTGCTGGTTTTTGTCATTTATATATTGGGCAAGAAGCTATTTCTACTGGCATGCACCACACTATGCAACAAGGCGATAAAGTAATTACCACTTATCGTGATCATGGCCATATGATTTCTCTTGGCTCTGATCCTAAAAAAATTATGGCCGAGCTTTTAGGCAGAGCCGACGGATCTTCTAAAGGCAAGGGTGGTTCAATGCATTTATTTGATCTAGAAAAACATTTTTATGGTGGGCATGGCATTGTTGGGGCATCAGTGCCAATTGGTGCTGGCTTGGCTTTTGCCGATAAATACAATAATACTAATAATGTAACTTATTGTTATTTTGGCGACGGAGCAGCTCATCAAGGTCAGGTTTATGAATCTTTTAATATGGCAAAGTTGTGGAATTTGCCTATTTTATTTATCATCGAAAATAATCATTACGCCATGGGAACTTCAGTTTCACGTTCTTCTTCTATCGCCGAGTTACATAAAAGGGGAGTTGGTTTTAATATTCCTGGTTTTAAAATTAATGGTATGGATATTTTTCAGGTAATGGCCGAAGGGCAAAAGGCTGTTGATTTTGTTCGATCTGGTAATGGCCCTGTATTGCTCGAATTTGATACCTACCGTTATAGGGGGCACTCAATGTCTGATCCTGCTACCTATCGCTCTAAAGAAGAGCTTAATTGTAAAAAAGAACAAGATCCTATCGATAGCTTAAAAAATAATATTTTAGAGCATAAAATAGCTAACGAAGACGATTTTAAATCTATCGAAAATAAAATAAAAGCACAAATAAATGATGTTGTTGAATTTGCAAAAAATAGTCCAGAACCAGCAGAATCAGAGCTTTTAACCGAAATCTATCATTAACAAAATAACCAAAACACACATATGGCTACTTTCAGAAAACTCACAGTTCGAGAAGCTTTAAGAGAAGCGATGACAGAAGAAATGAGGCTAAATCCGCAAGTTTATGTAATGGGCGAAGAGGTTGCTGAATATAACGGTGCCTACAAAGTAACTCAAGGATTATTAGCTGAATTTGGGTCAAAAAGAGTAATTGACACTCCAATTACTGAGCATGGTTTTGCTGGTTTAGCGGTTGGTTCGGCTTTTGTTGGCTTACATCCAGTGGTTGAATTTATGACTTTTAATTTTGCCATGCAAGCAATCGATCAAATTGTTAATTCGGCAGCCAAAACCAATTATATGTCGGGAGGGCAAGTAAAATGCCCTATTGTGTTTAGAGGGCCAAATGGTCCTGCTGCTAGAGTAGGGGCTCAACATTCGCAATGTTATGCCGCTTGGTATGCCTCAATTCCTGGTTTAAAAGTTGTTGCCCCTTATAGTTCTGCCGATGCTAAAGGTTTATTAAAATCAGCAATACGCGATCCAAATCCTGTTATTTTTTTAGAAAACGAAATTACTTATGGCTTTTCTTTTGAAGAAGAATATTCGCAAGATCATTTGGTTGAAATTGGCAAGGCAAAAATAGCAAGAGAAGGCTCTGATATTACTATTGTTGCCTTTTCTTTAATGGTTAAATATGCTCTTGAGGCTGCAGAAGAATTGCAAGAAAAATATAATATTTCGGCAGAAGTTATCGATCTTCGCACTATTAGGCCTCTTGATACTGCCACAATTATTTCTTCTGTGCAGAAAACTGGTCGATGCCTTACTGTTGAAGAGGGCTTTCCGTTTGCCAGTGTAGGAAGTGAAATTGCTTATGTAGTGATGGATCAAGCATTTGATTATCTCGATGCGCCAGTAAAAAAGCTTGCCTCGGTAGATTCTCCATTGCCTTATGCTGCTAATCTTGAAAAATTAGCATTACCAAAAACTCATAATATTGTTGAATCGGCTTTAGCAATATGCGAAGGCTTATAAAAATAAAAAATGCTAAAAACTCGTAATTATCTCTACAATTTGGTTGATAACTATCAAATATCGAAAAGCTTTTTTATTTCTTACTGTATTTGTTTTGGTTTGATTATTTATTTTTTAATTATTGCTTTTTTTGGCAACAAAGGTTTTTTTGCTTATAAAAATGTGTTATATAATTTTAATGATCTGCAACTAACCAAGCAAATTTTACAACAAAATTTACAAGCAAAATCTAAAGCGGTAGAAAATATGAATTTACAATCTCTTGATCTCGATTTGGTAGACGAACAATCTCGAAAAATTTTAGGCTATATCAATAAAAATGAAGTAGTTTTATATCGTAAAAACCAGTAATTTTGAGATTTTTTTTATGCAACAGATATTGAAATTTAAGTTTGAAATATATCGTAAAGTTTTTCATTTTTGTTTAATATTATTGCCGATAAGCTATGTAATAGTAAAAAATAAAAAAATCTTTTTTATCTCTTTGTTTGTGGCAACTTTTATAATTGTGCTTGCTGATTTTTTTAGACATAAAAATAATATTTTAAATAGCTTATTTTTGGTTATTTTTGGTAAAATCATGCGAGACCATGAGAAAAATCAACCAAAATTATCTGGTTTAAGCTATACTTTTCTTTCAGCAAGTGTGGTTTTTGCTTTAGCAAAGCCAGTTGTGGCAATAATGTCTTTGTTTATTTTGGCAATTGCCGATGGTTTTGCATCTATTATTGGTAAATTAATTAAAAGCCGACCTTTTTATCAAAAAACTTTGGCTGGTTCAATTACTTTTTTTTGTTTAGCAGCGCTTTTGGTTGCTGTTTATGGTTGGTATTTTCAATATAAAAGTTGGAGTTTTTATGTTTATTCACTAATCGCAGTGATTTTTGCTACAACTCTAGAGGCTAGGTCTGATTTATTAAAACTCGATGATAACTTGATAGTGCCATTAAGTTTTGCCTTGATTTTATCTTTTTTAGATATTTTATGGAATTTTTTATAATATAACATCTTTTTTACTTTTAAATACCGCAAGAAATAGTTCAAATTCTAATTTCATTTGCTGATGAAAAGCGATTGTTTATCCAGGTGAGTTGTCTTTTAGCATAGTTTCGAGTTTTTTGGCTTGCTAAGTTAATGGCCGATTGTAAATCAAGTTTTCCTGCTAAATATTGTGAAATTTCTGTAAAACCAATGGTTTTTGTTATGTTGTAAATATTGCCATTAATTTGTTCTTGTAATTTTTCTACTTCTAGTATTGCTCCGTTTTTTAACATTTGTAAAAAGCGTAAATTACAATTTTCATAGAGTTGTTGTCTGGGTAATTTCATAGTATAATGTTCAAATGTGGCATGGGGAAATATTTTTATTTTTTCTTGTTGATGCCAAAAATCAATAGTTTTATTGGTTTGTAAATAAACCGAAGCATAGCGAATAAGTTTTTGCTTATCAACAATTTTATTGTTTCCAAATTGATTAGCAAATTTTTGCTGTCCGATTTGTTGATATAAATTTTCTGCTTGCAAGATAAATATTTTGTCGATTTCAGGAATAAAATTAAGACCATCAAGCAAAGCCGATAAATACATGCCAGTGCCACCAACAACTATTGGTGTTAGATTTTGTAAAAAACAAGTTGCAATACTTTCTTTTGCTAGTTTTAGCCAAATTGCTACCGAACATTGTTGTGTATAGTTTAGGCTACCATAAAGATAATGCAAAACTCCTTGTTGCTCTTCTGAATTAGGCTGGGCAGATAAAATTGGTAAACTATCATAAATTTGTAAAGCATCGGCATTAATTACTGCTCCATTAAATTGTTTGGCTAATTTTATTGCATAAGCCGATTTGCCAGAAGCGGTTGGCCCAGAAATAATAATAATTTTTTGTGATCTAGGCATATAACTTTTATTTATAAAGTAGAAATGATATTACTCGGTATTAGTAAATAATATTCGCCATTGCCATACATTTTTGATGCCTTTTCTTCGGCTTGCAAGCCACTGCCAAAAAATATATCTCCTCTGCCTAAGCCTTTGATATCGGAGCCAGTATCTTGTGCTGTCATTAATTTATAAAAATTTTGTTTTTCAATTTCTACCCATAACAAACTGCCATAAGTGATTAATTCGTTGTCAATAGCAAGCGATCTTTCGGCGGTAAGCGGAGCATTAAAAGAGCCAATAGTGTGTTTCGCATTAGATGTAGTAAAAAAAATGTAAGAAGGATTTAAGTTAAATATCTCTTGTTGTTTTTCTGGGTTTTGTTTAAGCCATTTTTTAATAGCTATGGGGCTAATGTTTTCAAAATTTAAGATACCATTTTTTAATAAATAATTACCGATTGCCACAAATTTTTGCTGATTTTTACCAGCATAAACAAGTTTGATTTTTTTATGATTTGGCAAAATTACCGTAGCCGATCCTTGAATATGAGTAAAAAATAAATCAACTGCATTATCAACATAAAGTAATTCGAGTTTTTTATTTGCCAATGCTCCGTTATTAATTTGTTCTCTGGTGGTAGAAAAATCAAACCAACTATTACTTGGTAAACCATAAACAGGGTATTTGTAGCGATGATTTTTTTTATAGCTACCAAATAAAGTTGCTTCATAGTAGCCAGTAAAAAGCTTATTTTCCTGCTTGCCCTCAATTTTAAAAACTCTAAACCAGTTTTCAAAAAAGTTTTTGGCTTGTTGGTTATTTAAGGTGCTAACTACTTGAGCTATTTGACAAACATCAGAATAATCAGCGGGGGTGATGTGTAAAATAGAGCCGTTTATTGGCTTATTTTGCTGGAGTTTTGCCATTTTATCGCAAGAATTTAAAAAAGCCTGCAAAGCTTCTAGATGATTATCTTGTTGCCAGTTATTTAGTTGTGAAAAATGTAGCTCTTTTAATGTAAAATTATTATGTTTAATTGTGGCTTTTTTATTTAAAAAACAACTTCCTAATATTATTAAAACGAAAACTAAAGAAAATATTTGACAAACCATAGTAATATTAAGAATTTTTTGATTGAAAAGTTAAGATAAGTTTAGTAAACTAATTATTTATTTTCAAATCAAAATTATTTATATGTCTTTAAAATGTGGTATCGTCGGATTGCCAAATGTTGGTAAATCAACTTTATTTAATGCGCTTACTCAAACTATTTCTGCCGAAGCGGCAAATTACCCATTCTGCACCATTGAGCCTAATGTAGGTAAAGTAAATGTGCCAGATACTCGCTTGGAGCAGTTAGCAAAAATTGCAGGTTCTGCCGAAATTATTGCTTCACAAATAGAATTTGTTGATATTGCTGGTTTAGTAAAAGGAGCTAGCAAAGGCGAGGGTTTAGGCAATCAATTTTTATCTCATATACGTGAAGTTGATGCTATTATTAATGTGGTGCGATGTTTCGAAGATAATAACATTGTACATGTTGAAAACTCAATAAATCCTGTGCGCGATATTGAGTTAATTCAGCTCGAGCTTGCTATTGCCGATCTTGAAAGCCTCGAAAAACGTCTTCCTGCCCTCGAAAAAAAAGCTAAAACCGACAAAGATCTATTACTACAAGTTGCTTTAATAAAAAAGATAATTTTGATTTTAGCAGAAGGTAAACCAGTTAGTTCTTTTGCTACAATTGATGCTGATGAGCAAAAAATACTTAAAAATTTACAACTTATCACTGCTAAACCGCAACTTTTTGTCTGTAATTTAGCCGAGCACGAAGTGTCTGGTAATAAGCACTCGCAAAATGTTTTAGATTATTGTCAGAAAAATAATTATGTTTGTTTAAATATTTCTGCCCAAATTGAAGCCGAAGTTGCTTCGCTTGATAGTTTATCTGAAAAACTCGAATATTTAAAAGCGGCAGGGCTTAACCAAACTGGCTTGTCACAAATTATTAAAACTGGCTTTACTTTATTAAACCTGATTTCATTTTTTACCGTAGGGCCAAAAGAATGTCATAGTTGGGTGTTGCAAAAAGGGCTCACGGCTCCAAAGGCTGCTGGGGTTATTCATACCGATTTTGAAAAAGGATTTATTAGAGCCGAAACTATTTCTTATCTTGATTATATAAAATTTGAGGGCGAGGAAGGTTGCAAAACTGCTGGTAAATTAAGGCTTGAAGGCAAAGAATATGTGGTGCAAGATGGTGATGTTTTTCATTTCCGTTTTGCTAATTAATTTTTATTTATTTTATGGAAGATCTTATCGGTTACGACGAAATTGTAGAAAATTCAATGCGCTTGGTAATTTATGAAGTGTTAAAAAAAGTTGCCAATAATGGCTTACCTGGTAAACACTACTTTTTACTTGGTTTTCTTACAAAATTTCCAGGAGTTAAAATTTCTCCTCGTTTGCTTGAACAATACCCAAAAGAAATGACTATTGCTATTCAATTTCAATTTAAATCAATGCTGGTTGAATTGGAAAACTTTCGCATAGTTTTATTTTTTGGTGGCAAGCCAGAAACTTTGGTTATTCCATACAAGGCAATCTCTTCTTTTTCTGATCCTTCTATGAATTTCTCTTTAAAATTTAATGTCGAATATAACGAAGATGAGGTCGAAAATTTTTCTCAGCCAGTTTTTAACAATCAACAACCAGAACATTCGGCTATTTCTGATTCTGCAAATGTCATTTCTTTTTCTGATTTTCGCAATAAACCTAAAAAATCTTAATTATGTTATTTGTTAGTTTGCTCATTATTGGTTATTTATTAGGCAGTGTGCCTTTTGGATTGCTTTTGGCAAAAATTTTTGCCTCAACCGATATACGAAATTTTGGTTCAAAAAATATTGGAGCAACTAATGTTAATAGGGTTTTAGGTAAAAAACTCGGCATCGCAACTTTTTTGCTCGATGCCTTTAAAGGAGTGATAATAATTTTGCTTGCCAAACACTATTGGCACCTTGATTTTATTAATCTTGTTGCAATTGCTAGTATGGCGGTTTTGGGGCATATATTCTCTATTTATCTAAAATTTCAAGGGGGCAAGGGAGTTGCTACTTTTTTAGCCTGCACTGTGGCTTTACAGCCTTTTTTAGGTTTGGCTGGCTTATTTTTATGGCTTAGTATTTATATGATTTTTAAAATATCTTCGATTGCTGGAATTTTTTCTTGTTTATGTATAGGTTTATTCGCTGGTTTGTTTGGCTTTGCTTTTTGGCAACATTTAATTTGGCTTGCTTTAGCAATTATTATTGTAGTAAAGCACTGGCAAAATATTTTACGTTTAATTAACAAAACAGAAAAATAATATGGCAAAATTAGTAGTGGCTCTCGATTTTTCTAATGTTGATTTAGCTTTAAATTTAGTTGATAAACTTGGATCATCGGTAGATTTTTATAAAATTGGGCTCGAACTCATGATGACAGGAAACTATTTTACTTTGCTTGCTGCTCTAGAAAAAAAGCAAAAAAAAATTTTCGCCGACTTAAAGCTTTATGATATTCCGCAAACAGTAGGTAAAGCAGTGGCAAATCTTGCTTCTTATAACATCGAACTTCTTACTATTCATGCCGCTAACCACGAAATGATGCTTGCTGCCAACCAACATAAAAAGCATATCAAAATTATTGCAGTAACTGTGCTTACTAGTTTAAATCAGCAAAATTTACTTGAAATGGGCTTTGATGCCAATATTAGCTTGCCAAATTTAGTTTGCCAAAAAACCAAGTTAGCCTTGCAATGCAATCTAGATGGAGTGGTGGCTTCTGCTCTTGAAACTCAAATTTTAAGGGCTAATTTCGGCAACGATTTTGCCATCATTACTCCTGGAATTAGGCCTGCTTGCCAAGAAACCGCCGATCAAAAAAGAGTAGCAACAGTAGAGCTTGCTATTCAAAACGGCTCTTCACATTTGGTGATTGGTAGGCCAATTACCGCTCACCATGACCCTATTTTAGCGGTAAAAAACATCAATAAAATAATCTATGAAACTACAGCAATTGCTGGCTAATTTAAATATTAACTATCAAATTTTTTCTAGCGATAACTATCATCATAGCACAATTTCTGCTATTGTAAGTAATGCTAATTTCGCTGTAAGTAATAGTGTTTTTGTAGGCCTTTTAGGGGTAAAATTTGATGGAGCAAATTTTAGCGAACAAGCCATTATGAAAGGTGCACAAGTTTTGATAATCGACGAAAAATCAAACTATAATTATCATCATTTACTAAAAAAATATTCTATTACCGTTGTAGTAGGTGATTCTAAAATGTTGCTTGCTTGCTTGTTGCCAAAATTTTATTGTAGTTTGCCTAAAAATTTGTATGCAGTTACTGGCACTAATGGTAAAACTTCGGTAGTAAATTATATTTGTCAAATTTTAGGTTTATTGCAGAAAAAATCGGCATCAATTGGTACTATAGGTATTCAAACTAACTTTTCTCACAATTTTGCTGACGATTTTTTAACAACTAATCTTACCACTCCAGATTTAGCCTCGTTGTATCATAATTTGGCTCTATTAAAAAAGCATCAAATTGATGATGTGGCAATAGAAACTAGCTCTATTGGTTTACAACAAAATCGCCTTGGCAATTTACCTTTTTCTGTGGGTTGTTTTACTAATTTTAGTCAAGATCATCTCGATTATCATGGTGATATGCAAAATTATTTTCACAGCAAAATGCTATTGTTTTCGCAATTATTAAAACCTACTAGTTTTGCAGTATTAAATGCCGATATTGTAGAATATCAGCAAATTAAACAAATATGCGAAAATAACAATTTAAAAATTAGTGCTTATAGTAAAAATTTTGCCGATTTGCAATTATTAAGTTTTGAAAATGGTAAAATAGCTTGGCAATATCAACAAAATCAATATTTAGCAAGTTTTTCACCACAAGGTGATTTTCAGGCTTATAATTTTTTGTGTGCTCTGCTTGCTGTATCAAAACTACATAATATTTCATCAGAGCAAATGCAGCTTATTGCTAATAATTTATTTACAATTCAAGCTCCGCAAGGCAGAATGCAATTGGTTGCCACCACATCTAATCAAGCAAAAATTTTTATTGATTTCGCTCACTCTCCAGATGGTTTATTTAACATACTTTCTTCGGCAAAAAAAATTCCTCATCATCGGCTTATAGTGTTGTTTGGGTGCGGAGGTAATCGTGATTCTGCAAAACGAAAATTAATGGGCGAAATTTGTTGTAATTTAGCCGATTTAATCATTGTAACCGATGATAATCCAAGGCTTGAAAATGCTAGCCAGATTCGTCAACAAATTTTGCAAGGTTGTAATTTAGTTAAAACCATCGAAATAGCCAATCGTAAAACTGCCATTTTGCAGGCAATTTCTATGCTTTTGCCCCATGATATTTTAATTTTAGCAGGAAAAGGTCATGAAAAATATCAAATTATTGGCAACGAATCTTTGCCTTTTGACGAAGAACAAATTGTGCTTAATGCTATTAGTTAAATTATATGCTTAATCCTGTTTATTGTCTAGATTTTTTTGATTTATATCAACCAACAGGATTAAAAAAAGTTTATAGCTGTTTTCTAGATTTTTTAGCCAAAAATCACCCAAATTTAAGCCAAATTTACCAAAATAATCAACATTTTAGCTCTGAAATTTTAATTGAACTAGCAATTGCTACTCAAGAATTTTTAGTTGATCTTTTTTGTTTAGTCAAGCAAAACCAAGATCTGCAAAATCAAAACTTGGCTTTAAACTTAATTTATCAGGCCAGATTAATTTATATTCAGCGAAACTTGGCTAAAAATTTTAATTTGCAATATGTTAATAATTTTACCAAAAATTTTGCAGAAAAATGCCTACAAGAACTGCAAATACCTGATGAAAACATTATTGCTATTGAGCTTGCTTTGGCCAACAAAATTATTAACAATAATTTTAGCGAAGCTTTGCAAAATTATTGTTTATGGGCTTTTTTTAGTAATGAAGGGCAAGAAAAACATCAACAAGGAGCTTTGTTTATTTTGCCAAAAAAATTAGATCAGCAAAATTTATTAGATTTCAGTTTGTTTAACACTAAACCAAGACAAGATTTTAGTTTATGTAGTAACTTTGCTAGCTCGGCAAAAATTATGGCCGAAGCCAATTATTGCCTGCATTGTCACAAGCAAAAGAAAGATTCTTGCCGAGTTGGCTTAACTTTACCAAATAGCCATCAAATCAAACAAAATGAGCTGGGAGTTTCTTTAAACGGTTGTCCGCTTGGGCAAAAAATATCGGAGATGAATTATCTAAAAAGTAAAGGCCTAAGTATTGCTAGTTTAGTGATGGCAACGCTTGATAATCCTCTGTTGGCAGGCACTGGGCATAGAATTTGCAATGATTGCAGTAAAGCTTGCATTTTTCAAAAACAAGAGCCTGTGGATATTCCGCAAATAGAAACCGCCATCTTGCAAGAAGTTTTGGCCTTGCCTTATGGTTTTGAAATTTATTCTTTACTCACTCGTTTTTCGCCTTTAAACAAGCAATTTCCTATTCCTTTAAGCTTTACTAATAAAAAAGTTTTAGTGTGCGGAATGGGTCCTGCTGGTTATACTTTGGCTCATTACCTGCTTAATTGTGGTCATGAGGTGGTGGCAATTGATGGTCTAAAAATTGAGCCACTTCCTGGTAATTTAAGTGGCATTGATTTTGCTGGTAATAAAACTAGCTTTTCGGCCATTAAATATTTTGAAACACAAAATTTAAAAACTCGCTCAATAAATGGTTTTGGAGGTGTTGCCGAATATGGGATAACTTCTCGGTGGAATAAAAATTTTCTCGATATTATTTATATTTTACTTTCTCGAAGACAAAATTTTTATTTGTATTCTGGTATTAGATTTGGCTCTTCTATCACAAGTAAAATAGCTTTTCAGCTTTATGGTTTTTCTCATATCGCCATGTGTTTTGGTGCAGGAAAGCCTAATTTTTTAGATTTGCCTAATAATTTTGCTAAAGGTGTGCGTCTTGCCTCTGATTTTTTGATGGCACTTAATTTAGGAGCTTATCAAGATAATATTTTTAGCAATTTACAACTGCAACAACCAATTGTGGTGGTTGGCGGTGGTCTTACTGCTATTGATGTGGCCTGTGAAGCAAAAATATATTATCAAGTGCAGGTGCAGAGATTTGCTAAAAAACTACAACAAATGAATCAAGAACAGTTTTTTGCTACACTTGATGTCGAAGAAAAAAAAATAGCTACTCAATTTATGCAAGATGCTAGTTTGCTTGCCAAACAGCAATTAAATGTTGAGGTAACTATTATTTATCGACAAGAAATTAACAAATCTCCTGCTTACAAACTAAACGATTTAGAAGTGCAGCAAGCAATTAATCAGGGCATAAACATTATTGAAAAACAAGAGATAACACAAATTATTACCAACGAATTCGGGGCAGTGTGTTCTGTGATGTTAAATGATGCCAAAATAATTCCTTGCCAAGCTCTTATTTTTGCTACTGGCACTTCTGCTAATATTTCGCCCGCTCTTGATGATAAACAATTATTTTATCATCAAAAAAACTTTACTTTTGCCAATTTACCGCCAAAAATGAAGCAAATTTTTGTTAATCAGCCCAATTTTTTAAACTATATAAATTATAAAAATTATCAAGCTATTAGTTTTTTTGGCGATTTACATCCGCAATTTTCGGGAAGTGTAGTAAAAGCCATGGCAAGCGCCAAATATGGTTATGCTCAAATTGATTGGTTATTGCAACAACAGTTAGTAAAATCTGCTAAAAAAAATTATCAAAATGATTTTTTTACCAAAATACACTCGGTAAAAAGATTATCAAAAAGTGTGGTGCAAATTAAAGTTTATGCACCTTTATTATGTCAAAAAACTAAACCAGGCCATATTTTTCGCCTACAAAATTATAAAGCTTTTACTAAAAACGAACTAATGGAAGGAGTAGCCGTAACTGCTATAAATATTAACAAAAAAACCAAAATTATTACAGGTATGGTGCTAGAAACTGGCGGTTCAACTAGCCTCATTGCTAATTTTCAGCCTAACGATCGTTGTGTTTTTATGGGGCCAAGTGGCGAACCTACTAGTATTGTCAAAAATCAAAATGTACTATTAATTGGCGGAGGCAGGGGCAATCAACCGCTTACTGCATTGGCTAAATTATTTCAAAATAATGGTTGCAAAGTATGGTTTTTTGCAGGTTACGAAAGTGAGGCCGATATTGCTAATTATACTAAAATGCAAAAATCTTGCCATCAGCTTTTTATTGCCACCAAGCAACCCAGTAAGTTTTTTTGCGGAAGTTCGCTTGATTTGGTAATAAATTATTTTAGTCAGCAAAACAATCTAAAAATCAATCATATTTTAACAGTTGGCAACAATTACTTGATGGATGAAGTTGCAAAATTACGTAAAAATCTTGATTCATTAAAACAAGCGCAAACAGCGGTAGTGAGTTTAAATTCTCCGATGCAATGTATGTTAAAAGGAGTGTGTGGGCAGTGTTTACAAAAAAAATATACTAAAAATGGAGCAGAATATTTTTTTGCTTGCGCTAGCCAAGATCAAAACCTCGATACTTTTGATTTTACCCAACTTCATCATCGATGTAAACAAAATTCAGTGCTAGAAAAACTCAGTAAACAATATTTAAGCTTGGTATGATTGCTATATTTTGTATCTTAACAAATAGAAATAATAGGTAGAGCAACATTATTTTTATTTTTTTTCTAACTTTTTATCTTGTAAAAGCTGGATGATTTTTGCTGAAGTTTCTTCAACAGATTTTTTGGTAACATCAATTACATTGCATTGCAATTTGCCAAAAAGCTTTTTTGATTCGGCAATTTCATTCTTTATATTTTCAATGTTGGTATAGTCGCAAATATTGTTTTCGCCAATATAATTTAATCTGGTTTGCCGAATATTGACTAATTTTTCTGGATTAATTACCAACCCTACAATAAGTGGTTTTTTTAATTCATAAATTGTTGCTGGAATGGTTTGTATGCTTACAAATGGTATGTTGGCAACTTTATAGCCTCGTAAAGATAAATAAATAGAGGTAGGCGATTTAGAAGTGCGTGAAACCCCAATAATAATAATATCGGCTTCATAATAATCAAAAGAAGCTTGCCCATCATCGTGAGTTAAAGTATAGCTAATTGCATCAACTCTCGAAAAATATTGCTGATCAAGTAAATGTTGCCTACCTACAGCATGAGTGATATTCATGTTTAAATATTTTGAAAACTCTGCAATAATGTGCGATAAAACTGGAATGCAAGGCAATTGCAACTGATGACACTTTTTTCGTAATTGCTCAACAAATTCGTCTTGCATAATAGTGTAAAGCACAATGCCTGGATATTGCGAAATAGCTTCTAATACTTTATCAAGCTGGGCTTTGGTTCTGATAAGAGACCAAATAAAATCGGTAGTTTCAACATTTTCAAACTGCGATAATACTGCTCTAGCAATTGAACCCAAAGTTTCACCAGTGGAATCAGATATTAAGTGTAAATTAATTTTTTTACTATTCAATTGGCTACAATTTTTTTATTTTTGGAAATAACATTACATTATTTGTTTTGCAATACGATCGATAGATTTAATAGAGCTAGCTTTATATTTTAGTTTTACCGCATCGCCAATTCTTATGGCAGAAGCTTGTTTGCTATCAGAAATAATAATCCAGCAAGTTTTAGGATCGATTATTTGTGAAATTGTACCACCAGCAATAATTTTTTTTTCGATTTCAGCTTTTCCTGTGATAGGATTTTCGATTTCATATTGACCCAAAACATCAAATTTATCACCATGTTTTAAGCCGTCTTCAAGGCCAAGATTAACTTTAAAAATAGTTTCTTTGTTGAGAGTTCGTTTTTCTAAAATATAACCTCTTTTTGCAAAAGCATTTAAAATATTAGCTTCGGAAAAAGATATAGCATCACTCACTGCTTTTCTTACTAAACCATCATCTCTCTTAACACCTTCGGCATTTTCGCCACCAATTCGAATGCCACCTATACTTAAACCGCCGTTATTTTGCACATTTTCACTGCGTGTTGCTAAGCCAGAAAGCTCGATTGTATTAACTATATCAAGAGAAGGTAGTTCATAAACTTTAATATTGCCACTTACTGAAGCTTTATAAACAAATTTAGGAGGAATGGTTATGGTATTGCCATTTTTAGGATTAATATAAACACTGCCTTCAACATATTTGCTATTAAAATCGGCATTAGTAATGATGCCAGAAACTGCATAATCGGCAACTTTTGGCCCTGCATAAGCACCAGTTTTGTTCATTTCGGCTAATTGTATTTCTTGTTGTAATTTAGAGCTGGCACTACGATCGACAAGCTCGGCAAGTTTGTTTTTTGCTAAAAAGGTTTCTAGCTCACCTGCCAAAGATTTGCCTAAATTAGCTTGTTTAGCTAGTTCAATATCTTTTTCGTCAAAATCAAAAACAGCAACTTTCACAGTTTTTTTATCGAGTTGTTCTTCTGTAGGCATAAAAGAGCTTTTGCTAGCAAATTGTTTTTGGTATTTATCAAAATTTTTAATAGTAGGAGTGCAAGATGCTGATAGAGTAAAAATTAGAAGAAAGATAAGTTTTTTCATTTTGTCTTTTATTTGTTATTGATTATGCCAAAAATATTGAAAATTAGTATTTAAAGCACTGTTTTTTAATTTATCGTTGCCAAATATAAACCAATCTTATTTTAAATGCAAGCTAAATTTACACCAAAATACTGAAAGTATGAAGGGGTATTTGAGAGTAGATTATAAAAGGGGGTTGCATTTTAAATTATATCGGACTTTATGTGCCATTTTTGGATAATAAATTTAGTTACACTAATGCAGAAAGCATAATTTATTACTATTTTTAGGCTAATATGTTAAATATAAAGCTCTTTATTTTTATATTCTTGCATGGTTTTTATATATTTTTCATATTGAGTGTCGCAATAAAATATTGCTTTTTTATAAGATGGTTTAGAACAAAAATTTTCATAAAAAACAGAAGATGAAGAATATTCAAGATCTTTATTTGCATCTGGGAAAAAAAAGAGTTCAGAAAAAAGACCAAAAGTGGGTATTGCAGTAATTATGCCAATAGTTGTATATATATATATTTTTACATAACTCGCTTCTCCAAAAAGGAATGATGTGTTCTTGGCTATACCGATACCAAATCTCGTTAGAATTTATTTTTTTCTTGTGATATTTTTGCCAAAATACTTCTTGAGCAAAAAAAAATTCTTTTTCACCATATAAACCTTTTACCGCAGAATAAAATTCTCCTTTATAAGAATATTCTTTACTAATATACCAGCATATTTTTAAAGCATCATCCATTTCTTTTTTTTAAACTTAAAATTGTCATGATAATAAGTATTTATCATAGTTTTAACGCTAGTGCACCCAGTTAAAGAAATAAATAATTGCATAACAATAATCAGCTTTAAGCCACTCAATAATTTGTTCATAATGAGATGGTATTAATTTTTGTTGTTAATGATTCCCAGAGTGTTTAAAATACCGTTTTTTTCGATTTGTTGTTTGAAAGATTGTAAGGCAGCATTGATGGCCTCTTCTTGGCTAATTGCCGAATTTCCAGTAATTTCAAAGGAGTTGCTCGCAATGGTTTTGTTTTGTACCATATTTTCAAAACTAATTTTTACTTTAACTATGTGAGTATTATAAAGAAAATTGTAGCTAGAATTATATTTAGCAATAAGTTTTACTTGTTTTGGACTAGTGTTGTTTTCGGTATTGCCAATAGTAAAACCATCTTTATTTAAAAAAGGTTTGATAACATTAACAAGCTTGGTATCTGATGATTTCTCGAAGTAAAATTCGGCAGAAAGTGTTGATTGATTTAACTCATTTTGATATTTGGCAAGCATATCTAAAACACTTGCCAAATTAGCTTGTACTCCAGCTCCATTAATAATTCTAGTTTTTAGCTCAAGCTCTTGCACCAAAGGGATTATTTTATTTAAGGTGATGTGTTTTTGTAAAAAATTAGCAGAAGGAAGTAAATTATCAAGATCGGTTATTTTTTTTTGCAAAAAATGCACTCTATCTTGTTGTTCGGCAACGAAAGGATCTTTTTCAACCGAGACTTCTACAAAAAACTTTTGATTTTCTTCTGTGCTTCTAGTAACTTGATAATTGCTAAAACTAATTTGTTCGATAGATTGTTGAACTTTTTGTTTCATTTCTTCGTTGAAACTTTGTTGATTTTCTTCTCTAGTTAATTGCGATTCGCTTGAAATAGAAACTATCAGCCTCGATGCCAAATCGGCAAGAGCATATTTGGTAGCTTCTTCCAAAGTGCTAGCAGAGGCGGTGCCATAAAGATTTTGGGAATCGTTTTGTTTTGGGCTGGCAAACCATTTGGGGGTTGATTCTTTTGCTAAAAGAATAGTTGGTAACAATAAAAAGATTAAAAGATATTTAATTATTTTCATTTTTATTGTTAATCAAGGTCTTTAAGAGTATTATTAGAACTAGATTGCGAATTATTAATTCGACTAGAAGCAGAAGAATTTTTTGCGGTTTTTTCGGCATCGGTTAAAATTTTAGCACAACTGCAAAACAATAAAACAAACAATAAAGAAATTGATTTAACTATTTTCATAAAAAATATATAAAATTAAAATAAGGGGTTTTAACCGCTTTACAATTTGAAACAAGGGGTTTTTTTAACCCCTTGTTGAAATAAAAAATTTATTCTTTTTTAGTAGTCTCTTCTTTTGTAGAAACTTTTGTTTCGGTTTTTGCTTCGTTTTTTCTTTCTTTTTCGAGTTCATCAAAAAGATCTTTTGTAGCTTCTTGAGATTTAGTGATATTATTTCGGCTCAAGTTAGATTTGGCGAGCTTGTCTTCAAATTCTTTTTGGCTATTTTTTAAGAATTTGCTATAATCTTCTGTGCCAAGAATCATTCTGATGTAAAGAGTATCATCTTCGGCTTTAAAGATTTTATCGCGTTTAGCTCCAGACATTGGTAGATTTTTTACCACCTCTTTGCTAGCTTGAGCAAAAAACTCTTCAACATCGTCGTTATCATTTACTTTGGCAGAACGAAGAGCATTTTTAGTTACTCTAGAAATTTCAGATTGAATGGTAGAGGCAATATTAGCTTTAGCATCTAGCTCGGCTTTTGGAATTTGCACAGTAATGCCACCGCGTGAAGGGCCCGCAATACCAACGCCTGCAACACCTTCTTTAACCTCGGAGTTAGGGTTTAAAACCCATTCTGGCAAATCTTTTAGTTGTTTACCTGCTTCTTTTTTCATTTCTGTTTTAGTGGCACAAGCAGAAAAAAGAAGTGCCGATGTTAAAATTGTAAAAATTATTTTTTTCATAGTAGATTTTTTAAAAAATTAAAAATAAAAGTTAATCAATAATAATTTTAGCAGTAATTTATTTTTTTTGCAAGATAAAATTATATCAATTTTAATAAAATTGATATTGCATTTAAAAACAGTTAAATTCTAGCCAAATATTGATAGGAAGGTTGTTTTTTGACAAATACCCCTTTTGGTAACTCGCCATTCTGAAAAAAAACATCAATCGGAATGCCCCCCCTAGGAAACCAATAACCAGAAAATCTTAGCCATTTTGGTTGTAAAATAGCGAGTAAATCTTTGGCAATTTGCACTGTGCAACTTTCGTGAAAAGATCCGTGATTACGATAAGAAAACAAATACATTTTTAATGATTTACTTTCAATAATAAAATTATTAGGCACATAATCAAGCACCAAATGAGCAAAATCTGGTTGAGAAGTTATGGGGCATAGCGAGGTGAACTCTGGACAAGTGAACCTAATGCTATAATTAACATCGGTATGAGGATTATCAATAGCAAAAAGCAAGTTTTTATCTGGCTTAATTAACTGATACTTGGTTTTCTTGCCCAGTGGTATGGTTTTTTCGTTTATCATATTTTTTATTGTGTTTGCGATAAGTTTTTGGTAATTGAAAAGCGCCTTGCCAAATGCCTTTTTGTTGCTCTTTAGCGCTTTGTTCTAGTTTTATTTCTTGTTCGTTAGCATAATTAAAATCATAGATAATTGCCATGCCATGAGTTAATAAGTGATGATTAATGTTGAGTTTATCGATATAGCAATCGCCTAAAATACGATTATAAATATCGAGTTTTTGATAATGGCAAACTACCTCTTGGTTTTTGACTAGGTTTATCAAAAAATTTTTACTTGCTAAACCGCATTGATATTGTTGTGATTTGCCATTTAAACATTCTTGAGTAAATTCGGGAGCATCAATGCCATTTAGCCGAATTTTGATTTTTTTAATAACCAAAGAATCGCCATCTAAAACAAAAGCTTTACCTGATATTTGTTGTATTTCATGGTTATTTTCGTTGGCAAAAACCTTGCTTGCAAAAAATAATAAAATTAAAAAACCAAACTTTAACCAAAGCATAATTTTTAGGCAATTCCTCTTACTAAATTGTGATAACTAGAAACAAGATCGAGAGTTATTTGGCTTGGCTTACTAAAAATAAAGTTATCAATAGAGCCAATTCGGGTGATTTCAGCTGCACTACCTGTAAGAAAAGCATCTTGGTAATTAATGAGATCGCTTGGTAAAATGTGTTTTTCAACAACTTTTATACCTTTTTGCAAAGCTAATTCAATAACGGTTTGTCTTGTAATGCCATTTAAAAAACAATCGGGGGTGGGGGTGTGTAGCTCATTATTTTTGCTTACCAAAAATAAATTTGCTCCTGTTGCTTCGGCTAAATAACCGCGGTAATCAAGCATAATAGCATCGTGGTAACCATCTTTTTCGGCGGTATGTTTAGAGATAGTGCAAATCATGTAAAGCCCCGCCGCTTTAGCAGAAACTGGGGCAGAATCTGGGCTTGGTCTACGATATTTGGCAAAAGCAAGCTTTAAGCCAGTGGCGATATTATCGGCAGAATAATAAGTATCAAAGTGCCAGCAGGCAATAGCAGTGTGTATGGTGTTATGCTGGGCAGAAATTGCCATTTTTTCGGAGCCTCGCCAAGCAAAAGCCCTCATGTAACCGTTGGTGATATCTTGTTTTTCTACAAGTTGTAGTTTGATTTTTTCTAGATCTTCTACACTGTAGGGTATGGTAAAATCCATAGTTTCGGCAGATTTATGAAGCCTTTGCGAATGCTCTTGGCTTTTAAAAATTTTTTTGTTGTAAATTCGCTCGCCCTCAAAAACACAAGAAGCATAGTGCAAGCCGTGATTTAAAATGTGAACCTTGGCATTTTGCCAATCAAGAAACTCTCCGTTATACCAAATGGTGCCAGATCTTTTATCAAAAGGAATGTGTTGCATATTTTTGAACTAAATTTTAACAAACAAAGGCAATATTTTAAGCTACTTTTTTTAATTAGCAAAAGTTTTTTTATATTTTATAGTCTTTACTAGAAGGAAATAGATGGCTAACTATTATACCAATTCCCGTCTTTAAATAATCAAAATAACTTCATAATTTATTAATTTTAATTTTTAATTTAAAACCTTGATTTATCTAGATAAACCCTTGGTTTTAAAGCTAAATTTTAACTTAAAACTATTTTGTTATTTGATTATTTAAAAATGGTAATTGGTATAAAAACAAGACTATGGCTGAAACTCTATAATTGTTAACTATCAAATTTTTAATTCTTGGCTTTAAACCTTCTCCTACAATCAAAACAACCTCAACTTTATCAGATATTTTTGGGGATTTTGTATTTTCGTTAATAAAATATTTTTCTATTCCATATTCTATACTCAATAGGCAATATCTTTTGCTACTTAAGGGGTTTTTATATATAATTGATTATTAAGTTATTTGATAAAATATTTACTGCTAAAATTTTATCTTTTGATAATTAATTAAACAAGAGTGCAATTTTTTAAAAATGCACTTGTATTTAAGAAAGTTGAGTTTAAAATTTTTGACCAAATTTATTTTAAACTTATGATTTTATTTTTATGTTGGTAGTTCAGAAATTTGGCGGAACTTCGGTGGGCAATATCGAGCGAATCAAAAATGTTGCCAAAAAAGTTGAAGCTGAATTAAAAAAAAATAATCAAGTAATTGTTGTGGTTTCGGCAATGTCTGGAGTTACTAATCAATTGGTTGATTATTGCAATCAAGTTTCTAATCTTACTGATAATTCTGCTTTAAGTGAATACGATTCTATTGTTGCAACAGGCGAACAAATTACTTGTGGTTTGTTGGCTCTACAACTTCAATCTATGGGTTATAAAGCTAGGTCTTTCTTGGGTTGGCAAATTCCCCTTACCACTGATAATTTGCATAGTAAAGCTAGAATCGATGAAATAAATGGTATTGTTTTGTTAGAAAGTTTAAAACAATATCAGGTAGTTGTAATAGCTGGTTTTCAAGGCATGCATGTTGCTTCTAATAAAATAACCACTCTTGGTAGAGGAGGCTCCGATACTTCTGCGGTGGCAATAGCAGCTGCAGTAAATGCTGATATTTGCGATATTTACACTGATGTTGACGGTGTTTACACTACTGATCCTCGAATCACTGATAAAGCAAAAAAACTCAATAAAGTAACCTATGAAGAAATGCTTGAAATGGCATATAGTGGTTCAAAAGTTTTACAAACTCGCTCGGTAGCAATGGCAATGGCTCATAACGTTAAAGTAAGAGTACTTTCTTCTTTTGAAGAAGTTAATGAAAATTCAGGAACAATTTTAGTTAATAATAATCAAGAAATTATGGAAAAACAATTAATTACAGGCATTAGCTACTGTAAAACCGATGTTAGAGTAACTCTTTTACAAATGCCAGATCATCCAGGTTTATCGGCAACTATTTTTGGTGCATTAGCAAATCAAAGTGTTAATGTTGATATGATTGTGCAAAATATCAGTGCCGATGGAAAAAAAATAGATATCACTTTTACTATTAGCAAAGATGAGCTAGAAAGGGCAAAAATAGCTATTGCTAATATTAAAAACGAAGTTAATTTTATCGAGTTAAAAATAGACGATAATATTGCTAAAATTTCGGTAATTGGTGTTGGCATGATTAGCCATTCTGGTGTTGCCTATACTATGTTTAAAACACTAGCAGATAAAGGGATAAATTTGTTGCTAATTTCTACTTCTGAAATTAAAATTTCGGTTTTAATAGCAAAAGAATATGGTGAATTAGCAGTGCGAATTTTACACGATGCTTTTGGTTTAGAAAATTAAATCAATTTTTATTGTGTCATTTTTCTTTACAGCAAATATTTTTAAAATTTAAATACTATCAAATATGAGACCATCTTCTAGCGAATCAGAAAATGCATTAATTATTCTTATTAACAAAACATTAACCGAGCAAGATATATCAAGCATTCAATCTGCATCCTCAGAAAATAAATTAGTTAAATTGCAATTTGAAACATCTGTTAATCAAGAAACTTATGACACTTCTCAAGTATTAAAAGAGATAGCAGAACAAGTTCCGAATCTACAGAAATTAGAACTTGTAAATGTAGAACTTGATAATGTGAAATGGAATGGAGCAAAATTTAACAATTTAAAATCATTATCTTTAACAAATACAAAGCTTTCTGTTAAAAGATTACCAGGAATAATAGCACAATTTCCAGATCTAGAAAAATTGGATTTGACAGGTTGTAGTGAATTAAAGTCGTCAGATTTGCCATCTATTTTAGAAGCAAGCAAGACAAGTAAAGTGAAAGAATTCATTGTTCCTTTTGATATTAAAAAGCCTAAATTGTTAACAAGATTGATGCAAGCAGGGCAGAGATTATTTACCGCACAGCTAAAAACAGAACAGCAAGAAGAAGAGGAGTGGGTAGGATTGGTGCCTGCAACTCGTCCGACAGGTTTTGTTGCTCGTCGTTTTGGTGGAGGTCAATCGTCGCAGAAGTATCATCATTTAACATAGGTTAGGTGATTAGGTAATTTCATAAAATTTCGTAATTTCGGTGGCAAATTGTTGTTGCAAAATATTTGTTTTTAGCTTATAAGAAGGGGTTATTTGTTCGTTTTCAATAGAAATCTGTTCGGTGATAATGCAAAATTTTTTGATCTGTTGCCAACTATCAAGTTGCCGATTAATTTTAGTAATTTCTTGTTCTATCCAAATATTAAGATTTTGCTGATTATATTGTTTTTGTAATATTGCTAAATTTTCTGACTCAAAAAACAGTAAAGCTGAAACAAAAGGTTTACCTTCGGCAATAATAACACTACCAAGGAGTCCAGTGATTTGTTGTTGAAGTAGTTGTTGTAAATAATTTGCCATGACATATTTACCGTTACTGGTTTTTAGTAGCTCTTTTTTTCTGCCAATAATTTTTATAAATTCATCTTTTATCTCGGCCAAGTCGCCTGTGTGAAGCCAGCCATCTTGTAAAACTTGTTTAGTTTGCTCTTCTTCTTTAAAATAGCCAAGCATAATGTTTTTGCCACTTGCTAAAAGTTCGCCATCAGGGGCAAGCTTTAATTTGACCGAAGGAAAGCAGGCGCCAACAGTTCCTAGTTGATAACGAGCTTGACAGTTAGTTGCTAAAACTGGCGAACTTTCGGTGAGACCATAACCGCAATAAACTGCAAGGCCAATGCTATGTAAAAATTTTTCAATTTCTTGTGGTAAAGCGGCTCCACCGCAAATAATAGTTTGAACTTTTCCACCAAAAAAAGCTCTTAACTTACGATATAATAAAAAATCAAGAACAAGATCTGAAAAAGTTGTTTTATGTGTGGGGCTAAAATTTTTTGCCTTATAAAAGGCAATTTTGAGTAGAAGTCGGCTTAAAATGTTGCCGTGCTGGCTTTTTTGCTTGATCTTATTAAATGCTTTTTCTAATAATCTAGGAACAGTAGTAAATAAATTAGGACGCACTTGTTGTAAATATTGAGGTATTTTAGATATATCATCAACAAAATAAATACTCACTCCTTGAGTGAGGTAAAAAAGCATTACCATTCTTTCAAAAATGTGAGCTAGAGGCAGATAAGAAAGTACTTTTTGTTGAGCAGAAAGTATAAAAAAAACTGAAGAATCGATAATTTGGCTAATTAAATTGCCATGACTTAGCATTACCCCTTTTGGTAAACCACTGGTGCCAGAAGTAAAAACAATGGTAGCAAGATCGTTACTTAAGCTTTTTGGTAGCTCGCTGTATGATTTATTTTGCCTCTCGCCTATTTTGCTTAATTCGGTAAAGTTAAGACATTGTGGATGATTAAATCCGATGGTGATGATGGTGTAGAGATGACAATTTTCTTGGGCAAAATCTGGTTTATCAGTGATGATAACTTTTGCTTGGAGGAGTTCTAATTGATATTGCAAATTTTTTTTACTGACATTATGAAACATCGGTGAACTTACTAAACCAATTGAAGCTATTGCTAAATCACATACCAACCATTGCCAACTTTGATAGCAATAAATTACCACAATATTATTTTGCGAAATTGCTGGTAATTGTTTTAGACCCCAAGCAATATTATTAACTTCTTGGCAAAATTCTTGGCTTGAAATAATTTTGCCACTACCTAGGCAATTAAGTAATGTTGGATTATGAAAATTTTGTTTATGATAAATAACAATATCATTTAAACAGGTAAGATCGCTGAAATTCATAATTTTTTATTTAAATTTGAAATTGTATTAATGGCATTTTTGCTCATCTCATACCAAGTTACTTTACTTCTCGCTTTTTCTACGCCAGTTAAGTAAAGCTCTTCTTCTGCTCTGGTAAGGGCTACATAAAACAATCTGTGGTTTTCTTGTTCTTCTTGATTATATTTTTGCTGTAAATAAGTGTTGATCTTGCTATGAGATTTACATGTTTTGGAAGTAAAAATAATAGGAAAAGATGATTGATTTTCTTGATTCTCTAGCCATAAAATTTGATCACGATTTTGAAAACTTCGTTGTTGTGTAGCATAGGGAATAATAACAATTGGCGATTGTAAGCCTTTAGCAGAATGTACGCTCATCATGCGTAGTGTATTTTTTTGTTGATTTTGAATAGCTATTTCTGGGTTAATGTTGTAAAGATATTCAAGGAATTGCCATAGATTCGCACTGTTTTTACTAATAAAATTATGCAATAAAAATAAAAATTCATCAAGCATTAACCAAGCTTTATTGCCGAATCTAGTTACAAAAATATTGTTGATGATTGGATTTTTTAACACTTGATAAAAAAAATCAAACAAATTATTTTTTTGAAAAAGTAATAAAAAATTATTTAAACATTGCAGTTCATGGTTATTTTTTGCTACTTCCCATAAGCTACTTTTAGCATTTTGGCTATCAAAAATTAAGTTTTGTATAAATTCTTCTGATTTGTCACAAAATGGCGATTTTAACAAACAGGCTAAATTAAAATTGTTTTCTTGATTTAAAACGAACTCTGCCAATGTAATAATATCGTTAATTAATAACAAGTCTAGGCAATATTCTTTATCGATGCCAACAAATGGAATTTTTTCTTCGTAAAAAGCTTTTTCAAGATAAGATGCTTGTTTTTTTTGTTGAAATAACAATAAAATATCGCTATATTGCAGAGCTTTATTATTTGATAATGTTTTGCCATTTTCTACCCAATCTTTGATTTTACTAGCTATTTTTCTAGCAAATTCCATATTCTTTTGATAATCATTTGTAGATTGTGTCTTTGGAGATGTTTCTAGTAAAAAAAATTGTGACTTGATATTTTTGACTGGTAAATGCCGATTATAGTTAGTATTTTTTACTAAAGATGAAGTAATGTTGTTGTGGCAAAAAATAGTGTCTATTGCTTCTAAAATTTCTTTACCAGAGCGAAAAGAATGGATGAGATTGATGGTTTCTAGTTTTAGTTTGTTTTGAAAATAATCAAATTGCTTACTGGTGTTTTCTATGTTGGCTCCTTGAAAAGCATAAATAGATTGTTTTTCATCGCCTACCACAAAAAAACTTCTTGGTCTGGTGTTTGCCGATTCGCCTACCTCAAATTCTTCGGTGAGAGCTTTAATAATTTCCCACTGCCAAGGGCTGGTATCTTGAGCTTCATCAAGCAAAATATGATTAATATTACTATCGAGTTTCATTTTTACCCAATCGGCATCGCTTTTTAAAAGTTCTTTGCTATAAAAAATAAGATCGTTAAAATTTAGTAAATTATGTTGGTTTTTATATTGTTGATATTTTTGTATTATTAAAAAAACTAACTCTAAAATAAGGGTAGTTTGATTAATATCTTCCAAAATATTCTTATTTGCCATAAAATTTTGCAATTCATTAAAAAAGTTTATGATAAAATCATCTTTAAGTTTTGCTAATTCTTGATAAATAGTATTTTTTTTTGTGGTTATCATTAAAAGATAGAGCTCTTCAAGATGTTGCGGTTGGCAATTGTGTTTGTTAAGATTGTTGGTAAAATTTTTTTCTTGTAAAAAAGTAAGAATTTTGAAAAGTATACTTGTTTTAGAATTTTTTTCAATTATTTTATAAAATCTCTCAAAATCAAGATTTTGTAGGGTTGATAAGCAAAGATCTGCAACGGTGTGACTGCTGTTGATATTAAATTTTTGCTTTAATTCTTGCTGAATTTCTTTTGATACTGAATCGCCATAAAACTGCCAATCTTTCATTTTATCTAGGTTGCTAATAAAAGATTCAATGATTTTTTTCAAAGTATATTCGGTGGTGTTATTTAAAATATTTTTTAACAACTGATGATTTTGTTGGTCTTGCACAACTTCTTGCCAAATCTTTTTAAGAATATATTGCTCGCGATTGGTTTCAATGATTTCAAAGTGAATAGGCACTTTTGCTTCTATCGGAAAAAGTTGTAAAATTGTTTTACAAAAACTATGAAAGGTTTGTATTTTAATAGGATATTCGCAATCAATCATTTCGGCAAAAAGTATTTGAGCCTTCCGACACTGACTTGGCGATGGTTTTTTGCCTAAAATATTTTCTAGTTCGATAATTAAATTGGTTTCGTTAGCAACGGCTAGTTTTTCGAGTGTATGAAAAATACGTTCTTCCATTTCTTTGCAGGCTTTTTCAGTGAAGGTGAGGCATAAAATTTCTTGTGGCAAAACTGAAGCAAGCAGTAATCGAACAAAACGATCAACTAAAACTTTAGTTTTGCCAGATCCGGCAGAGGCCATTAACCAGCAGTTAATATCAGGATCAGATGCCTTTATTTGTGGTTTAGAAGCTTCTGTTATTATGTTGTTTGTAAGCATTAACTTTTAGCAAGTTCAGAAGCAATAGTAAAGGCCATTTCAATGCTCTGTGAAGAGTTTAAACGCGGATCGCAATGAGTATGGTAGCGATCAGATAAATTTAATTCTGAGATATTTTGATTGCCTCCCAAACATTCGGTAACATCTTGCCCAGTAAGTTCAAAATGCACTCCGCCTGCAATAGTGCCAAGTTGTTGATGAATTTGAAAAAAAGCTTTCACTTCTTGCAAAATGTGATTAAAATCACGAGTTTTATAGCCATTAGAAGATTTCATAGTGTTGCCATGCATAGGATCGCAAGACCAAATAACTTTATTGCCGTTGTTTTTTACTGCTTTTATTAGGTTAGGTAATTTTTGATTAATTAAATCTTTGCCCATTCTAGAGATTAAGGTAATTCGACCAGAAATATTATGTGGGTTAAGAATTTCAAGAAGTTCTAGAAGCTCTTTTTCGGTGATGGTTGGACCAACTTTAAAAGCCACTGGATTTGCAATGCCAGAAATAAACTCAACATGAGCACTTTTTGGGCAACGAGTGCGATCGCCAATCCAGAGCATATGGGCGCTAAGATTATAAAATTTGTTGTGTTCGGCAACAAAACGTGTAAAACATTGTTCGTAGTTTAGTAAGAGGGATTCGTGAGAGGTAAAAAAACTAGCTGTAGTAAATTGTGGAATTTCGCTGTATTTAATGCCGCAGGAATTTAAAAAATTTAAAATATCATTAATTTTATCGGTGATATGATTAATATTTTGTTGACTATTTAAAGCATGGTTGAATTCTTGATTCCATTGATTGATTTTTTCTAGGTTACCATAGCCACCAAGAGCTAAAGATCGTAAAAAATTAAGCGAAGCAGCAGAATAAAAATAAGCTTGAATTAACCTAGAAGGATTGGCATTTCGTGCATCGGAATTAAAATCGATACTATTAATAATGTCGCCACGATAAGCAGGAAAAGTTTGGTTATGGATAGTTTCATTATCGGTTGATCTGGGTTTAGCATACTGACCTGCTATTCTACCAACCTTAACAACGGGTTTTTTTAGGCCATACATTAAAGCAACAGTCATTTGCATAATGGTGCGAAAATAGTTTTTTAGGTTATTGGCAGAAAATTCTAAAAAACTCTCGGCGCAATCGCCGCCTTGCAATAAAAAAGCCTCTCCTTTTTCAACCAAAATAAGTTGTTGTTGTAGTTGATGAATTTCGTCGCACGAAACCAAAGGGGGAAAGCTAGATAATTCTTGCTCTACTTGTGTTAAATGAGCTAAATTTTGGTAGGTTGGCTGTTGCTTAATAGGAAAGTTTCTCCACGAAGCAGGGTGCCAATTTGTTGTTTTTGAGTGATTATCAAGCATTGTAATACAAAATTTGGTGATGTTATCATTGTTATCAATACTAATAAAGTTAGCATTTAAATGCAACTATATTTTTAAGAAAAAATGCTATTTTTACTTATTTTATAAAATTACACTTGTATTTATCAAAAATCATAATAAAATTTTTTGCTGACTAATCTGTTTTTACAGATATCATATAATTTTTAAATATTTTTTCTATGCTTAATCATCATAATAGCAACGAAAATAACAAAAAAACTCAAGCAAAATATAACTCTATGGTTTTTGGCTATATTTGGTCTGCCATTTTTATTTTTTTTGCCATTAAGTTTCACTATTTGTTTTGGCTTGTTGCTTTTATCTTTTTTGTTATATCTTCTTTTTCTCCTGCTTTTTTTGTTAAAACGAAAATTATCGATTATTGGATTATTTTTGGTAATTTCGTTGGTAAAATAAACTCTACTATTATTATGTTTTTATTGTTTTTTGTTTTGTTTGTGCCAATAGGATTTTTTTTAAAATTATTTGGTAAAGATTTATTACAAAAAAAATTACAACCAAATTCTAATAGTTATTTTATTGCACGTAAAATCCAGCCCGGCTCAATGATTAATCAGTTTTAATATGTCTTTCTTACAAGAATTATGGAGTTTTTTAAAAGCGCGTAAAAAATTTTGGTTGTTGCCAATAATTTTAGTTATGTTATTGCTAGGAGTGTTGTTGGTTTTTGCCCAAGGATCTGCTGTTGCCCCTTTTATTTACACTTTATTTTAACCTTTATTTTACACCACCATGTTAAATTACCATAAAATAAAATCTCTCATTGTTAATTTATTTTTGCTATTAATTGTAACCTTCTTCTCTCTGCTTATTTGCGAATTTGCTGTAAGAAAAATTTTACCCTTTTCTTTAAAGCAAGATGAACGAAATTTATCTTATAATCATCATCAAACTTTAGGTTGGTTTCCAAAGCCAAATCTACAACAAAAATTTATAGGCAGTCAAGAAATTACTGTTTCACATAACAATCAGGGTTTTCGCGATGCAAATAATCATCCAAATAGCCCTGCTCTAATGTTTTTAGGCGATTCTTTTGTTTGGGGCTACGATGTAGAAAATGAAAAAATCTTTACTTCTTTATTACAAAAAAAATTACAACAACAATATGCAATTTATAATCTGGGAGTTAGTGGCTACGGAACCGGCCAAGAATTTTTGCTTTTGCAACAATTTTACGATAAAATTAAGCCACAAAAAGTTTTTCTTATTTTTTGTGCCAACGATTATTATGACAATAGAAACAACGTTGTTTATGGCGGTTATTATAAACCGTACTTTTTGCAAAATAATGCAGGCGAGCTTTTATTGCAAGGTGTGCCAGTACCAATTTCTGGCAATTATAAAATGCTAAATTTTGCTTCTAATCACCCTGTTTTAGCAAAATCGCATGTGGTTCAATGGTTAGCTAAATTATTTTATCGAGCACAACATAACCTTGCTAAAAAAAGATCTTTACCAGATCCAACTTGGGCAATTTTAAAAAATATCAATCAATTTTTACAAGCAAAAAATACTCAATTTATTGTTGGTATTATTGATTCTGATGATGATTTAGAAAAATTTTTAAAACAACAAAATATTACTTTCATTAATTTAAAAAATGATTTTCGCTTTCCGCAACAAGGCAACCACTGGAATCGGCAAGGTCATGAATTTGTTGCCGATAAAATTTTTAATTGGCTTAACAAAAACAAATAAAAAACATGTCTTATATTCTTGGTATTTCTGCTTATTATCACGATTCTGCGGTTGCTTTATTGCATAATCAAAATATTATTTCGGCTTCTCAAGAAGAAAGGTTTACTCGAAAGAAACACGATAGTGCATTTCCAATAGAGGCTTTAAAATATTGCTTGCAAGAAGCTGGCATCAAATTTAGTGAAGTTGATTATATTGGATTTTACGATAAACCATTTTTAAAATTTGAAAGATTGCTTGAAACCTATTTGGCAGAAGCTCCATTTGGTTTTAAATCTTTTCTTATGGCAATGCCTAGCTGGTTGAAAGAAAAATTATTTTTAAAAAATACCCTTATTAAAGAGCTTGCTTCTTTATATGTAGCAGAGCAACAGGTGTCTTTGGTAGAAGCAAAAAAAATTATAGCAAGTAAATTATTATTTGCCGAACATCATTTATCGCATGCTGGCAGTTGTTTTTACCCTTCTCCTTATCAAGAATCGGCAATTCTTACCATGGATGGTGTAGGCGAGTGGGTTACTACTTCAATTGGTTATGGCAAAAATAATAAAATTGATTTTTTACAAGAAATTCATTTTCCACATTCTCTTGGCTTGCTTTATTCGGCAATTACTTATTTTACTGGTTTTAAAGTTAATTCTGGCGAATATAAAGTTATGGGCTTGGCTCCTTATGGCAAGCCAATTTATGTTGATGTTATTAAAAATAATTTAATCGATATTAAGCCAGATGGTTCGTTTCGGCTGAACATGAAATATTTTAATTATACCGTTGGCTTAACTATGACCAACAAACATTTTAATAAATTATTTGATAAAAAACCTAGAAAACCAGAAGCCGAAATAACTCAATTCGAAATGGATTTAGCCAGATCTTTACAAGATGTAACCGAAGAAGTTGTTATCAAATTGGCAAAAACCGCTCAAAAAATTACAGGTTCACAAAATCTTACTATGTCGGGTGGGGTGGCTTTAAATTGTGTAGCTAACGGCAAGTTATTAAAAGAAAAAATCTTTCAAAATATTTGGCTTCAACCAGCTTCTGGCGATGCTGGCGGTGCACTTGGTGTGGCATATGCTATTTATTACAATCATCTTAACAATCAACGAGAAGCGCAAGCAAATAGCGATAGTATGCAAGGCTCTTATCTTGGTAAAGGTTATACTAATAACGAAGTAAAGCAATATCTCGATAGCATTGGAGCAAATTATTTATATTTTAACGATCAGGGGCAGTTTAATAATTATTTAACCGATTTACTCTGTCAAGAAAAAGTAGTTGGTTGGCATCAGGGTCGATCAGAATTCGGTCCAAGAGCACTTGGTGCCAGAAGTATTATTGGCGATGCCAGAAGCCAAAAAATGCAATCAATTATGAATTTAAAAATTAAATATCGCGAATCTTTTCGCCCTTTCGCTCCTGCAATTTTAAGAGAATATCTCACTGAATATTTTGATATTCCAGATATTGACAGTCCTTATATGTTAATGGTTGCTTCGGTTTTACCAAAACATTGTTTGCCAATTAGTGAAGAGCAAAAAAATTTATTTGGTATAGCAAAATTAAATATTGTTAAATCAAGCATTCCTGCGGTAACTCATATCGATTATTCTGCCAGAATTCAAACTGTTCATCAAAAAACCAACCCTAAATTTTATGCTTTATTACAGCAATTTTATCAAAAAACCAATTGCCCAGTTTTAATTAATACTTCTTTTAATGTGAGAGGCGAGCCAATAGTTTGCTCTCCGCAAGATTCTTATCAATGTTTTATGCGTACCGAAATGGATGTTTTGGCAATAGAAAATTTTGTGTTATTAAAAGAAAATCAGCCAAATTTTGTCGATTACGAAAATTGGCAACAAAGTTATACCCTAGATTAATTCTCAATGCAAAAGTTCTTAAAATTTATTTAACATTTTCTTATACTGATTTTCATCAAAAAAAATGATTGTATTTTAAAAGATAAAATCTTATATTTTTGCTAAACTTGATAAAATAAAAAACTGTTGCATGGTGTAACAATTTTTAAAATTAAAAACAAAATTTAAATTATGAGTAAAACAGATTGCTACCAAGTTCTTGGCATCAGCAAAACAGCCTCTCTTGAAGATATTAAAAAAGCCTATCGTAAATTGGCAATGCAATATCATCCAGATCGAAATCCAAACAATAAAGAAGCTGAAAAAAAATTTAAAGAAGCAACCGAAGCTTACGAAACTTTAAAAGATCCAGATAAAAAAGCTCATTACGATAAATATGGTCATCAAGATAATAACAATAACTTTTCTAGTGGTTTTAGTGGTGGCAGAGGCGGTTTTGAGGGCTTTGATTTTAATGATATATTTAGTAATTTTGGCGATATGTTTTCCGATGCATCTTCTGCCAAAAAATCAAATCATGGCTCCGATGTGCGATATAATCTCACTATTTCACTAGAAGAGGCTTTCTTGGGAGTTGAGCAGAAAATTACCTTTGCTATTGCTAGCACTTGCGATGCTTGTGATGGTAGTGGTGCGGCAGAAAATTCTAAGCCACAAACTTGTCATACTTGTAACGGAACTGGTAAAATCAGATCGCAACAAGGCTTTTATATTGTTGAAAAAACCTGTCATACTTGTAAAGGGGCGGGCACTATCATTAAAAACCCATGTAAAAAATGTCATGGTAGCGGTCGGATCAATAAAGAAAAAACTCTAGCAGTAAAAATTCCCGCAGGAGTTGAAGATGGTAACCGCATTCGTTTAAACAAAGAAGGTGAAGCGGGCATTAGGGGCGGTAAACCTGGCGATCTATATGTTTATATTTCGGTTCAAAAACATAAATATTTTGTACGTAAAGATAACGATCTTTACCTAGAGTTACCGCTACTTTTTACTACCGCTACTTTGGGCGGAAGCGTTGATGTGCCAACAATCGACGGCACTAGAACCACTTTAAATATTCCAGAATATACTCAAAACAATACTCAATTTCGTTTAAAAGCCAAAGGAATGAGTGTTTTAAACAGCGGAGGCAGAAGAGGTGATATGTTTGTGCAAATCAATTTAGTGACACCAACTAAACTCAATGCCGAAGAAAAATTAGTTTTGCAACAATTTGATAATTTATTAAGTAAAAATAATCATCAAAAAGCTGAAAGTATTTTTAAAAAAATGGGTGATTTTTTTAATTAAAGTTTATGTTTAAAACTTTGTTAATTATAATTTTTACCTCACTAGCAGTTTTTATGGCAGTTATATGGCTAAATTTTGCTAGTTATAACCAAGAAAAATCAAATAAAATATCTAATGAATAATGTTAATCTTACTCCAAAACAAATAATTGCCGAGCTTAATCGTTTTATTGTTGGGCAGGAGCAGGCAAAAAAATCGGTTGCCATTGCTTTACGCAATCGTTTACGCAGAAAAAAAGTTGCTCCACCTTTATGCAATGATATTTCGCCTAAAAATATTTTAATGATAGGTCCCACAGGTGTTGGTAAAACCGAGATAGCTCGTAGATTAGCTAAAATTACCAATGCACCTTTTTTAAAAGTAGAGGCTACTAAATTTACTGAAGTTGGTTATGTTGGTCGAGATGTTGATTCTATTGTGCGTGATTTGGTTGAAGTGGCTATCAAAGATGGCAAAAATAGGGCTAAAAAACAACAACATCAATTAGCTACCAAAAATGCTAAACAAAAAATGCTTAAAATTTTGGTTGGCGAAACTGCCTCATCAGAAACTCAAGAAAAATTTTTACATCTTATCGAAAATGGCTCACTTGATAATAAAGAAATTGAAATAGAAATTGCCGATAATTCTACAGCAAATAATTTTACTAATAGTTTTGATATTCCAGGTGGGCAAATCGGCATGATAAATATTGGCGAAATGCTTGGTAAAGCAATGGGTGGCGAAAAAACTAAAAAAGTTAAAATGTTGGTGCCAGATGCTTTAAAAGCTCTGATAGAAGATGAATCAATAAAACTCATCGACAACGAAAAAATAATTGCTGAAGCTATAAAATTAGTTGAAAACGATGGTATTGTATTTCTTGACGAAATAGATAAAATCTGTGCTAAATCTAGTCGATCTACCGATGTTTCTCGAGAAGGAGTGCAAAGAGATTTATTACCAATTGTTGAAGGAACCGATATTAATACTAAATACGGATCAATTAGCACCGATCATATTTTATTTATTGCTTCTGGAGCTTTTCATTTGGCAAAACCTTCTGATTTATTGCCCGAGTTGCAAGGTAGATTTCCTATTAGAGTGCAAATGCAGCCTTTAACAGAAGGCGATTTGTTAAGTATTTTAACCGAACCAGAATCGAGCTTAATTAAGCAATATCAAGCCTTGCTTGCGGTAGAAAATCTCATTATTAATTTTACCGAATGCGGTTTAAACGAAATTGCCAAAATTGCCTTTAAACTAAATAACGAAGTAGAAAATATCGGAGCCAGAAGACTTCATACTTTGCTAGAAAAAATCTTGGAAGATGTTAGTTTTGAAGCTTGCGAGATGCCTCAAAACTCAATTGTAACCATAGATAAAAATTATGTTGAACAGCATTTGGGAGATTTAATCAATACTAAAAATGATCTTACTAAATTTATTTTGTAGTATTTTACTTTATAAGTTATGATGTAATACCAATTCCCATCTTTAAATAATCAAAATAACTTCCTATTTATTAATTTTAATTTTTAGTTTAAAACCTTGATTTATCTAGATAAACCGTTGGTTTTAAAACTAAATTTAAAATTAAAACTATTTTGTTATGTGATTATTTAAAGATGGGAATTGGTATAATATCGAAAACATCAAAAATATGCCAGAAAATTTATTTGCCAGTTTTAATAATCTGCCAAATTCTAACAAAACCTTAAACACTAACTTCATCGACTTATTTGCGGGGGTTGGTGGCATAAAAATTGGCTTTGAGCAGGCTGGTTTTAACTGTGTTTTTTCTAATGATTTTGATAAAAATTGCCAAATAACTTTTCATCATAATTTTTCTTGCAAACAACAGCATTTGCATTTGGCCGATCTTGCTTTAGTATCTGAAAAACAAATTCCTGATGCCAATATTTTGGTGGGTGGCTTTCCGTGCCAGCCTTTTTCTATTGCTGGTTATCGACATGGTTTTAACGATGCTCGAGGCAATGTTTTTTTTGAAATTGTAAGAATTTTAGAGCATAAAAAACCAGCGGTAATTTTTTTAGAAAATGTTAAAAATTTAAAAAACCACAACCAAGGCAAAACTATCAAAACTATTTATCAAGCCTTGCAAGATTTGGGCTATTTTATTTGCGATCAAGTGTTGAATGCTATGGAATATGCTAA